>NZ_SJXI01000017.1:0-235178 GCF_004337455.1 Parafrankia sp. BMG5.11 | reverse complement strand
ACCTTAAAACAGCGCCATTGGGCAGGGAGCCTGTCGAGGGCACGGGGGTCGCGTCCGAGGCCGCGCACTCCGGATCGGGAACGATCTCGATGTTCGACGGGGCACCCTTGTTGGTTGTCACATAGGCCCGGTACCCGTGGCCGACGCATTTCGTGGCCAGGTTCCCGAAGTGATCCGGAAAATTGAACACCTCGGCCGGCGTGTCATCCCCGCGCCGGTTCAGGACGGGCGCGTCACCCATCCCCCGCTTGTCGTCGTCGCCGCATCCGGACAGGAGTACCAGCAGCGCCACACAGGTCGCCGTCACCCCCGCCCGCGAGAGGATACGTCCCATGCCGGCCACTATCCCTCCGGATCACCCCGACCCGTGGCGATTGTCTTTTCCGCGACGTGACCGAACCGCGGGCATACGGTGTGGCCATGGCGACCTGGGACGACGTGCGCCGGCTGGCGCTGGCGCTGCCCGAGACGAACGAGAGCCCCTCATACGGTTCGGCCTCGTGGCGGGTACGGGACAAGGGCTTCGTGTGGGAGCGCCCCCTGCGGAAAACAGACCTCGCCGCGTTCGCCGCCCGCGGCGAGAAAGCGCCGGACGGCCCGGTCCTGGGTGTGCGCGTCGCCGACGAAGGAGTCAAGAACGCGCTGATCGCCGACAGCCCGGCGGTCTTCTTCACCGTCCCGCACTTCGACGGCTACCCGGCGGTCCTGGTCCGCCTCGACCGGATCTCCGTCGAGGAGCTGGACGAGCTGGTCGTCGAGGCCTGGCTGCTGCGGGCCCCGAAACGCGCCGCGAGGGCATACCTGGATGCCCGGTGACCTTCCGCCGAGCAGCGGGCCGACGTCGCGGGTATCGATTCTCCACGGCGGAGGCGTTACAGTCACCGCCATGGAGCCCGTCCAGGATTCCGGTACGGACGACTGCTACTCCTGCGGCGGTAATGCGGCGCTCAATGATCTGCCGCCGTGGCAACGAATCCTCGTCGGCACCGGTTGGCGGGTCGCGCACGCGATCAACTGCGCGCTGCCCGGATGGCTGGTCGTCATCGCCCGCCGCCACATCACCACGGTGGCCGAGCTGGACGCGGCGGAGGCCACCGAGCTGGGTCTCGTCACCTGGCGGCTCAGCCGGGCCCTGATCGAGGTGACGGGGTGCGCGAAAACATATGTCGCGGCATTCTCCGAGGCGGCGGGATTCACCCATCTCCACGTTCATGTCGTGCCCCGCGCACACGGCCTGCCGACGGACGAACAGGGCCCTGCGGTGTTCACCCATCTCCGCCGGCCAGCCGCGGAATGGGTGCCCGAGGGCACGATGGACGATCTCGCCCGGGCCCTCGCCGCGCGGATCGCGACCGAGCCCTGACCACCGAGCCCTGACCACCGAGCCGGGCCGGGCCGCCGCGGCCGCTCAGCGGTTGCGCAGGCGTTCCACCGCGCGGCGGTCGCGTTTGGTCGGACGTCCCGTCCCGCGGTCGCGAACCGCCATCACCGGAAGGCGTTCCGGGGGCGGCGGGCTGTTGTCGATGTAGCACTCCGCCGCCACGGCGGCGCCCACCCGCTTGGTGAGGACCTTGGTGACCACGACGACGCGTTCGTGGCCGGCCTGGCGAAGGCGCACCTCGTCGCCGGCGCGGACCATGCGCGCCGGCTTCACCCGCTCGCCGTTGAGACGGACGTGGCCGCCGCGGCAGGCATCTCCGGCCTGCGTCCGCGTCTTCACGAGCCGGACGGACCAGATCCAGATGTCGATCCGAGTGCTCTCCTCCACCGACGCCATAATGAAGACTCTACGAACCGGCCGCCCCCGGACGAGTCCCATCGCTACCGACACGCGGCGATGACCCACGAATGATCGGGTTCGATAGCCTCGCGACCATGGCGGGGGAGGAACTGCACCTACGCGGAGCCGACGGAGCCCGCCGGGCAAAACTGTGGCTCGAGGCCACGACCCGCGCGAACGTCTACTACGTCACCCCGGAACCGGTGGCGGTCGCGAAACTGAGCTACCAGTGGGCGGACGGACGCGGCTTCTCCTACGACCTGGGCGGTGTGCTGCTCGGCGGCGAGTTCCAGGGCCACGAGTTCGTCGCGGAGTCGAAGTTCTACAACGGCCATCACGACCAGGGAACGCTTTACGTGGAGTTTCTCGCGAAGTGCTACCGGGCGCTGTCGTTGCAGCCGGCCCGCATCGACCACTTCATGTGGATCACCTGGGCGCCGTTCCTGGTGACCCGCTGGCCGGACCTCTGCTCACCGAACGAGGTCAGGTCGGCCGTCCTCACGCATCATCGGAGAGTGTTCGGCTGCCCGCGCGACCACGAGGGCAGCCTCGTCTCGGACGAGACCTGCGAGAGCGTCGCGGAGCGCCTGTGGATCATCGTACTCTCGGAGCGTCAGGAGAAGCTGGTCATCTCCGCCGAAAACCTGAATATACTTCGAGGCATCGGCACCGAGAGGGGAGCCAGGTGACCACCCCGACCTACGCCGCCGAGCTGGAAGCCGCGTTGAGCATCTCCAGCACGCAGGAGAGTATCGGCAGTATCAAGGCCGTCGTCGCCAGAGAAATACAGGCGACCGATTCCTCCGTACAGATCCGGGACACCGGGTACTTCAATCATTCATATATGCCCGACTTTGTCCTCGACTGGCCGGACGACGCGGCCGCGGGCCAGCGTTTCATGTACCTGAAGTTCGGCGGGGACGTCGACTACTTCGTCCGGGACGTCGCCCTCGTCGAGGACCGCGAGCCGATCGTCTTCAGCATCGGGCGGTACCGGAACGCGGGCGACGCCCACGTTCGCCTCGCCGCGGAGGCGGGCACCGCCAACACCCTGCTCACCGATGCCGACGGCCTCGCCACGATGATCGAGCGGCGGGACCGCTCCCCCGATATCAGAATCATCTCGACGGCGTTGACGCAGGACGGCCGTGGTGTCCTCGACGCCGTGAACGCCTCGGCCATCGCCGACGGCTTCAGCCAGGGCATCGACGCGGCGCGCGCGCTCGCGGTCGAGGGCACCAGGCGGGCCACCGAGATCGTCACCGCCAGCCTGCGCCGCCGGCAGTCCCGGCTGCTGAACCAGTTCCTCCAGGCCGTCTGGGTGGGCTCCGGGGGGAACATCGCCGGATTTCCGGGTGTCCGCGATCTCTCCGGCGAGGTCACCGACGCCGCCCTGGAATTCCTGCTGACCGGCGAGGAGATAACCGACCCGGTGTTCTGGCGGAGGCTCGGCCGCCGCGCGAGCCTGGAACAGATCGCGCGCCTGCACGTCGACTCCGCGACGCCGAACCTACAGCACTACGTCACCCAGAACATCGGCGTCCTGCGGGCCCGTTCCTACCAGCTGCGGTCGGTTTCGAGAAACGTCACGGATGAAAACCCTCCGTTCGAGTGGAAAATCGAGCGGAAACTGCTTGCGCTGCGCGCCCAGCAGTTCACCGCCTACCTGGACGGCCAGGCGGACGATCCACACGGAAAGGATTCCGGCGGGCGGTCCGACGGCGTTCCGCTCGCCGGCCTCCTTACCCGGGCGACCGGAACCACCGTGGCAGAACTGGAGATCGCGGCGGAGGGCCGGACGATCGTCTACCGCGGAGAGGACAACATCGACGTCACGCGGGACGAGCGGCTCGCCGCGCTCGCCGAGTCACTCGGGCCGGGCGCCCGAGTCACGAAGGCGCGTCTCCCGATCGCCGACGACCGCAGTCTCGTCTGCGACTTCACGACCCAGGTCGCCGCGCCGCGCGGGCC
This sequence comes from Parafrankia sp. BMG5.11, assembly GCF_004337455.1. Classification (NCBI taxonomy): domain Bacteria; kingdom Bacillati; phylum Actinomycetota; class Actinomycetes; order Frankiales; family Frankiaceae; genus Parafrankia; species Parafrankia sp. BMG5.11. The sequence continues at coordinate 231,427 of NZ_SJXI01000017.1, read as the reverse complement.
GAGCAGGATCCCGGTCACCGATCTGCTCGCCAGCCTCCCGCTGCTGCGGGAGCTCACCGCGGCGGAGTCAGATCGCCTGTCCGCGCTGCTCGAACCGGCGACTGATCCTGCGCCTCCCCGCGAGGCCGAACCCGGCGACGTCGAGGAGCACGGATACGCGGCTGGCCCCGGAGACGTCGAGAAGCACTGAACGGACCACCCGGGATCGCCGTCAGCGCCACGACGAGCGCGGCAACCAGCAGCGCGGCGGACACGAACAGCGTGTCCTGGCAGGCCTCGGCAAACCGGGCGGCGGCCGGGCCGTCCACCACGGTCGGCAGCACGCCCTCACCGCCTCCGGCCGCGCCACCGCCACCGCCACCGGCAGCGCCGGCCACGCCCTGGGCGGTGAGGCCGGCCGCGAGTACGACGGAGGTCAGGGCGGTACCGATCGAGACACTCACCTGGTTGGTGATGGTCAGCAGCGTGCTGCCGGACGGCGCGTCCCGGTCGCTCAGATGCCGCAGCGCTGTCGTGATCGTCGGCATGATCGTCGAGCCCGCGCCGACTCCCATGACGGACATCGCCAGCACCATCTGCCAGTACGGGGTGTCGACGCCGAGCAACAGCGTCGCGGTGATCAGCCCGCAGGACGCCGTCACGATCCCGAAGCCCACCACGCGGGCAGGCGGAACCCGGTCGACCATCCGGCTCGCCACCTGCAGCGAAGCCCCGGTAGCGAGCGCCTGCGGGATCGCCAGCATCCCCGTCTCCGCGGGGCTGAGCCCCCGCACGAGCTGCCAGTAGAGCGGCAGGACGAACATCGAACCGAAGTAGGCCGCCGTGAACAGCGCCAGCGTCGCCGTCCCTGACGCGACAGCCCGCAGCCGCAACAGCGCAACCTGGACCAGTGGGGCGCGCATCCGAGCGGCCCGGACCACGAACACCACCGCCAGCGCGAGCCCGACCAGCGCCGGCACGAGCACACCTGCCGAGGTCACAGTCCCGCGCCGCCCGCTCTCCGCCAGCCCGTAGACGAACAGCGCCAGCCCCGGCGCGACAAGCGCCAACCCTGGGACGTCGAGCCGCCCGTCAGCACTCTCAAGCGTGCCGCCCCGCTGGACGGCACCCGCGGCCGCGGTGACCGGGCGCAGGACTCGGCTCGCAAGCAGGAGCGCGGCCAGGCCCAGCGGCAGGTTGACCAGGAAGATCCACCGCCAGGAGATGTCGACCAGCCAGCCGCCCAGCGTCGGCCCGATCACCGGCCCGACGAGCACCGGCAGACCCAACAGGCCCATGGCGCGCCCGCGCCGCTCCGGCGGCGTGGCCCGTAGCACAATCGTCATCGCGACCGGGTTGACCAGGCCACCGCCGATCCCCTGCACCACCCGGAAGGCAATGAGCGCGCCGATGTTCCAGGCCAGACCGCAGAGCACCGATCCCAGCACGAACAGACTCAGGGCCGCCATGTAGACACGTCCGGAACCGAACCGTGCCACCAGCCATGCTGTCGTCGGCACGGTCACGGCAAGCGCCAGGGTGTAGCCCGTCGAAACCCACTGGATCACCGGCAGTGAGGCATCGAGATCCGCCGCCAGCGTGCGGATCGCGACATTGATGATCGTGATGTCGAGAATGACGAGCAGGCCACCGAGCACGAGCACCGTGAACACGAGCCCGGTGCGCGGCGGCCCGACCGAGCCGGATGGCGCGGATCGCCCACCCGGCTCCCCTCGGCTCCCTTCCTTTTCCCCCTTCTCTCGCGGCCCCCCTGCCTCCTGCGGTTCCCCTGCCTCTTCCAGACCCGCCAAGCCACCCGGATCACCGCTCACAACCGCGCCCTCCGTCCCACTCGGCTCTGCCGAGAGCACCACCCCGCCACCGACCACCCCACCCTCACACCTAAACCGAAGTAGAGGTCAACCCCAGCCCCTCACCCCCGGCCACACCCTCCAAAAACATGTGTGGCGGGTGAATGAGTCCATGGACTCATTCACCCGCCACACATTCAGTCAAGCGCTGATGCACTCGGGGTTTGAACACGGAGTTGGTTGGATGACCACGGCAGCCTGTGCTCGGTCACCTACCCCTTTAGCGCCCAACACCCGGTGGACGACAGCTTGAGGGATTCCGTGCCTGGACCAGGCGCTGGCCCATTCCGTCTGCCGGCAAATCCACGACTCAGAAACTATGACGTATCGACGCCAGCGACACGGCCGGCTCCTCGAATGTTTTCCTCGGCGTGATATGGGGAATCCGCCGCAGTCTCATCAGCGACCTTGAACCCGTGTGTCGACTCGGGTCGACACGGCCCCGTGTCAGCTGACGCCCGGTCAACGCGACCCCGCGTCAGCCGGCGCCTGGGTCCGCGGCAGTCGTGTCAGATGTGTCAGATGTGTCGGCGGCGTTCGCGTCGTTGCCGGCGGCTGGGTCGGTCTGGCCGCGGCGGGAGTCTCGCATCAGCGGGAACAGGACTACTTCCCGCAGCGTCGGGGCATCGGTGAGCAGGGCGATGAGGCGGTCGATGCCGATGCCGAGCCCGGACATCGGGGGCATCCCGTACTCCATCGCCTCGATGAAGTCCTCTTCCAGCATCATGGTCTCGTCGTCGCCGGCGGCGCGCAGCTCGGCCTGCTCCTCGAGGCGGCGACGCTGCTCGACCGGGTCGACGAGCTCGGAGTAGGCCTTCACCAGCTCCCAGCCGTTCACGACGACCTGGAACATGTCGAGCCGGGACGGGTCCTCGTCGCTGCGCCGGGCCAGCGGGACGAGCTCCGCCGGATGGTGCACCAGGAAACACGGCTGGACGAGGTGCGGGCGGACGGCCTTCTTGTAGAGCAGGTCGACGAGCGCCGCGTAGGAGGCCGCGTCGTCGACCTCGAGCCCCAGCTCGCTGATGCGCGCCCGCAGGGTCGGCAGATCACGGACGACCGTGAGGTCGATGCCTGTCCGCCGGGCGACCTCGGCCCGGTAGTCCAGCTCGGGCCAGTCGGCGCCGAAGTCGAGCTTCACGCCGTCGTAGGTCACCGTCCGGCTGCCGAAGACGTCGTCGAGGACGGCCAGGATCATCTCGCGGACGAAGCGCATGTTGTCGCGGTAGTCCCAGTAGGCCGCGTACCACTCGAGCATCGTGAACTCCTGCAGGTGCGAGGGGTCCATGCCCTCGTTGCGGAAGTTACGGCCGAGCTCGTAGACGCGGTCCAGGGAGCCGACGACGACCCGCTTGAGGAACGTCTCCGGCGAGATACGCAGGTAGAAGTCCTCGCCGAGGGCGTTGTGGTGGGTGACGAAGGGACGGGCGGCCGCGCCCGACGCCGCTTCCTGCAGCATCGGCGTCTCGACCTCGAGGAAGTCGTTGTCGTCGAGGAAGCGGCGGATGCGGGAGATCGTCCGGGCCCTGGTACGGAAGCGCTCCCGGGAGTCGCTGTTCACCAGCAGGTCGAGGTAGCGCCGGCGCAGCCGGGCCTCGATGTTCGACAGGCCCTGCCACTTGTCCGGCAGGGCGCGCACCGTGCGGTTCAGGACGACCAGCTCGGAGGCGCCGACGGTCTTCTCGCCACGGCGGGTGGTGTAGAGGGTTCCGGTGACGCCGACGAAGTCGCCGATCTTGACGGCGCGGGCCCACTCCTGGAAGGTCTCGACCCCGAGCTCGTCCCGGGACAGCGACACCTGGACCCGGCCGGCGCGGTCCTGGATGTGGCCGAAGACCAGCCCGCCCATGCGTCGCCAGAGCACCACCCGGCCGGCGAGGCGGACGGCCGTCCCGTCCGCGGCGGCGGCCGCGGCGGAGGCCACCGAGTCGGTGAGATACCCGGAGCGGGGACCCGCCGTGGACTCGTCCGTCGCCATGCACAACACCCTTTTGCGAGAGGCTTCCGCCCGAGAATCCCAGGCGTCTTGACGGCGCCGCGCACGTCGCAGTTCCCGCGGCCCGCGTGGTCAAGCCTACTGGCCGCCCCCGCCGCCCCCGCCGCCCACGCGCCCGCGAGGGCCCGGCCGCCCGCCCTCCACCGCCCGGACGGCCGGTGCCCCCGGAGACCAGTGCCCGCGCAGACCCGTGCGCTCAGCCGGTCTCGACGACGGCCTGGGCGAACTGGGCCTTGTACAGCCGCGCGTAGGCGCCGTCCGCCTCCAGCAGGGCGTCGTGGTCGCCCTGCTCGACGATCGCGCCGTCCTCCATGACGAGGATCGTGTCGGCGTCCCGGATGGTGGACAGCCGGTGGGCGATCACGAAGGCCGTGCGGCCGGCGCGCAGCCGGGACATCGCCCGCTGGATCAGCACCTCGGTGCGGGTGTCCACCGAGCTCGTCGCCTCGTCCAGGACGAGGATCAGCGGCTCGGCGAGGAACGCGCGCGCGATGGTGATGAGCTGCTTCTCGCCGCCGCTGACCCCGACGCCCTCGTCTTCGAGCACGGTGTCGTAGCCGTCGGGGAGCGTGCGCACGAACCGGTCGACGTGCGCGGCGCGGGCCGCCTCGACGACCTGTTCGCGGGTGGCGCCCTCGGCGCCGTAGGCGATGTTCTCCGCGATGGTGCCGCCGAACAGCCAGGTGTCCTGCAGCACCATCCCGATGGATCGCCGAAGGTCCGCCCGCGACATCTCGGCGATGTCGACGCCGTCCAGGGTGATCCGGCCCTCGGTGACCTCGTAGAAGCGCATCAACAGGTTGATCAGTGTGGTCTTTCCGGCGCCGGTGGGCCCGACGATCGCCACGGTGTGCCCCGGCTCGGCGACCAGCGACAGGTCGTCGATGAGGGGCTTGTCCGGCTCGTAGCGGAACGCGACGTGCTCGAAGGCGACCCGGCCGTGGTCCTGCTCCGGGCGGGCCGGCGCCAGCGGGTCGGGCTCCTGCTCGGGCGCGTCCAGCAGGTCGAACACCCGCTCCGCCGACGCGATCCCGGACTGCACCATGTTCCCCATGCTGGCGAGCTGCGTCAGCGGCTGGCTGAACTGTCGCGAGTACTGGATGAACGCCTGGACGTCGCCGATCGACAGCGCGCCGGAGGCCACCCGAAGGCCACCGACGACGGCCACCAGCACGTAGTTCAGGTTGCCGATGAACATCATCGCCGGCTGCATGAGACCGGAGATGGACTGGGCCCGCCAGCTCGCCTCGTAGAGGCGCTCGTTGTGCTCCCGGAAGATCTCGGCGGACTCCTCCTGCCGGCCGAACGCGCGCACCAGGGCGTGCCCGGTGTACATCTCCTCGATGTGGCCGTTGAGCCGGCCGGTCGTCTTCCACTGGCTGACGAACTGGGGCTGGGCGAACTTGCCGATCCGGGTGGTGATCACGATCGACACCGGCACCGTGACGACGGCGATCAGCGCGAGGATCCAGGAGATCCAGATCATCATGGCCAGCACGCCGATGATGGTCAGCACCGAGGCGATCATCTGGGACAGGCTCTGCTGCAGGTTCTGCCCGAGGTTGTCGATGTCGTTGGTGACCCGGCTGAGCACCTCGCCGCGCTGGCGGCGGTCGAAGTACCGCAGCGGCAGGCGGGTGATCTTCTCCTGCACATCGGCCCGCAGGTCGCTCAGCATCCGTTGCAGGGCCTTGTTCGCCAGCCGGGCCTGCAGCACCGCGCAGAGACCCGCGATGAGGTAGACGATCAGCACCACCAGCAGCACCCGGCCGATCGCGCCGAAGTCCATCCCCTCGCCGGGGGTGAAGTCGACGGAGGACAGCAGGTCGGCCTGGGTGCCGTGGCCCTCGGCACGCAGCCGCGCGACGGCCTCGGCCTTGGTCGTCCCGGCGGGCAGCCGGGAGCTGAGCAGGCCGGCGAACACCAGGTCGGTGGCGTGCCCGAGCAGCCGCGGCCCGGTGACGGTGAGGCCGATGCCGACCACGGCCAGCCCGACCGCGGGGATCAGCAGCGCGCGCTGCCGGCCCAGCAGGCGGAGCACCCGCCGGGTCGAGGCCGCGAAATCCTCGGGCTTCTCGCCCCCGGCGGCGAAGAACCGACCGGGGCCTGCCATGGGGCGGGCCCCGCCCGCGGGTGGGCGGGTCATGCCGCCTCCTCCTCGGTGAGCTGCGAGAAGACGATCTCCCGGTAGGTGTCGTTGCCCGCCAGCAGCTCGCGATGGGTCCCCGTGCCCACGACCTGGCCGTCGTCCAGCACGATGATCTGGTCGGCGTCGCGGATGGTCGCCACCCGCTGGGCGACGATCACCATCGTGGCGCCGGCTGTCTCGCGCGCGAGCGCCGCGCGCAGGGCGGCGTCGGTCGCGTAGTCGAGCGCCGAGAACGAGTCGTCGAACAGGTAGATGTCCGGACGCCGGACCAGCGCCCGGGCGATCGCGAGCCGCTGGCGCTGCCCGCCGGAGACGTTCGTCCCGCCCTGGGCGATCGGGGTGTCCAGCCCGTCGGGCATCGCCTCGACGAAGTCCCTGGCCTGGGCGATGTCCAGGGCGCGCCACAGCTCGGTGTCGGTGGCCTCGGGATCCCCGTAGCGCAGGTTGGACGCGATCGTCCCGGTGAACAGGTACGGCTTCTGCGGGACGAGGGCGACGGTCTCGGCCATCAGCTTCGGGTCGATGTCGCGGACGTCCACCCCGTCGATCAGGACGGCGCCCTCGGAGACGTCGGACAGCCTCGGGACCAGGCCGAGCAGCGTGGACTTGCCGCTGCCGGTGCTCCCGATGATCGCGGTGGTCCGCCCGGGGCGAGCGCGCACGCTGACCCCGCGCAGCACCGCCGCCTCGGCGCCCGGGTAGCTGAACATGACGTCGCGCAGCTCCAGCTCGCCGTGGCGCGGCAGCGTGCGCACCGGGTCGGCGGGCGGGCGCAGCGTCGACTCCGTCCCCAGCACCTCCTGGATGCGCTCCGCGCACACCTCGGCCCGCGGAATCATCGAGAACATGAAGGTGGCCATCATGACCGACATCAGGATCTGCATCAGGTAGCTGAGGAAGGCCGTCAGCGCCCCGATCTCCATCGCACCGTCGTCGATCCGGTGCGCGCCGAACCAGATCACGGCGATGCTCGAGACGTTCACCGCCGCCATCACCAGCGGGAACAGCAGCGCCATGATCCGACCGAAGCGCAGGGAGACGTCCGTGAGGTCGGCGTTGGCGGTGCCGAAACGGCGCTTCTCGTGGTCGTCCCGGACGAAGGCGCGGATCACCCGCAGGCCGGTGATCTGCTCGCGCAGGATGCGGTTGACCTCGTCGAGACGCTCCTGCATCTTCCGGCCCAGCGGCTGCATCCGCCGGACCAGCAGGGTGATCATCGCCGCGAGGAACGGCACGATCGCGACGAGCAGCAGCGAGAGGCCGGCGTCCTGGTGCACCGCCAGCGCGATCCCGCCCAGGCACATGATCGGCGCGGAGATCATCATGGTGAACGCCATCAGCACCAGCATCTGGATCTGCTGGACGTCGTTCGTCGCCCGGGTGATCAGGGACGGCGCGCCGAAGCGGCCGACCTCGCGGGCCGAGAACGACTGGACCTGGTCGAACACCGCGGCCCGGATGTCGCGGCCGACCCCCATCGCGGTGCGCGCACCGAAGAACACCGCCGCGGCCGAGCAGACGGCCTGCAGGAAGGTCACCCCGAGCATGATCCCGCCGAGCCGGACTATGTAACCCGTGTCGCCCGGCACCACACCGTTGTCGATGATGTCGGCATTCAGGGTCGGCAGGTAGAGCATGGCCAGGGTCGCGGTCAGCTGCAGCACGACCAGCAGCGCGATCGGCCGCGAGTAGGGGGGTAGGTGGTTCCGCAACAGCCTGGTCAGCATGTGATCTCCGTCGGCGGGTGACCCGGCCCGCGCCCGGCTCGGCTGATCCGGGTGCTGGGCGGCGCGGGGTCCTCCATTGATCCGGGTGCTGGGTGTGATCCGGTGCTCGGTGCGATCCGGTGCTCGGTGTGATCGGACGCTTGGCGTGATCGGACGCGGGTGGCGTGGGCCGTCCGTTGGCAGGTCGACCGACGCGTCGGGAAGCTGGCGATACAGCGTACCGGGGCGCACCGACCATTCCTGGCGGGCGCCGCACGATGCCCGGACCGTCATGATCGGAGATCACCGTGACTGACAGTGGGAGAGACTGCCGGTGGGAGATCGCCAGCGCCCGGCATGTTCGGCGGCGGTCGCACGCGTACCGGCCCCGGGCTTCCGACGATGGTCGGGGCCCGGGGCCGGGTGGAACTCGCTCGGCGGTGGCCGAGCGCGCATGCGCTCAGCGGCGCTCGAGCGCCCAGGACGCCGCGAAGGCCACGGCAAGTACCACACCGACGATCAGCAGACCGCCGATGATGTAGAAGCCCACCGTCTTCACCAACGCGATGAAGATCGGTAGAGCGGCGGCGAGCAGGAAGAGCCCCCGGCTGCGCACCGGGGCGTTGAACAGCGCGGCGAGCTTGCGCGGCCCGCTCTCCCGCTGGATGTTGAGCTCGTCGACCATCGACGGCATCACCCGGATCGTCGACCAGGTGAGCGCGACGAACGCGATGGCCAGGCCCCACCCGTAGAGGAACCCGACCCCCCGTCCGAACGCGTCGAACGAGGCGCCCGCACCGATCACGGTGATCGCCAACGGGATGTACCAGCCGGTCGTGCGGTCCTGCCGGGCCTGCCCCGCGAACCGGCGCGCCTGCGCGAACCGCTCGCCCCGCCGGCCACCCTCGCCCGGGTTCATGTTGACCATCGTGTTCCTCCCCTCGACGGCCCCCGTCCGTCCTGTCCCGCTGGGACCGGCCGCGTCCCCCAGGCAGCGCGGACCGTTCGCCCTCGACTGCGAGGACGCGTCCACCCAATCGTCCTGTAGGACGGCACGCCGACGCGCGCGTTCCGTCACTTTCGGAGGAACCCGCGAACGAGTGGACTTATTGCCCGTCTTGCCCGATACGGACCGTCCGGCATAGTCCGCCCGGGACGACCGGTCCCACCCGGCCGCCCGGGAGGACCCGGCCCGGCCGCCCACACCGCTGGCGCCGCCGCCTGCGGCGCCGCCGATGCGCCACCGCGTACCGTGCCACCGCGCAACGACCGACACCGCGGAACACGCCGCAAACGAGCGCAACTGCGGCCGAAGGCGCAGCACCGATCACCGAAATGGCACACGCCGGAACGGCGGAGAGAAGGCCGTCCGTGACTGCGATAGGGATTACCGGATCGGGGATGGCGCGGGAAGGGAAACCCACCATGAACCGATCTATCCGCAGAATCCGCCGCATCGTGCTGACCGTCGTCGCGGCGGCATCCCTGGGCATGCTCACGACGGCCGCGGGCTGCCAGCCCCATGAGCCGTGCCCGTATCCGCCGAACCATTACAACCACCGCTGCTGAGCAGGCTTCGGACGGGGTGGGAGGCGGTGCACCAGCATCCCGCGCCCCACCCCGTCGTCGGCGCCTGCCGGTCGGTCAGGACGCCGGGACCACCGCGGGCGGGTTCCAGGTGTTGTCCAGCGCGGCCGCCTTCGCCAGGTAGGCCGGACCATCAGATTGAACGAACCCGCGGGGGCGGGCAGCCAGTCCGTCGGCCGCCCCGCCGGACGGCTCCAGGACGGTGTCCGCCGCCGCCTGGATCTGGGCCTCACCATCCGTGACACCAGCCGCCGGCGGCTGGTCCGCGGCCAGCACCGCGGCCAGTTCGTCGAAGAACGCGGCACCCGCGTCGGACGGTGTCCGCGGATCGGGCTGGTTCGCACAGTCCGGAGCCGGCAGCAGGGGATGGGGTCAGCCCTGGGACACCGGGACTACGACGAGTTCCGCGACGTTCACGTGGGGTGGGGCGGAGGCCGACCAGGCGATGACCTCGGCGACGTCCACGTCACTCAGGGGGTTTGCGACTGACCTGCGCAACTCGGCGAGCGCCTCGCGGGAGCCAGGGAAGACCATGTCGTCGCCCAGTTCGGTCTGCACCAGGCCGGGCTCGACCGTGCGCACCCGCACCCCGCGGGGGCCCAGCTCGACGCGCAGGTGACGGGTCAGATGCTCGATGGCGGCCTTCGTCGCGTCGTAGACCGCGAAGTTCGGGAAGACCTGGTGGCCGCCGACCGAGCCGATGTGGACGAGGTCCGCGCGCCGGCCCTCCGCGGCGGCGGCCAGCAGGTCGTCGATGAACACCCGGCCCGTCCACAGCAGGCCGACCAGATTGGTGTCGATCATGCGGCGCCACTCGTCGACGTCCGCCGCGGCCCAGGGTGCGGCGAGCATCGTCCCGGCGTTGGCGACGACCAGGTCGGCGCGGCCGAGGCGCTCGTGGACCTGGTCGGCGATGCGACGCATCCCGTCCGGGTCGGTCACGTCGCCCGTGACGGGCAGGATCCGCTCGTTCTCGTCGGCCAGGGACCGCAGGCGCGCCTCCCGGCGGCCGACCGCGGCGACCACGGCGCCGTCGGCGGCGAGCCGCCGGGCGGTGGCCGCGCCGATGCCGCTCGTGGCACCGGTGACGACGGCGATCCGTCCCGTGGCGGGCATGCCAGGCAGGCCGAACATGGCGACGTGCCGGGCCGCCTCGGCGTCGTCGGGCCACTGCGGCTCCGGGCCCTGCCCCGGGGCCGCGCCCGGCCGTGAGGGCGCATGGGGGCCAGCGGGCCGGGTCTCGGTCTCGTGCTCGGTCACCAGTCGAGGGTGTCACCTTCCGCCCATGATCGCGCGCCGTGCGTTCATCCGCGAGGGTCCGTCTCCGCGTCGATGCGGTAGATCGAAACGGAACCGATGCAGCGAGGCGTCGGAAACGCGGCAAGCCCGTCGTCTCAACCACGAGGCGCGGTACAACTCTTGCGTCGCACGTTCCGAGACGGACGGATCCGGCACCGACGGAGACGATCGCGCGCGGGGGTTCCGGCTCCACGCGGCGCGAGGGCGATGACCGACGACGCACGGGAGGACACCATGCCCGCCGAACGGCAGCTCCCCTCATCGGAAGCGCGGGAGCTGATCGAGCTCACCGCCACCATGTGCGACCGCGAGCTTGCTCCGAGAGTCACAGAGTACGAGGCCGCCAGCCGCTTCCCGCGCGAGGAGTTCGCGGTGCTCGGCAAGGCCGGGCTGCTGAGCCTGCCGTACCCGGAGAGCTTCGGCGGCGGCGAGCAGCCGTACGAGGTGTACCTACAGGTGCTGGAGGAGATCTCCTACCGCTGGGCGGCCGTGGCGGTCGGGGTGAGCGTGCACGCGCTGTCCTGCTACCCGCTGGCGACCTTCGGCACCCCGGAGCAGCAGGAGGAGCACCTTCCCCGGCTGCTGTCCGGTGACCTGCTCGGCGCCTACTGCCTGTCCGAGGCGCACGCGGGGTCGGACCCGGCGGCGATGCGCGTGACGGCCACCGCCACCGACGACGGCTACCTGCTCAACGGTACGAAGGCGTGGGTGACCCACGGCGGCGCCGCCGACTTCTACACGGTCTTCGCGCGGACGTCGTCCGACACCCGCGGCGGGATCTCCTGCTTCCTCGTCGACGCGGGCACGCCCAACATCAGGTTCCACCCGCCCGAGAAGAAGATGGGGCTGACCGCGTCGCCGACGACGCAGATCAGTTTCGACGACGTCGCGGTCCCGGCGTCGCGCCTCATCGGCAAGGTGGGGCAGGGCCTGTCGATCGCGCTGTCGGCTCTCGACTCGGGCCGGCTGGGGATCGCCGCCACCGCCGTCGGGCTCGGGCAGCGCGCGCTGGACGACGCCGTCGCGTACGCGAAGGAGCGGGAGGCGTTCGGGAAGGCGATCATCGACCATCAGGGGCTCGGCTTCCTGCTGGCCGACATGGCGGCCGCCGTCGAGTCCGCGCGGGCCACCACCCTGGCCGCAGCCCGGCGCCGGGACGCCGGGCTGCAGTACGGGCGCGCCGCGTCCGTCGCAAAGCTCGTCGCAACGGACGCGGCCATGAAGGTCACCGAGGACGCCGTGCAGGTCCTCGGCGGCGCCGGCTACACCAAGGACTTCCCGGTGGAGCGGTACATGCGCGAGGCCAAGGTGATGCAGATCTTCGAGGGGACCAACCAGATCCAGCGCCTCGTCATCAGCCGCCACCTCGCCCGCGGCTGACCGGACGCGGTGGCGGGGATCGGGCAAGGACGGAACCCGCCCAGGACGACGCCTGTTGAGGACTGAGGTCACACAGACCTCACATCTGGCGTCAATACGGTGCGTCCTCGCCCTGGATCCGGAACTCACGGTTGATCGAGGTCCCAGATGCGCCGTCCGCCCCGTCTCGTCCTTGCCCTCGCCGCCGCGCCGTTCGCGGCCGCCCTTGTCGCCGGCTGCACGCAGGGTGGCGGGGCCTCCGGGACGCCCGCCACGACATCCGGGCCGGTCACCGCGTCGGGTGCCGCGCCGACGGCGGTGGCGGTGCCGGGCGACAGCTGGGAGACGGTGGACCCACGCGCGGTCGGTCTGGACCCGGCGAAGCTCGAGGACATCGCGCACGCCGCCGAGCAGGGCAAGTCCAACTGTCTGCTGGTCTCGCGCAACGGCAGGATCGCCGGCGAGTGGTACTTCAAGGGCTTCACCCCGACCACACCGCAGCCGGTCTTCTCCATAACGAAGTCGCTGACGTCCACGCTCGTCGGCATCGCGCAGGGCGACGGTGACCTGCGGCTGGACGATTCCGCCGCCACCTGGGTGCCGCAGTGGAAGGGCACACCGGCGCAGGCCGTGACCGTGCGCGACCTGGTGAGCAACGACTCCGGGCGGCAGTGGAGCACGACGATCGACTACCAGGAGCTGATCGCGGCGCCCGACCAGACCGCGTTCGCGGTCGCGCTGCGCCAGGAGCGGCCGCCCGGCGAGGTCTGGGCCTACAACAACTCGGCCATCCAGACGCTGGAGCAGGTGCTGAGCGGCGCCACCGGGCAGGAGGTCAGCGACTACGCCCGGGAGCGGGTCTTCGAGCCGCTCGGCATGGCCGACAGTCGGATGACGACCGACCGCGCCGGCAACACCCTGACGTTCATGGGCCTGCAGACGACCTGCCGGGACGTCGCCCGTCTCGGCTACCTGATGCTCGCGCACGGGGAGTGGAACGGTCAGCGGGTCGTGTCGAGCGACTGGGTCACCGAGGCCACCGGGCGGTCGTCCACGGAGATGAACGCCGCCTACGGGTACCTGTGGTGGCTCAACCGCGAGGGCGTCCTCGCCCAGCCGCTGGCGGCCTCCGACATCTCCGCGGCCGCCGACCCCACCACCCGCCACGGTCAGCTGGTGCCGACGGCGCCGGCGGACATGTACTGGGCGATCGGGCTCGGCAACCAGATCCTGCAGATCGACCCCGGGTCCGGCACGGTCGTCGTCCGGCTGGGTAGCGGGGAGGCCCGGCCGCAGCCGCCGACGTTCGGTGTCGCGGACGCCAGCCGGGTGGTCACCGAGGCCCTCGTCGCCAACTGAGCCCACCCGCGGTTCCCGGCAGCCGTGCCAGCCGGTCCCTCTGCGGTCCGCGGTCGCCCGTGGCTGTCCATGGCTGTCCATGGCCGGCGCCGGCCGGGCGGGGGCAATTCGCGGCAATCGGCGGGAAAGATCAGAATAGTCCGGAGGATCGCGGACGGACATCCGTCGCCATCCGGGTTCGCCGTTCCTGATCCATCGTGACGGCCAGTGGCCGTCGGCCTGTTTCGGTCGGGTCAGGGAAATCATCTCGACATTGATCGGACGGCCGCCGGGTTGCGACGGCGCGTTGCGACGCAAGCCCCGTTCCGGCTGGTCAAGGCCTGACGCGACGGCGTCCCGATCCTCGGGTTGTGCGGCCTTGCCGCGCATTCGGGTGCCGGGTTTCCTGATGATGCAACGTTTCGCGGCATTACGCCGATGTTCATCCGGTAAAGGGGGAAACAGGTGTGGGAACACATAGCGGGTGGCGTGCCCGCGAGCGGCGCTCACCGGCACGCGAACGGGATGGGCTCAACGTCGGACGTCCGGGCGGACCGGTTCGGGAAGACACACGGTTCGTGACGGCTGACCGTTCCGGACAGGACGAAAACGCCGGCCAGACAGCAAGCATCCACACATCACGGGCACACGGGTCGTATCATGCGCAGCGACCGGAGCGGGGGGTCGGGGAACCCGCCGGTGCCACCGTCCCCCCGTCCGGCGCATCGAGGTCGCGCCGACGAGCGGACCGGAGAGAGGATCTGCGCAGTGCCGCGAACTCGTCCTTCGGCCAGCCTGCCAGTGCAAGTCCGGGTGGTGTGTGGGTGAGCCTCGCGGGGGCGCGCCCCAAAGGGCCGCGAGCCGATTTGAAGGACGGGCCGCAGCGAATCCTCCTTACTCGTTTAAATGAACTTAACAATCCCTATCGGGTCAGCTATGAGATGGTGGCCCGGGCGCTGTGGTCCGACCCCGGTCCCACGAAGATCCAGCGCTCGCGGACGCGTGACCTGAGCCGCCAGTTCCGCGGCGAGAAGGCCATCGAATGGCGGGTGGTCGAGGTCTACGTCAACCTGCTGTTCACCGAAACCGATCCGGCGCGCGCCGCACACCTGGAGAACCTGCGTCAGCTGCACGTCCAGGCGTTCGGCGCGACCGTCGACCCCGACGGCCAGCCCACCCCCGAGCCCGAGCCACCGGCCATCGACCCGGCCTACGTCGCCGAGCTCAAGCGTCAGCTCGAGGAGTCCCGCACCCGCGCCTCGTTCGCGACCGCGCTGCTCGTGATCGTCCAGGCGGAGAACACCGCGCTGCGCGGGCGGGGGGCGTCGTTCGACTGGTTCGGCCCGGCGGCGGCCACCGCCGGCGCCCCCGGCAACGACGGCGCCGCGGCTGACACCGCGGCCGGTGGCAAGGCCGGCGGCGCGAACGGCACCGCGGTCGGCGGCACGGGCGCGCCTGGCGGCGGAGCCGGTGCGGGCGACGGGCGCGACCGGTCCGCTCGGCGAGCCCGGCCCGGATCGGACGGCGGCGGCGGCGTGTACCCGCTCATCGACCCGGCCACCGCTCCCATCGTGCGCCGGCAGGGCCATCGCGCCGGGCAGCGCCGCCGGCCGGGCTCACCGGCCGGCGCGGGTGACTCGCCGGGGCCCGGGGGAAAGACCCCCGTGTACCTCTCCGGGGCGGCGCAGGCCCCGCCGTCGACGCTGACGGCCCTCGCCCGCAACCGGTCGGTCACGGCGGCGTTGTACCGCCTCCCGACGCCCGAGCAGGCCTCCGACGACCTCGGGCTCGACATCCTCGTGGGACGGGAGAAGCGCCGCCGCGGAAGGCCACGCTGAGGGCACGGGGAGCACCTCGTCGGCGGAGCAGCATCACGGAACAGCGCCGCGGAACGGCGTCAAAGCAGTGACAGGCCGGCGGCCTGCTGCTCGAAGGCGAGCAGGTGGCGCTTGCGCTCCAGGCCGCCGCCATAGCCGGTGAGGCTGCCGTTCGCACCGATCACCCGGTGGCACGGGACGATGATGCTGATCGGGTTGCGACCGTTGGCCAGTCCCACCGCGCGTGACGCGCCCGGCTGGCTGAGGCGGCGCGCCAGCTCGCCGTACGAAATCGTCTCCGCGTACGGGATGTCGCACAGTGCCTTCCACACCTTGCGTTGGAAGTCGGTGCCGGTCGGGTTCAGCGGCAGGTCGAAGGACGTCCGGCGGCCCACGAAGTACTCGGCGAGCTGGCCGGCGGCGGCCTGGAGGGCGGCGTCTCCGGGGGCGGCTGCTCCGGAGGTGGTGGTCCCGGGGGCGGTGGTCCCGGGGGCGGCCGGGGCCGGTTCGCCGAACCAGGCCTGGTCCGGCAGGTGGCGCTGGGCGTCCAGGTAGCAGCCGACGAGCGCGCCGCCGCTCGCCACCAGCGTCAGCGGCCCGACCGGGCTCTCCACGACGGCGTGCGTGCGCTCGGCGGCGTCCGGCGGGACGGGTTGGCTGCGGGTCACAGGCGTTCCTCTCGGCGGGCGGTGGCCGGGCCGGGGTGATCCGGCGCGGGCATCCGGTTGACTGGATGGTCGAGCACCGCCCACAGGTGCTGGACGGCATAGGCCCGCCAGGGGCGCCAGGCGGCGGCATGCCGGGACAGCGCGGCGGGGGTGGCCGGCAGACCGAGCCGTTCGGCCCCTCGGCGGACACCGAGATCACCGGGCAGGAAGGCGTCCGGGTCGCCGAGGGCCCGCATCGCGATGGTCTCGAGCGTCCACGGGCCGATGCCGGGCAGGGCCGCCAGCGCGGCGCGGGTCCGTTCCCAGTCTCCGCCCGCACCCAGCTCGATCATGCCGGACGCCAGCCCGCCGACCAGCGCGGCGAAGGTCCGCCGCCGGGCGGCCGGCAGAGCGAGCCCGCGCGGCGCCCCGGCCCGGCAGCCGGCCGGGACGGCGTCCGCGAGGGCGGTGGACTCGGCGTACTCGGCGTACTCGGCGTACTCGGTGTACTCGGCGAGGTCCGCGATCTGTGGCCAGAGGTGGGTGAGGCCGCCTTCCGGATCATGGATCGGCGTGCCGACGGCCGTGACGAGCCGCGCGGCGTGGGTCCGCGCCGCCGCGACGGAGACCTGCTGTCCGAGGACTGCGCGCACCGCTAGCTCGGCCGGGTCGACGGTGCGCGGAACACGCCGGCCCGGTGCCCGCGCGACCAGCGGCGCCAGCGCCGGGTCGGCGGCGAGCTGCCCGTCGACGGCGATCGGGTCCGCGTCGAGGTCGAGCAGCCGGCGGCAGCGGCCGATGACCGGCGCGAGGTCGCGCACGTCGGTGAGGGCGAGCCGGCAGCCGATGTGGTCGGGCAGCGGCCGCAGGGCGACGATCGCGTGCCCGTGCGGCGTGCGCATCGTGCGCCGGTAGGCACCGTCCCGCCACTCCTCGACCCCGGGAACGGCCGTCGCGACGAGGTGCCCGAACAGGTTGTCGGGATACAGCGGGGCCCGGAACGGCAGCCGGACGGTCAACGTCACGGCACCGGTGGCCGCCCTCGGTACCGGCACGACGGACGGGGGCGTCGCCGGGTTGCGACGGCGTCGCAGATCGCTCGGCGCGGCGGCGAAGACCTCGCGCATGGTGTCGTTGAAGGCGCGGATGCTGTTGAAGCCGGCGGCGGTCGCGACGTCGCCCATGCTCAGGTCCGTGGTCTCGAGCAGGAGCCGGGCGGTCTGGGCGCGCTGGGCGCGGGCCAGCGCGAGCGGCCCGGCACCGAGCTCGGCTGACAGGTGCCGCTCCACCTGGCGTGCGCTGTAGCCGAGCTGACCGGCAAGCCCGGGGACACCGTCGCGGTCGACGACGCCGTCCACGATGAGCCGCATCGCGCGCGCCACGACGTCGGCGCGGTGGTTCCACTCCGGCGAGCCGGGACTCGCGTCCGGGCGGCAGCGCTTGCAGGCCCGGAACCCGGCGCGCTGGGCGGACGCGGCGGTCGGGTGGAACCGCATGTTCTCGGCCCTGGGCGGCCGCGCCGGGCAGCTCGGCCGGCAGTAGATGCCGGTGGAGGTCACCGCGACGAAGAACCACCCGTCGAACCGGGCGTCCCGCGACCGCACCACCCGCGCGCACAGCTCGGCGTCGAGATGCGGGCGGGCGGGCGCGGTGATGGGCACCCGTCCAGCATTCGCGCGCGGGAACCGCCAGGTCCAGCGAGAATCCGACACCACGGTCCGCGGCCGGGTCCGGCGGCGGCATCGACCGCGTGGCCCGACGTGGGCCAATCAGCGCGTGTGCCCCCAGCGCGGGCCCGGGTCGGTGGTCACCGCGCGGGCCGGGCGGGGGCTCGGTCAGCTGGCGGCGAAGGCGCGGCTGAGCATGGTCGCGGCGAACTCGTCGGCGGGGACCGGCTCTCCGAACAGGTGGCCCTGGCCCAGGTCCGCGCCGAACGAGCGCAGCGCCGCCGCCTGCTCCGGCTCCTCGACCCCCTCGGCGGTGACCGACAGCCGCAGCCTGCGGGCGAACTCCACGATCGCCTCCACGAGGTGGTCGTCCCGGCCGGGCTCGGTGCCCCGACCGAGCTTCTCGACGAAGAGCCCGGCGAGCTTCAGCCCGCGCACCGGCATGGTCGACAGGTAGACGAAGTTCGACCACCCGGTGCCGAAGTCGTCGATGACGATGCGGACGCCCAGGTCGTTGAGCGCGTGCAGCGCGGTGACCTGGTCGCCGCCGGAGTCCATGAGCACCGTCTCGGTCAGCTCGAGCTGGAGCCGCCGCGGCGGCAGGCCCGTCCGGTCCAGCACCTTCTCGACCGCGCCGACCAGGCCCGGCTCACGGAGCTGGCGGGCGGAGAGGTTCACGCTGATGAACATGTGCGCCGGCCAGTCACGCGCGGTCTCGCAGGCCCGTTCGAGCACCCACAGCCCGAGCTGGACGATGAAGCCGGAGTCCTCCGCGAGGGCGATGAACTCACCCGGACGGGTTGGCCCGAGGCGGGGGTGGTCCCAGCGGAGCAATGCCTCGGCCCCGGCGACCGTGCCGTGCCGGAGGTCGATGATCGGCTGGTAGGCCAGCGAGAACTCGCCTCTGTCCAGGCCCGGGCGCATCGATCGGGACATCAGGCCACGTGCGGCCTCCCGGGTGCCGCGGTCGGGGTCGAAGGCCGTCCACCGGTTCTTGCCGCCGTTCTTCGCCCAGGTCAGCGCGGCGTCGGCCGCCGCGACGAGGTCGGACGGGCTGGTGTCGGCGACCGCCATCTCGACCACACCGATGCTGCACGTCGCGGGCAGGTCGCGGCCGTCGACGCGGGCGGGCTCGCGCAGCGTGTCCAGGACCCGCCGGGCGATGCCGGTCATCTCGTCGAGCCCACCGCAGTCCGGGACGAGAATCATGAACTCGTCACCGCCCATCCGGGCCACGGTGCGCTCCGCCACGGCGATCCCGCCCAGCCGGCGGGCGACCTCGGCGAGGAGCTGGTCGCCCACCTCGTAGCCGAAACCCTCGTTGATCATTTTGAACCGGTCGAGGTCCAGACAGCACAGGCCGACCCGCGCGGACGGCGGCGCGTCCCGGAACACCGCCTGCAGCCGGTCGAGGAACTCGGCCCGGTTCGCGAGTCCGGTCAGCGGGTCGTGCTGGGCATGGAAGCGGAGCTCCTCCTGCAGGCGGCGGCGTTCGGTGATGTCCTCGAGCATCACGACGCCGAACCAGTCACCGGCCACTCCGGGCCAGGTGGTCGAGAGCGTCAGCGCCACCCAGGTCGGCGTCCCGTCGGGCCGCAGGATGCGGCATTCTCCGCGGGACCGGCCGCGCCGGGCCTCACGCCACAGCCAGCGCACCACCTCCCGGTCGGCCGGATGGACGATCTCGGGCAGCGGCCAGGCCAGCGGGGCGGTGTGCCCGCTGAGGCCGAGGATCTCCAGCGCGGCGTCGCTGGCCTCCACTATGCGCCCCGTCCGGTCGGCGACGAGCATGCCGAGGGCGGTGCCGCTGAGCACGGCGTGCAGCCTGGTCTGGGAGATCCGCCGCTCGCGCTCGGCGCGGGCCCGGGCGCCGAGGTCGACGCGACGCGCTGCGGCCTGGCCGTCCCGCGTGCGCTCCCGGAGGGTCTCGGTGTGGCCGCGGACGAGCTCGCCCAGCAGGTCCACGACCCGCTCCGTCGACGCGGCGGACACCCGGCCCGGCAGCGTGTCAGCCCGTGGCGGCCTGCGCAGCAGAGCGCCCTCGCCCGACGGCCCGGCCCCGGGAGCGGCCGCGCCGCTGTTCCCCATCGCGGCGGTCGCCGTACCCGTGGGCACCCGCCCGGCGAGCCCCTTCGCGGCGGTGGCCGTGGCGGCAGGCCCCGTCGCCGCGGGCGCACCGCCGGCGAGCCCCATCGCGGCGGTCGCCGTCGCGGCGCCCGGGTGAGCCGTGCCCGGGTGAGCCGTGCCCGGGTGAGCCGTGCCCGCCGGGCTGGTCCCGGGGCCGTCGGCCGGGCGAGCCCAGCCGCCGGTGTGGTGGGCCAGGTGCCGGCCGAACAGCCGGACGGTCCGTCCGAGGGCCTCACCGGACGTCACGTGGCCGTGGACCAGCCGCGCGCCCACGTCATAGCCGATCTCGGGCCGGAACGGCTCGGCACTCACCGCCCGGACCAGCGCCGCCGCCAGGCGTGCCAGCCAGGCGCGGGCGTCCGCGGCGGCGAGCGGAAGGAGATCGACCGCAGTGATCTCGGCGAACCACCGGTCCACCAGGTCCGCCGTCTCGGTCTCGATCGTCACCGGATACCTCAGTCCCGCCGTGGAGTACCGCTTCCGCATTGCCGGTCATTCACCGGAACTGCTCGCTTACCTCGCGTTATCATTCGGACAAAACGGTCGGATTCTCCCAACCGCCGCAAACCGTACTCCAGTCTGCACGGCCACCGCGGTCTCCAGCCCAAGCGCGCCATGGGCACGATTGCCGTCCCGCCACCGTTTGACCACTCGAGAACCGGGCATCCACCCGTCGCCACCACGCCGGGAAAGCACCATGAGGCCGGATGCCGGCACGGGTCTCCTGTGAGGAGTACCACCCCACCGGTGGCCCGAGATTCCGGTGCCATCCAAGGAAAAGAACGAGAAGGAGACACGAAGGCGCGGCCGGGGGCGGCGACGGAGCGCCTCGCCCGAGCCGAGAAGCGCGGCGTGTGCCGTGCAGGGCCGTGGTAATGCGCCGCGGGCGCCGGACGGCCCGTCCGGGGAGGTCCGTCCGGGGCTGCATATCCGGGCCGGTCCCCAGGTGGACGATGCCGGATGTCCCGGAGCAGGCGGTGGCCCCGGAGCAGCGGACACGCGAAGCAGAAGACACCGCGAAACAGAAGACACAGGGAGCCCCTGAGCGGGCGACAGGGAGGCGACCGCGCAGATGCGCATCGTACTCAACGTGATCTGGCTGGTGCTGTGTGGAGTGTGGCTGGCGATCGGCTACGCCCTCGCCGCCCTCGTCTGTTTTCTTCTCATCATCACGATTCCGTTCGGCATCGCGTCGCTGCGCATGGCGAACTACACCCTGTGGCCGTTCGGACGCCGCGTGGTCGACAAGCCGACCGCGGGAACGGCGTCACTGATCGGCAACGTTCTGTGGATCCTGCTCGCCGGATGGTGGCTGGCGCTCGGCCATCTGACGACGGGCCTCGCGCTGTGCCTGACTGTCATCGGCATCCCGCTCGGACTGGCCAACTTCAAGCTCATCCCGGTGTCCCTGATGCCGCTCGGGAAGGACATCGTCCCGGTCGACAGCCGTGACAGTGACCCCTACCTGGCCGGATACCGGTAGGCCGGCCCGTCGGTATCCGGTAGGTCAGCTGGCCGGTCGCCGGCGGGCGGTGGCGGTGTGCCGCCGAGGGCTGCCCGATGCCCGTCGGCGCGGCGTGTCTGACGACGTGTTCCGCGTCAATCGCGCCGACGCGCGGCTTCGCCCGCGCATTCCCCTTCGGTACCATCTGCGGGCTGGTGCAAGGTGCCGGGTACCAGCTCGGAATCGATCTGGGTGTATCCGAAACAACCGTCGCGGCCATCGAGGCGGGGTGGCCTGCCGTCGTTCCGATCGGCGGCTCCGCGTCCGTGCCGACAATTCCGCACATCGGCGTTCGACCTGGGCTCGGACTGGTTCGAGACCGCCGTCCACACGGCGATGCCGTCCGGGTTCGTCGTCGCGGGCGGCGTGGAACCCGTCCGGACATAGCTGCTCCTTCGGCCCGCGCCGGCGGCATGTGCCGTGTCCGGAAGGCGGACGCGGCACACCGCCGGTAACGTCGTCGCTGGCGGCTACTGGCGGCGATCGGGGCGACATCTCCGGCGAGAGGCGGGCAGATGGACGTGTACGACCATGTCACCGACCTGGTCGGTGACACGCCCCTGGTGCGGCTGACGCCGACGATCGCCGACACGGCGACACCCGTGCTCGGCAAGCTCGAGTACCTCAACCCGGGCGGCTCGGTGAAGGACCGCATCGCCCTGTCGATGGTGGCGGCGGCCGAGCGCGACGGCCGGCTCGCCCCCGGCGGGACCATCGTCGAGCCCACCAGCGGGAACACCGGTGTCGGCCTCGCCATGGTCGCCGCGCGGCGTGGCTACCGCTGCGTCTTCACCATGCCGGACAAGATCAGCGAGGAGAAGCGGGCCGTCCTGCGGGCCTACGGGTCCGAGGTGATCGTCTGCCCGACGGCCGTCGCGCCGGACGATCCCCGCTCCTACTACTCGGTCG
Organism: Parafrankia sp. BMG5.11; assembly: GCF_004337455.1. Taxonomy (NCBI): domain Bacteria; kingdom Bacillati; phylum Actinomycetota; class Actinomycetes; order Frankiales; family Frankiaceae; genus Parafrankia; species Parafrankia sp. BMG5.11. The sequence continues at coordinate 209,472 of NZ_SJXI01000017.1, read as the reverse complement.
CCCGCCGGGTGTGCAGCGAGACCCCCGGTGCCTGGAGCCCCGACCAGTACTCCAACCCCGACAACCCGGCCGCGCACGAGGCCTCCACCGGCCCGGAGATCTGGCGGGCCACCGGCGGGCGGGTGACGCACTTCGTCGCCGGCATCGGCACCGGCGGGACGATCAGCGGGACGGGCCGCCACCTCAAGGCGGTCAGCGGCGGCACCGTGCAGGTGATCGGCGCCGACCCCGAGGGCTCGGTCTACTCCGGTGGCAGCGGACGTCCCTACCTGGTCGAAGGCGTCGGCGAGGACATCTGGCCGGCGACCTACGACAAGGCCGTGGTCGACCGGGTGGAGGCCGTCAGCGACCGCGACTCGTTCCTGATGACGCGCGAGCTGGCGCGCCGGGCCGGAATCCTCGTCGGCGGCTCCTGCGGCCTGGCGGTCGTCGCCGCGCTGCGGGTCGCCCGCGAGCTCGACGCGGCCGGGACGACCGACGCCTGCGTCGTGGTCCTGCTCCCCGACTCCGGCCGCGGCTACCTGTCGAAGATCTTCAACGACGAGTGGATGTACGACAACGGCTTCCTCGACCCGCCGTCCGACGAGCCGACGGTCGCCTCGGTGCTCGCACACAAGGCCGCGCAGACGTCCGGGCCGCCGAACCTCGTCCACGTGCATCCCGACGAGACCGTCGGGGCGGCCATCTCGTACCTGCGGGAGTACGGGGTCTCGCAGATGCCGGTGGTGCGCCACGAGCCGCCGGTGCGGGCCGCGGAGGTGGCGGGCGCCGTGCTGGAGCGCGAGCTGCTCGACGCCGTCTTCGCCGACCGGGGGACGGTGGACGCGCCCGTCGCCGACCACATGTCGCCACCGCTGCCGACGGTCGGCGCCGGCGAGCCCGTCTCGGTGCTGGTGAGCGCGCTCGGCGAGAACCCGGCCGCCCTCGTCCTGGGCGAGGGGAACCCGACGGGGATCCTCACCCGGGCCGACCTGCTGGGGTTCCTCGCCGTCCGGTGAGATCCGGTGAGATCCCGCTCCGCCTCCTGAAGTCGCCGCCTGTTTGAAGTCCGGGCTCGAGTGCGAGGGTTGTGGCCATGGGTGATCGGAACGCGGGATTCGAGACCGTCGCGGTGCACGCGGGCCAGGAGCCCGACCCTGCCACCGGCGCGGTCGTCGTCCCCATCCATCCCGCGTCGACGTTCGCGCAGGACGGCGTCGGCGGGCTGCGGGCCGGCTTCGAGTACGCCCGCTCGGGCAACCCGACCCGCGCCGCGCTGGAGGCCAGCCTGACCGCGCTCGAGCGCGGGGCCGCGGCGCTCGCGTTCGCCTCCGGGCTGGCCGCCTCGGACGCGCTGCTGCGGGCCGTGTGCCGTCCCGGCAGCCACGTGGTGATCCCCGGCGACGCCTACGGCGGCACGTACCGCCTGTTCGCGCGGGTGCTGGCCGAGTGGGGCGTCGAGCACACGGCGGTCGACCTGAGCGACCCGGCCGCCGCCGTGGCCGCGATCCGGCCGGGGGCGACGGCGCTGGTGTGGTGCGAGACGCCGACCAACCCGATGCTCGCGATCGCCGACATCGCCGCGCTCGCCGCCGTCGCGCACCAGGCGGGCGCGCTGCTCGTCGTCGACAACACCTTCGCCTCGCCCTACCTGTGCCAGCCGCTGACGCTCGGCGCGGACGCGGTCGTCCACTCGACCACGAAGTACCTCGGCGGGCACAGCGACGTGGTGGGCGGGGCGGTGGTGACCGCGTCGGCGGAGCTCGCCGAGCGGGTGCGGTTCGTACAGAACGCTGCCGGGGCCGTGCCGGGGCCGTTCGACGCCTGGCTGGTGCTGCGCGGGATCAGGACCCTCGCGGTGCGGATGGACCGGCACTGCGCGAACGCGCGGGAGATCGCCGCGCTGCTCGCCGGCCACACCGCCGTGTCGGCCGTCCACTACCCGGGGCTGGCGAGCCACCCCGGCCACGACGTCGCCGCCAAGCAGATGCGTGACTTCGGCGGGATGGTCTCGTTCCAGGTCCGGGCCGGCGCGGAGGCCGCCCTCGCGGTGTGCGCCGCCACCCGGCTGTTCACCCTCGCCGAGTCGCTGGGCGGGGTGGAGTCGCTGATCGAGCATCCCGCGCGGATGACGCACGCATCGGTGGCGGGCTCACCGCTCGCCGTCCCCGACGACCTCGTACGGCTCTCCGTCGGCATCGAGGCGGCCGACGACCTGGTCGCCGACCTCGAACAGGCACTCGACTCGGCCTGACGCGCGGTTTCCCGCAAACCGCCGCTTGCCGACCCGACCCGACCGACCCGACGCCAACCCGACCCCGGCCCGGCGGTTACCCACCGGGCCGGGCTCATGAGGTGTGGGCGAAGCCAAGCACATTCCGCCGTCGCACGCGCACGGACATGGCACCACATGACGAAGGTCCCGACATTGGACCAGAGTGACGACATAGAGCTTTGTGCTCGCTACCGTCAGAGTAGCTTCTAGATCGTCTCTTTCCGGAGAATAATCATGAGATTACGTCCGGATCATCCGGGCCTCCACCGCCGTAACCGGACAACGACGCTCAGGAGTGCGGGATGGACGAAGCGGCGGACCGGCGGCTGGTCGTTGCCACCTGTGCGACCACAGCCGCACTCGCGCTGGGCGGTTCGCGTCTCATGATCTCGCCGGAGGACCGTGGCCGCGACACACTCGACCGGATCGAGACGGGCCTGCGGACCATGGCCCATCGCTGGGAGACGATGGCTCCCAGCGAGCTGGTCGAACGCCTCGATCTGATCGCCCGGCACACCGAGACGATGGCGGGTAGCCGCCAGTCGGCCGCGGTGCGCCGGGACTGGCGTCGAACGCACAGCAGAGTGCTCGTGATGTCGGCGGTGGCCCAGGGCGACAACGGCATGTCCGGGCGCGCGGTCGTGTCGGCCCGCACCGCGCTCGTGCTCGCCCGGCACGTCGGTGACGCGCCGACCGCGGCACACGCGGGCGTCGTGCTCGCCGAGCTCGCCGCCTACACGTTCGACAGTGTGGACGACGGTCTCGCGCTCGCGCTCGCGGCACGGGCGACGGCACCCAGCTCCCACACCGCGGTACTCGCGATGACCACCGAGGCCAACATCCGCGCCGGGCGCGGCGAGCCGGCCGACCGGGTGATGGCGGTGCTGCGGGAGGCCGAGGATCTCGCCCGCGAGCTGACCCCGGCGACCCAGGGCTACGCCCTCGACGGCCTGCACCCCGGCTACCTGCCGACGTTCGGCGGCGCCGCACTGATCGGCGCGGGAGCCCTCGACGAGGGACGTCAGCGACTGGCGACGGCGGTCGCCCTGTTCGACCGCTCACGCGCGCCCGGAGCGCTCGCCGCGGTGCGGCTCTACCAGGCGTCCGCCGCGGTGCACGCCGACGCGCTGGACGAGGCGCAGACCCTGGCGACCCGGGCGCTGGCGACCTCCGCGGTACGTCCCACGGCCTGGCTGACGAACGGGATCATGTCGCTCGCCGACCGGGCGCGGCGCCGCGGCGCCGACTGGACAGGGCTGGTCAACCAGGCGCGGGAATGGGCACCGGCGGCGGTGTGAGACCGCCACGGGGCAGTGGCGGCGCGCGGTGTCCGCACGGCGCGCGCGTTCCCGCGCGACGCGGACGTCGGCGCGGATGTGACGGCGCGGACCAACCAGGCGACAGCGGCCGCGACCACAGCGACCGCGATGACGACAACCAGCACAGCAAGCACCGCGGTGAACGGCGAACCGGTCAGGACATCGGCCAGCCAGGATCCCCGCGATCCGGAAGTTCCGGGGACGGAGTGTCCATTCATGCGAATGGGCGGGGGCGTCGGCACCGGCACCGCAGCCGGTGCGGAAGGCGGGCCAGCGGAAATCTGCGACAGCGAACTCAAAGACACGGCCGGGACGGTAGCGGATGCCCGACCAGCAGCTTCAGGTGACTTGATCATGTCCACAAAAGTGCAGTGGCGATCACTCAGCTTATTTTCCGCGCAGCCCCGCCTATTACCTTGATAAGTAATATGTACAACCCGTAACACCATGGTCGCACTAAAGGGCTAGTCCGTGGGCTGACTGTATCGAGTATAAACCGCCGCTGTCAGCACCGGACGCACACCATTCGCTCATCTGCTCAGGTTTCGCACACCCCCCGCGGGGCCGGATCCGCCCGAGCCCGGCGAGCGCAGCCCCACGTCGTGCGCCAACACGATCGCCCCGGCCCGGTCCCGCACCTCGAGCTTGCCGAAGATGCTGCCGACGTGCGCCTTGACCGTCCGCTCGCTGACCCGCAGCTCGATCGCTATCTCCCGGTTACTGGCCCCGCGCGCCATCGCCCGCAGCACCTGCAGCTCCCGCTCGGAGAGGCGCTCGAACCGGCGCCGGACCGCGAGATCGGCCACGGCCCCGGTGCGCAGCGCGCCGAGCAGACGTCCGCTCGCCGACGGGTCGATCCACGAGCCTCCCTCGGCGACCAGCCTGATCGCGCGCACGATGTCCTCGGCTGGCCGGTCCTTGAGGATGAAGCCCGCCGCCCCGGCCGCCATGGCGCCCCAGACGACGTCGTCGTCGCTGAACGTGGTGAGCACCAGGGCCGGCGGGTGCTCCCCCAGCCGGGCCAGGGCGCGCAGGGCGTCCACCCCGTCCATCCGGGCCATGCGGATGTCGAGCAGGATGACGTCCGGGCGGACCGCACGCACCGCCGCGACGACCTCGTCGCCGTCCGAGCGCTCGGCGACGATCTCGATACCCGGCTCCCCGCTCAGGACGAGCGCGATGCCCGCGCGGACGAGCTGCTGGTCGTCGACGAGCAGCACCCGCAGCGCGGGCCCGGCGACGCTCACCGGGGGCCACCCCCGACCGGGCCGACGGCCACCGTGGGGATCGTCGCCGTGACCTCCCAGCCGCCGTCCCGGGGTCCCGCGACGACCGACCCACCGAGCGCGTGGACCCGCTCCGCCATCCCGGCCAGGCCCATCCCGCCGCCCGGCCGCGGACCCCTTGCCGCGGGCAGGACGCCGTCACCCGGACCGGGCCGCGCGTTGCGGACGGTGACCCGGACCGAGTCGGCGAGCATCTCGACGGTGATCCACGTCGCCGTGCCGCCGGCGTGGTGCAGCACGTTGGCCAGCGCCTCCCGGACCGTCCGGAACAGCACCGAGCCCGCGGCCTGGTCGAGCCCGCCGAGCCCGCCGGTCACGGTGAGCTCGACCGCGAGCCCGCTGCGCCGGTAGCCGTCGACCAGCGCGGCCAGGTCGTGCGCGTCCGGCAGCGGCCCGCCCGAATCCCGGTCGGCGCGCAGGGAGCCGCCGGTGGCGGGTGTGTCCCCGCCGCCGAGCAGCCCGACGGCCCGGCGGATTCCCGCCAGGCTGTCCCGTCCGACCTGCTCGGCCCGGGCCAGCGCCTCGTCGGCCAGCGCGGGGTCGCGTCGCATCGTGCGCCGGGCCCCGGTGATGTTGAGCAGCGCGACGGCGAGCGAATGCGCCACCAGGTCGTGGACGTCCTGGGCGATACGCCGGCGCTCGTCCGTCGCCGCGGCAGCGACCAGCCGGTGCTGGGCCCGGGCCAGCTCGGCGGCGAGCACCGTCGTCCGGCGCAGCACCACCCCGGTCGCCGTCGCGTACAGGGCGGCGGCGCCCCAGACGATCGAGCCGGAGGAGAGGTAGCCGTCGTGCGGCGCCGCCGGCCGACGGCTGAAGTCCACGTACGACAGGGCCGAGACGGCCGCAATCATGAACAGGTTCAGCGGGGCGGATGCCGAGCGCAACGCCACCCAGGCCGAGAGGGCCACCGCGACGAGGATGGCGGTCTTCGGCGCGTCCAGCAGGATCAGCGCGGTGACCATCGCCAGGCCCAACGGCCCGGCCACCACGGGCGGCACCCGCAGGCCGCACGCTTCGGCGGCCGGCGGCGCGACCGCGAGCGCGATCAGCAACAGCGGCCACGGCTCCAGGCCCACGAGCACCGCCGAGATCAGCGCGGCGACCGCGGTCAGGCCGTAGACCGCATGGTCGGCGAGGCGCACCATCCCGGCGACCGGGTCGGTGCCGGCCTCGCCGGCCGTCACGCGCCCGGCATCCATGCCCACGAGATCCACCGTACGAGCCGCCGGCGCGCGCCGCCTCGTACCCGGGACGGCCCGCGGCCCGATGTGCCCGCCTGTCCCCGATGGCCTACTCGGTGTCATGCATCCCCTCGACGCGGGTGGCGCACCGCCGGTCAGGCCGGGCGGCCTGACCGCCCGCCTGCTCGGCGGCAGGACGGCGGTGCTCGCGCTGGGCGTTCTCGTCGCGGCCCTCGCAGTGCCCATGACAACCGCGACGACCGCGACGGCCCCACCGCCGCGACCCACGACATCGGCGGCGGACGGCGGCTCCGGGCACGAGAGCGGCCTCGCGCTACATCGGATCGTCCTGTGGGGGGACTCGCTCGCCTGGGAGGCGCGGAACTCGTTCTCCCAGGAAATGCGACAGGCCGGCGCAAATGTCATGACCAGGACTTTTGGTGGGACGGCCCCCTGCGACTGGCTGGGTGACATCACCGCCCAGCTCCGGTCGTGGCGGCCGACGGGCGCCGTGCTGGCCTTCTCGGGGAACACCGTCTCGGCCTGCATGCGCGGCCGGGACGTGCTGACCGCCTACCGGGCCGACGTCGCCGCGGCGGTCGACGCGTTGACCGCCGCCGGGGTGGACGTCCACCTCGTCGACGCGCCCGCCCGGCCGGACCAGCCGGTCAACGCGGACGGACTGACCCCGCTGGCCGGGCTGTGGCGGGAGCTCGCCGCGCACCGGGACGGCGGCGTGGCGCACCGGGACGGCGGCGTGGCGGTCGTGCCCGCCGCGCTCGCAGTGACCGCGGGCGGCCACTGGGCCCGGTACCTGCCCTGCGCCCCCGGCGAGCCCTGCGAGTCCCGGCGGCCGGGACTGCCCGCCGGGCCCGCCGGACCACCCGCGCCGGGCTCGGGAGCGGCTGTCGCGACCGATGCGACGGGCGGGCGCGCCGAGGCCGCTAAGGTGGCCCGCGGCGCGACGGCGACCGCGGGCCCGGGGTGGGTGATGGTCCGGGGGCCGGACGGCGTGCACTTCTGCCCGGTGGACACCGCCCCGATGCAGCCGTGCCCGGTGCGTTCCGCGGGTGCCGAGCGCTACGGCGCGGCGATGGCCGCACCCTTCACCCGGCGGGCGGGCGCATGATCCTCGCGGGGGCGGCGAAGACGGTGGCACCCGCCGGGACGTCGGTCGTGACGATCGAGCCAGGTCCGATCTTCACGTCGTTCCCGATCGTGATCGGCCCGATCAGGTGCGCGCCCGGCGCGATGTCGACTCGGGCGCCGATCTTCGGGACGGCATCGGGCGGGGCGTCCGTCGAGGCGTACCCGATCGTGACGCCGTGCCGGATGATCGTGTCGTCGCCGATCACGCAGTAGCGCGGGATCATGACCGCCTGGTGATGCCCGATCAGGACGCGACGTCCGATGCTGGCGTCGACGGAGATCTCGGTGCCCTGGAGGTTGCGGATGACGATGTTGTTCACGGCCTTGAAGGCGATCGTGCCGAACCTGCCGACCAGCCCGCCGCGCTCGCGGCACCACCGGCCGAACCGGTGGACGGCGAGCGCCTGGTAGCCCGGGTGCAGCCGCGACCCGTAGTGGACGTCCCTGTCCTCGCGCAACTGCGCCCGCAGCGAGAGCGGCGCGCCCCGCGACCCGGCCACGGCGGCCCGCGCCGCCGCGGGCTCCTTCGCGATGGGCTCCCCCGCAACGCGCTCTGGCACGACGGGCTCGGCTGTGCGGGGCTCAGCCGACATCGCTGAGCTCCTCGATACACACGCGCAGCTCACCGACGTTCGCGAACGAACCGAGGCGCTCGTCGGGGATCTGCACCGCGAACTCGTTCTCCACCGCGTAGATCAGGTTGATGTACGCCAGGGAGTCCCAGCCGGGCACGTCCGCCGCCGTGGTGGCGTCCGTGACGACCAGGTCGTCGTCGCTGAAGATCTCCCGGAAGACCTGGGCGAGGCGCTCCTGCACCATCAGCCGGCCACCTCCTCCATCGTCCGCGCGGATGCGCTCGCGACGGCGGCCCCACCCGCGCGAGCGTCGACGACCCGGATGAGCCCGGGCCGGTTCAGGGCGCTCGCGACCGGCAGCACCCAGCGGGTGGCCCCCGCGCCGGTGCCATCGGCGGGAGCCACACCGGGGCCACCGGCCGGGGCTGCGCGGCCGGCGTCGGCGGGAGCCGCGGGGTCCGGCCGGAAGCCCAGCCGCGGGTACAGGTCGGCCACCAGCGCGTTCTTCGCGGTCGGCAGGTAGTGCCCCCGCACGGAGGAACAGCCCAGCCGCCGGGCCTCCGCCACGATCAGCCCGGCGATCTCGTCCTCCAGCGTCCGGCCGATGACCCGGCAGCTCATCAGCCAGGTGTCGACGTCGAGGACGGCCCCGCCGGGCTCGGCGGCGCGCCGGGCGATGACGACCGCGACGAGGCCGTGGTCGGCGAACCGGTCGGCCAGCCGGACGCAGATCACCGCGGTGGACGGGTCCGCGGCCAGCTCGGCGACCTCGGCCTCCCCGCGGCGCCGGGTGGTCAGGTTGAACTGGTTGGTCTTCCCGATGAGCTGGACGACCCGGGGCAGCGTCAGCTCGTCGAGGGGTACGACGGTCGCGACCATCTCCAGTCCGCGGTGGAACTCCTCCAGCGAGGTCGCGGACGCGGCGAGCTCCGCCGCCCGGGCCCGCGCCCGGTACTGCTCCGTGCGGGCGGTGTCCTCGGTGGTCAGGGCGGCCGGTTCGAAGAACGGGTAGTCGGCGACCGCGCGCACGTAGCCGTGCGGGTCCCGCGGCAGGGCGATGACGTCCACCTCGGGCACGAGCTGGCGGACCACCTCGCGCTCGGCCGGGTTGTCGTCGACGAAGACCAGGGAGTCCAGACCGATCCCGAGGGTGCTCGCGATGCGCCGGATCTGGGTCGGCTTGTCCTCCCAGGAGGCGCTGAACATGGCGATGTCGTCCAGCCGCAGCCGCATCGCCGGGTGCCGCTCGAACGCCTCGCGCGCGTCCGCCTCGTTGTTCTTCGAGCAGACGGCGAGGATCACGCCGCGGGCACGGAGCCGGCCGATGTACTCCTGGAACGTGGAGAAAGCCTCGCCGACCGGCCCGTCCCCGAGCGCGATGCCGGCGAGGCCCTCCTCCCCGAGCACCCCGCCCCACAGCGTGTTGTCGAGGTCGAGCACCAGGCATTTACGGCTGGTGCCCAGCTGCGCGCCGAGCACCGCCGCGGTGTGACGGGCCAGCGTGGGCACGTGCGCGAGCGAGACGGCCTGCTTCGCGCGGTGCCAGTAGCGGGGGTCGAACCAGGATCGTTTGCCGACCGTGGCGGCCAGCCGCTCACAGTCGACGAAGGCGACCTGACCGCCCGCCGCCGCGCGGCCGAGCGCCGCGTTGACCGCGGCGAGCATCGACGACCGCGACCCGGGGGTGCGCAGAGCCAGGTGCCCGAGCGCCTCCGTCTCCGGGACGACGAAGGTGTGCTGGATGACCCGGGCCCCCAGCCGGGCGGTGATGATCTCCCACAGCGACGTCCACCGGCCGACCTCGGTGGCGACCGCGCGCTCGGGATCCTCGGCGAAGGCTGGCAGGGCTGCCTCGCCTTCGTGGACCGCGAGGATCACGACGTCCGGCCTGAAGCGGTACAGGCCGCTGCCCGGGTCGAGCACCTCCTGCCGGTACTGGCCGTACCCGCACTCGTACACCTCGACGGCCACACCGGCGCGCGCGGCTGCGAGCGGCAGGAGCGCCGCGAGCTGGGCGGTCGTGTAGCTGCCGAGCAGGGCGACCCGCGCCGAGCGCGCCGCGTGGCCCGCGACGGGCGACGGCACGACCGCCCCTCCCGCAGCGGCGGCCACGGCCGCCCGGGCTGGCACAGCCACTCCGGCCGACGCAGCCGCCCCGGCCGACGCAGCCGCCCCGGGTGACGTAGCCGCCCCGGGTGACACGACTGACGCGGCCGCCCCGGCCGAGACGCGGCGCAGGACGCCGGCGGCAGCCGTCCAGCAGGTCAGGTCGCCTCCGGCGTCGGTCGTGGCCAGCGCCCAGCGCATGGCGGCGACCGGATCGCCCGCCTTCTCGTAGGCGAGCGCGAGATCACGACAGAGCCCGGCAGGCGGCACCTCGGCCGCGGCTGCGGCGGCCGTCAGCTCGGCGAGCCGGTGCCGGCCCGTCCCCACGGGATCAGCCATTGATCGAACTCCTCCCCCAGGCGCCGCGCTCCGGACGCCCCCGTCCTCGAGATGCACGCACTTCAACCCTACCCTTACGTAAGGGTCTCCGGATATGCGCGGAGCGCCTCCCGGTACGACCGGGAGGCCACTGGTCGACCACGTCGACACGAATCGAACTCTTCTCGCGACTTTAGGTCGCACAGACGAGTCGTCCACAAAGCTTCCACATCACTCTGTCACCTCAGGAGACGACTCGAACGCTCCTGGCGACTTTGGTGTGTTCGCTTCGTGGCCCCCGGGCCGGAACCGGCCAGCCCCAGGGGCCGGAGCCGGTCTCCCGGCAGTTCGCGATCAACGGTGCCGACAAGTGGCACGGGCTAGGCTGGGAGCCGGATAGCAGCCGGATAGCAGCCGCGCGCCGGTGCTCGACGGGGCCCGCTCGTGACTCTCGACGGGGCGCTCTCGTGGGCGGAGTGCACACAGAAGGGCAACACCATGGCGCAGTGCCGCATCCTGAGCGTCGTCGGCAACCCGAAGCCGAACTCGCGCACGCGGGCCGTCGCCGAGGCGGTCGCGGCCCAGGTCGTGCGCGCCCTTCCGGCCGACACCGAGGCGGTGGCCGAGGTGATCGAGGTCAGCGAGCTCGGGCCGGGGCTCCTCTGCTGGGGTGACCCGGCGGTGAAGGCGGCCGTCACGTCGATGAAGGCGGCGGACGTCCTGGTCGTCGCGACGCCCACGTACAAGGCCACCTACACCGGGCTGCTCAAGCTGCTGCTGGACCAGATCGGCCAGGGCGAGCTCGCCGGGGTGCCGACGATCCCCGTGCTGGTCGCGGCCGCGCCCGAGCACGCGCTGGCGGTCGAGGTGCACCTACGACCGGTACTGGTCGAGATCGGCGCGTCCTGCCCGACCCGCGGGGTGTTCGTCCTCGACTCCGCCCTGGCCGACCTGCCCGCCCAGCTCGACGCGTGGGCCACGGGCAACATCGCGGCCGTCACCGCGCTCGTCGCGGCCCGCCGCACCGCGCCACAACCGCTCGGCTGATCCGGCCGGCCGAGCAACCACCCGCGCAGAACACCAGGATCGACCGAGGTTGGCGGCGACCACGGCCGGCGGGTGTTCCGGTTCCGCGGAACACCATGATCAACTGCGGCCGGTGGTGGCCGCGTCATCGACGGGCGGCGTGCGCAGGAGCACCGGGGACCCCGGAAACGGCCGGAAGCGATACATAATTCCCGCCGACCAGATCCACATGCACGGTGCCGAGCAACCGCGGCGGTTGAGTGACAGCCAGGACTCACCCACCCGCCACGCATCACCGGGCGACGGTCCCTGATGCATAAATTCCGTACCCGTAACGCGCCCCGGCCCCGTGTCCGTGCCGCCCGAGCCTGCCCCGGCACCGTGCCTGCGCCACCCAGGACGGGATGGAACACGGCGAGAGCTGGCCGTTACGCCGAGCTGCTTCCGGCTCTCGGCTACTTCCGACTCGGGACCAGTACCAGGGCGGCGGGAACGCCAGGAGCGCGGCGCGCCCGGCGCGACGGCTGTCAGACGCAGCGACTTGCCAGGCCCGAGAAGATGTCGCCGACCCAGACCTCCGGCAGGCCGTCGGGCGGGCGTGGGCCGACCGGGCCGCATGCCTCGTCCGTGCCAGGCGCTGGATGGCCGTGTGCCGGCACCGACCCCGGCGGCGTCGTCGGGGGCTGCTGACCAGCGCCGGAGCCCGGCCCCTGGCCGGACGGGATCCGGTTGTCGGCACCGGGAACGTCCGGGTCAGGCTGCGGCCCGGGCATGGCCGGCGGCGCCGGAGAGGCCGGCTGGACAGGAGAGGCCGGCGGGGCCGGCGCGGTCACCGGGCCGGTCGGCGACGGCGCGGTGCTCGGCGAGGCGGTCGGGGTCGGCCCGGCGCCCGGCCCGGCGGTCGGCGTCGCACCGCCCGGCGGGCCGGTCGGGCTCGCGGACGCCTGGCCGCCGCCCGGTTGCGCCCACGGATCGCCGCCGCCATCACCGACGCCGGGGCCGGGGCCGGCCGAGGTCCTGTCCGGCCACGGAGAGGCACCGCCGAGACCGGCCCTGTAGCCGTCTCCGGGAGCGGGCATGGCGGGAGCGGGAAACTGCCGGGGGGCCGCCCGCGGCAGGCCGGTCGCGGAGTCGCCGCGCTGCAGACCCGCCGGTATCTGTCCGCTCTGGTGGTCATCGCCGTCCGACTGCCGCGCGATGATCGTCGCGTCCCGGTCGCCGCCGGACGGAGCCATCGCGCCGAAGGCGGCCACAGCGGCTGTGAAGCCGACCGCCGTTACCAGGCCGGCCCCGGGCCGACTTTCGATCATTGCCCAGGCCACCCGCCCGCGCAGCAGGCCGGTGATGCCGACCAGGAGGACGGCCATGGCGACGGTGGCGACCGATCCGGCGAGAAGCACGATCACGGCCGCCTCCGCGGCGCCGCGGTTGCCCGCATCCGTCCCCCAGCCTCGCCGGTGCAGTGTCCGCGGGAACCTATCTCACCCAGAGTAAGAACTTCGACACTTTGAGGAGCGTGTCGGTGTGGGACGAACCCGACTCACCCTGGAATAGCCGGCTCACCGGGAATGGCGGTGACTCACCTGGAATGGCTCTGCCGCGGCGGTCGGGCCGCGGGCCGTGCCGCCGGCCCGGCCTTGGACGCCGCCGAGGCGACCCTCGGGTGCGCCTGCGAGCTCTGGACCCGCCGGTCACCGCCCCGTTGGTCACCGCTCCGCGGGTGGGCCGCCGCGTCGTGCGGGCGCGACTGGGTGCCTCGCGCCCGGCGGTCGGTGCTCGGCGGGCACACCGGCGGCCGGGCGGCGGTGGTGGCCCGCGGCGCGACCCGCCCGGCCGCGGGCCGGCCCGCGGTGTGCCGACCCGGCGCGGGGCGCGTCGACGAGGGCTTCGAGGAGGCCGTCGAGAGGGCCGGCGCGGCGGGCGTGCTCAGCCGCCCCTGCGAACCCGCCGGAGCGGATACGTGTGTGCCGCCTGCCGGCGCCGCGCCGGCACCGCCGGTACGGGCGGGACCGATCGCTCCGACGGGCACCGCGGTCGCGGCGCCATGCGGCCGGGACGGCGCCGCCGGACCCGACCGCGCCGGACCCGGAGCGGTCGGCGCCGCGGGCGAGTACCTGGGCCGGGTCGTCCCGGACGCCGGACCCGACACCGGACCGGTCTGGGGCCGCGCGGTGTGGACCGGCCCAGACCGCGTCGGCGTCGACGCGGTCTGGGCCGGAGCCGTCCGAGGCGGCGCGGTCTGGGCCGGGACGGCCGTCTCGTACGGGCTGGAGGGCCGGTACGGCCTGGTCGGGCTCGGCGACGGCCGCACCGTCATCGTCGGCCCCGCCGTCGGCCGGCCGGTTGTCGACCTGCCGGTGGTCGGCTTCGGTGTCGGCCTGGAGGTCGGCTTCGCCGTCGGCTGGGCCGTGGACCGCGGCCCGGCGGGCGCGTGACCGGTGCCGGTGCTGGCGGGCGGCGTCCGGCGGGGACCGGCGGGCGTGGTCGGACTGGGACTCGGCGTGCGGCTGGTGCTGGGCGACGGCGACCGGCTCGGCCCGCCGCTCCCCGTCGCCGGCACGCCCGGGCGGCCCGGCACGGTGGTGGGCTGATCCCACCCCGTCGGCCAGGACGGCCCGGACGACCCGCCCCGGGTCGGCACCGGCGGCACGGACGTGGTGCGCGGCCCGCCGGAGCCGGATGCGCCACCGGCGCCGCCCCGCGTGGCCGGCACGGGCCAGCCGGAACCGGAGCCCGACCCGGCGCCGGTGGCCGTGGCCGTCTCGGCGTCCGGATCGGGGCCGGCCGCGACCGGGCGCGAGCCGGCCGTGGCCGGTGACGGCGCGGGGTCGGGCTCCTTGACGACGAGGCCGGAGGCCTCGGGCACGTCCGGGCTGGCCGGCGGTGCGGTCGCGGCCGAGTCGGCCGGGCCGGAGAGGCGCACCGCGACCGCGCTCAGCGCGAGAACCACGGTGACGCCGGCCGCGGTGACGATTCCGGCCCGACGGCGGTCATAGATCCAGGCCCATTCGGCCACTCCTCGGACGAGCCCGAAGATGCCTGCGACGACCACCAGGGACGCCACAGCGAGAAAGAAGACGATCATCACACCCCCGGAGGCAGGCGACGCGGGCCCAGCCCAGGAGGTGGCCCGTCACCTTCCGTTACGCGAACACTACATTGCGTTTCCAGTAGCGCGAGTCTCGGACCGCTACAAACTGTCCAGAGTCAGGATAGAACGGGACGTACCGCCCAGAGTCATATCCGACGTTTGTCACACCCTCCAGGCACACTCTCCGCACACGTCTGATCGCTTACGCACGGCCACGCGATCAGGCTCCCGGCCCGGACGGCCGGCCTGGCCGGCCCCGGTCGCGGCCTCGGCCGCCCGCGTCAAGCCGGGAGGCAGGCCCGCGACCTCGTATGTCAGGCGATGCCAGCCGACGTCAGCCGACGTCAGGCGGTGGCGGGCGGGATCCGGCGCAGGATGCCCTCGAGGTCGAGCCCGGGTGGGAGGGTCCCGAAGGCCAGGCCCGCGTCCCCGCCCAACCGGGCCGCGCAGAACGCGTCGGACACCGCGGCGGGCGCGTGCCGCACCAGCAGCGAGCCCTGCAGCACGAGCGCCATCCGCTCGACGAGCCGGCGCGCGACCAGCTCGATCACCGGCGCCCCGCCAGCCCCACCCGCGCCCGCCGCCCTACTCGTGCCGGCCGCCCTACTCGTGCCGGCCGCCCTACTCGTGCCGGCCGCGCCGCCGGTGCCGGTGAGCAGGTCGTCCAGCTCAGCTCGGAGCCGACGCCACGCCGTGTCGAGCCGGCGGTCGCCACCGGCAGCCGCGTCGACCTCGGCGCCGTAGGCGGCCAGGCTCGCGGGCTCGCGGCCCAGGGCCCGCACGACGTCCAGCGCGTTGACGTTGCCGGAGCCCTCCCAGATGCCGTTGAGCGGGGCCTCGCGATAGAGCCGCGGCAGGCCCGACTCCTCCACGTACCCGTTGCCGCCGAGGCATTCGAGCGCCTCGGCGACCATGGCCGGCTGGCGCTTGCACACCCAGTACTTGGCGAGGCCGGTCGCGAGACGACGGAAGGCACGCTCGCCCTCGTCGCCGTGCTCGGCGCGGTCCACCGCGCCGGCCACGCGCATCACGAGCGCGACCGCCGCCTCCGACTCCACCGCGAGATCGGCCAGCACGTTGCGCATCAGCGGCTTGTCTATGAGCAGCGAGCCGAACGCCGAGCGGTGGCGGGTGTGATGCGTCGCCGCGACGAGCGCCGCGCGCATCCCGGAGGCCGCGCCGACAGCGGAGTCCAGCCTGGTGAGCGCGACCATCTCAATGATGGCGCGCACCCCGCGGCCCTCCGTTCCGACCAGGTGGCCCAGCGTCCGGTCGAACTCCGGCTCGGCGCTGGCGTTGCTGCGGTTGCCGAGCTTGTCCTTGAGCCGCTGGATGAGGAAGGGGTTGCGACCGCCGTCCGGCAGCACCCGCGGGACGAGCAGGCACGACAGGCCGCCCGGCGCCTGCGCCAGCACCAGGAACACGTCGTTCATCGGGGCACTGGTGAACCACTTGTGCCCGCGCAGCAGGTACGAGCCGTCCCCGGCCGGGACGGCGGTGGTCTCGTTGGCGCGGACGTCCGAGCCGCCCTGCTTCTCGGTCATCCCCATGCCGGCGAGCAGGCCGCGCTTGGACAGCGGCGGGCGCAGGCCCGGGTCGTAGACGGTGCTGGTCAGGCCGGGCAGATAGGCCGCGGCCAGGTCGGGGGCGGCCCGCAGCGCCGGTGTGACGGCGTAGGTCATCGACACCGGGCACAGATGGCCCTGCTCGACCTGCCCCCAGACGAGGAACCCGGCCGCGCGGGCCACGTGCGCGCCCGGCCGGTCGGCGGCCCACGGCGCTCCCGCCAGCCCGGCGCCCACGGCCACGCGGAGCAGCTCGTGCCAGGCCGGATGGAAGTCGACCTCGTCGACGCGGTTCCCGTACCGGTCGTGCGTGCGCAGGACGGGCGGGCACCGGTTGGCCTCGTCGCCCCATCGCTGCGCCTCGGCCGTGCCGGCGAGCCGGCCGAGACGGTGCAGGTCGTCCGCGTGACCGGCGGCGCCCTCGCGGGCCAGCGCCTCCAGCAGTGCGGGATCCTCGGCGACGTCGTGGCCGACCAGCGGCGGTGGTTGGTTGGTGACGCGATGCGTCGGGCCACCGCCGTCCGCCGTCATCCGGTGCCACCGGGCGGACGGCCCGCCGGCGCCGGGACCTGCCCGGCCACGGCGACCTGCCCGGCCACGGGGACAGGACCGGCCGAGAAGGACGGCCAGCCGCGTTCCACCGGGCACGCGCCGACACACCGCAACGCCATCGCCACCACCTCCCGGACCACCCGCTCGGCCTCGCGGCCGCCGCGGGGAAGCTCCTCGGTCATCGAGACCGGGCCGACGAGCACCTCGCCGATCGCGCCGGTGAGCGCCGCCGCCGCGACCATCGGGTCCTGTGCCGGCAGCGACCCCGCCTCGACGCCCTCGCGGACCAGAGCCGCGAACACGTCCCGGTACCGGCGGCGGAAGTCCAGGCGCTCGGCCTCCACCGCCGGGTCCGACGGTGCCACGAGCAGCGCGTAGGCGAGGCCGCGACGCGCCAGCGCCCGCCGGGTGAACAGAGCGACCGCCTGGACGAGTCGGTCGACGGGATCGCCCCCGGCCGCAGGCGCCTCGGCGGCACCCGGGGCCGTGGCATCAGGCACAGCGGCGGTCGACACAGCGGCCAGGGCGGAGATCAGGGTTGCCTCGCGGTCGGCCGCCCGCCGGAAGACCTCGACTACCAGCGCCGACTTGGACGGGAAGTGCTGGTAGACCGAGCCGACCGACATGTCCGCGGCGGCGGCGACCGCGGTGACCGACGCGCCGGCCCACCCGGCGTCCGCCACCAGGTCGGTGGCCGCGACGATCAGTCGCTCACGTGCGGCGGCCAACCGATCGTCGACTGCGGTGGTGCGACGGTAGGGCACAGAAGGAGTGAATCACCGTTCGCGCCTTCAGGCCACGGCGCGGCGCCGATTCGGCCCCTACGGACCAACCCGATCAGGCCGGTCACGCCGATCTCCTGGTCAGGCCGATCAGGCCGGTCAGGCCGATCAGGCCGATCAGGCCGATCAGGCCGATCAGGCCGATCAGGCCGATCAGGCCGATCAGGCCGAGGCGGCCCGGCGGGCGACCGCCCCGCGACCGGACGACGCGGGAAACATCAACCGACGGCACGCAAACAGAAAAAGTGCCCGGGAAAATCCCAGCCGGCATTGATGCCGGTAGAAGCCACGGACTTCCGGCGGCACGCCGGCACACCAGCGCATGCTGACTGGCAAACCGAACGCCGACCGGATACGCACAGATGTCACCGGCGCCCGCCTGCCGGCATCTCACACCCAATGCCGCCACGCGCGGGCACCATCGCCGCCGCGCCACCGCCACGGCCGCCGATATGCGGCCGCGGGATGCGTGCGCTCGTGATATACGACTTCGTGATATACGCGGTGGACGGACGGCGACTTTCCGACCCATCGTTTCTACCACAGGGCCGCTTAGCGGTGCCGGCGGCAATGCCCCGCCCCACCGCTTCACCGCCGTTTAGCCGGGCGAGCTTCCGGCCCACCGGTTGCGCAGGGTCACCCCGGCCCCCGTCGCCGGCGGGCCCGCCGGCGCCCCGCGACGACGCCACGAACAGCGCATTGCACGTCCTCCACAGGAGCCTGCCCGTGGTGACGGTGACTCCAGGAGCCCGGTACACGGAGACACAATGGTCACTGTGAGTATCACAAACAGACGCTCGGACGAATGTCAACGAGGTCGCTGTGGCCGCAGTGCCTCCGCACGGTCGCACCGGGCATCACGGCGCTACCGCGGCGCCCGCGCCGCCGCGACCGCGGGGTGATGGCGCGGGCGCAAGCAGGCGGCACCGACTCGGCCCGCACGGCGCCCCGCCCCGCCCCGGCCCGGCCCGGCGCCGGATTCGCGGCGTTCACCGGCCCGGCCGCCACCGGTATCCGGTGTATCGCCCGCGGCCGGCCATCCCCGTACCGGGCCGCCGGCCCGATTTGCCGAACCGGCCTCGAAGTGGCCGGTAACACAGCTTCCGTCGATTGACCCACCGGCCCGGCCGCGGGCGAAAGACACCCCGACACGCGCGCGACGGCGCGTCCGATTCCCACTTGGAGCAATTCGGCCGGCCGGGCCCGGCGGTGTAAGAACCACACAGGTACCCGTCGGGTGAAACAGTCCGCGGCGCAACTCGTATGCTCTTCCCCTGCCGGGATTCGACGGATCAAAACCGAATACCGTCACCAAACACGGTCCCGGCGGGGTGCCGTCGCATCGGCAGCGGCGGGGGAATGGAAACTAGCGGATGACCATGGGCGACCGGCGACACCGGATGACGCCCGGCGACCGCGCTCGGCGGCGGGTCGAGCGGCGGCGGGTCAGGCGTGAGCGCCGTTGGGTCAGGTGGTCGTTCGGCCGCGGTCGGCTGGCCGGGTGGCCGCTGGTCAGCGGACTGATCGCGATTCTCGCGCTGAGCGGGGTCGCGCTGGCCGGTGGCAGCCGCTGGCTGGCCGACATCGAACGGGACCGGCTGGCGAACCGGGTGAGTCTGATCAGCAACCTGGCCACCTGGGAGTCGACGGCCGACGACCCGGCGGGCCTGCGGGCCGTCGTCGAGCGCACCGCGTTCGACCCCAACGACAAGGCCCGCAATCACCAGCTCGCCGCCCAGTTCCAGATCACTCCGGCGGGCGACACCACGCTGCTGGTCGCGCTGCTCGACCGCGCCGGGACGCTCCTGTCGGTCCGGCCGGCTCAGGGCGCGGTGAGTCCGGAGGATCTCGGACCGGCCTGGTCGACGGCGTGGAGCGGCGGCAGCGCCGTCTCGCCGGTCTTCCCGTTCAACGGGCACGCGGCGCGGGCCACCGTCATCCCGGTCGGTGGCCCGCGGCCCTGGGCGGTCCTGGTCAGCGTGTCCACCGAGGAGTCGAAGCGGCAGCTCGGCACCGGCATGGGCACGCTCCTCCGGCTACGCGGGCAGGGCGCCGTCTCCACCATCGACGCACGTGGCATCGCTGTGGTCTCAACCGACCTCTCGCTGCCCGGGACCCGCGTGCTCGACCCCGCCGAGCTCAGCGCGGCCTGGCGCTCGACCAACCGCACCCGGGTCTGGACGACCGGCGGCGAAGACGGCTACACCCACGTCGCCGCCGCCCAGCCGGCGACCGGGTACACGACCTACCTGGTCCAGCCGACCGCGCAGCTCTACGCGGAACTACGGGAGCAGCGATCGCACCGCAACATCACCCTGCTGGTGGTGACGATGGCCGCGGTGCTCTCGATCGCGGTCGTCGGGCTGCACGAGGAGACCCGCGCCCGGCGCCGGCACGGGAAGCTGAGCTCGCTGCTGGCCGCCACCCGCGACATCGTCATGACCGTCTCGGCCGCCGGCCGGCTCGAGTACGTCAGCCCCGCCGCGGCGACCCGGCTCGGCCACGATCCCGCGGCGCTGCGCGGGCGGCCGCTGTCCGATCTGATGCGCGGTGGCGACGCGGAACGGGTCGCCGCGCTGCTCGACGAGCCGCTGCCGGCAACCGTGATGAACGTCCGGCTGCTGTCCGCCGCCGGGCACGAGCACTGGTTCGACGTGTCGGCCCGGCGCCTCGCCGACGAGACGGGCTCGCCACGGGCGATCCTGACCTTCCACTCGATCGAGCGGCGCAAGTCCCTGCTCGACCAGCTCGGGTTCCAGGCCGGGCACGACCTGCTCACCGGGCTGGCGAACCGGGCGACCTTCGACGAACGGCTCGCCGGCGCCCTCGGCCACCAGCCGGCCGGCGGCGCGCTCGCCCTGCTGTACATCGACCTGGACCACTTCAAACCGATCAACGACACCTACGGGCACGCGGCCGGCGACCGGGTGCTGACCGTCGTGGCGAGCCGCCTCACCGGCACGGTCGGCGCCGGGATCGCGGCCGGGCCCGACGCCGACGCCGGGGCCGGGGCCGGGAGCACCGTCAGCCGGTTCGGCGGCGACGAGTTCGGCATCCTGCTGCCCGGGGCGGACGAGACCGCCGCGGGCGCGATCGCCGCCCGTGTCGTCGCCGCGCTCGGCGAGCCGATCGACCTGGACGAGACCCGCGTGACGGTCGCGGCCAGCGTCGGGGTCGCCGTCGCCCGCGGGACGTGCCGTCCCGAACAGCTGCTGCGGGCCGCCGACCAGGCGATGTACCAGGCGAAGGCGGCCGGCCGGGCCCGGTACTCGATCGGCGTGGTGGCGGAGGCGGAGCCCGACCCGTCCGAGGCGGTCGCGCCCACTCCCCCGATGACACCGGCGGCGCCCCAGGCGCCCGGGACGCCGGCCACGGGGAGCCCGTCCGTCTCGCCCCCGCCCGCCGCGCGCCCGTCCTCGCGGCGTCTGTCAGTCGCGCACCCGTCCGCCCGACGACTGTCGGTCCGACGACTGTCGGTCCGGCGGCTGTCAGTCCGGCGGCCGTCGCCGCGGCGGCCGTCCGTCCGGCGCCGAGGGGGTACTCGCCCGCCCGCTCCGCTGCGGCACCGGCTCGCGGCGGCGATCCCGTCAGCGACCGTCGTCGTGGTGCTGCTGGGGACCGTGACCGCCGGGCTCGCGATGGAGACCACGGCGCGTGACAGGGCTCAGAAGCAGCGGATCGACGCCGGCGTCGAGCTCGTCACCCACGTCGCCGAGTACGCCCATGCCCTGAGCGACCCCGGGCGCCTCACCGGGGTCGTCTCGGAGATGCCCTGGCCGCTCGGGAACCCCGCCGCGCTGACCGAGGTGTTGCGGGTCATGGGGACCTCGGCCGTTGCCGGCCCGGGCTCGCTGCTGGCCGTCGTCGCTCCCGATGGCCGGCCGATGGCGACCGAGCCGCCCGGTACGCCCGTGCCGATACCCGTCGGCGACGATCTCTGGTTCGACGCCAGCCGCAAAGGGGCGCTCACCCCGATGATCCTCGTCAACGGCCGCTCCCGGATCTGCTCCATCGTGCCGATCCTGCGCGGCGGGTCCGCGGCGGCGCAGCTACTGCTGTGCCCGACGAACGTGCTGCCCGCCGCCCGGACGCTGCGCTCCATGAACGGCCTGTCCGGGGATCTCGGCCGAGGCGGCATCTCCGTGCTCGACGTGCGCGGCCGGGCGGTGCTGTCCTGGGACGAGGCGCTGGTCGGCAGGACGCTGGTCGAACCGGCCGACCTCGAGCAGGTCCGCGACGGCACACCCGGCCTGGTGCGCTCGGCGAGCCGGCCGGACACGATCGCCGTCGCCACGGCGATCCCGGGCGGCGGATACGTCCTGCTGGACCAGACCGCCGACCTGTTCCAGCTGAGCCTGCTGGAGTACCGCTCGATCGGCGACGGGCTGCTCTTCGGGATCATCGGCGTCACCGTCATCGGGCTGGCCGTGGCCAACCGGCGCCGGGAGCGCGCGGTGCGCCAGGACTTCGAGCAGCTCGACATGCTGCTGCACGGCGCGCACGACATCGTCATCCTCCTCGACCGGAGCGGCCGGCTGGATTTCGTCAGTTCCGCGGCGGAACCGCTGCTCGGCCGGGACAGCCAGGAGATGCTCGGCCACGACCTGCTGCGATACGTGCACCCGGAGGACCGGGCGGCGGTCCGCGAGTTCCTCGCCGGCCCGGCCGGCGAGGCGGCGGACGGCCGGGCGCTGCAGGACATCCGGCTCGAGGCACGCGACGGCAGCCACCGCTGGTTCGACATCGAGGCGACGGCCTGCGCCCCGCGGCCGCCGGCCGCCCGCGCCCGGGGCCCGGTGCTGACCTGCCGGGAGATCGGGGAACGGCGCGGCCTCACCGAGCAGCTGCGCCGGCGGGCCCGGCACGACCCGCTCACCGGGCTGCCCAACCGGGCCGCGCTGGCCGAGCACCTCGACGCGGTCGCGCGGCGCAGGACAGCGTACGCGGTCCTGCTCGTCGACCTGGACTATTTCAAGCCGGTCAACGACAGCTTCGGCCACGAGGTGGGCGATCATGTGCTGCGGGTGACCGCCACGCGCATCCGCCGGGTCCTGACCGGCGGCGGCGCCGGTAGCGGTAGCGGTAGCGGAGACGGTGCCGGCGGCGGCACTGGCAGCGCCAGCGGCGACACTGACGGCGGGGTCGACGCCAGCGGCGACAACAGCCCGCGCCAGCCTGATACGGCGCCCGTTCCCGGCGGTGCCGCGGGCGCCGGGGAGCGGCCCCGTTTCCGCCGCCGCCCGTCGTCCTGGTTCGGCGGCGGCCTGGGTGGATCATGGAACCTGCCGGAGCAGGGTGAGGTCTTCCGGGTGGGCGGCGACGAGTTCGTCGCGGTGCTGGCCGGCCCCGCCACCGCGCTCGCGGGCGGGCTGGACGTCGAGGCCGTGGCCCGGCAGACCGCCGACCAGATCACCGCGATCGTCCGGGAGCCGATTCACGCGGGCGGGCGGCTGGTGACGGTGGGCGCCACGGTGGGCGTCGCGCTGTCGCGGGGGGCGGCCGCTCCGGAGGCCGTCCTGCGCCTCGCGGACGCGGCGATGTATCAGGCGAAGCGGTCCAGGCCTGACGGCCGCCCTCCGGGCGAGCCGCTGCGCACCTCCCCGCCCGCCAGGCCGCTGCGCGCCCCCGGCACCGAGCCAGCCCCCGTCACCGAGGCCGCAACGCCAGCGGACACCGAGGCCGAGCACGCGTTGTGACGAAAACCCGGAACATCGGAAATGCAACTTCGCCGGTTGCGCCGTCCGGTGTCAGGGTCGTGCCGTATGGTGGCGCCGTTCGGGCTGACAGGCGGCGAGATGGCCCCGGTTCGGGGCGACCGA
The DNA here is from genome assembly GCF_004337455.1 of Parafrankia sp. BMG5.11. NCBI lineage: Bacteria > Bacillati > Actinomycetota > Actinomycetes > Frankiales > Frankiaceae > Parafrankia > Parafrankia sp. BMG5.11. The sequence continues at coordinate 186,449 of NZ_SJXI01000017.1, read as the reverse complement.
GGTGGCGTGTGCGGAACCCATGCGGAGGCGAGATGCGCACCCACGGCCGGCCACGAGCGCTCGTCGTCGACGACCAGGAGATGATCCGGCTGCTGGCGGCCCGGGTGCTGTGTGACGGCGGCTGGTCCGTCGAGACGGCGGGCGGCGTCGCCGAGGCGCTCGCCCTGCGGCCGCTCGGCTTCGACGCGCTGGTCATCGACACGCGGCTCGGCGCCGAGCGGGGCACCGAGCTGCTCGCCGCCCTGCGGCTCGACGATCCGCTGGTGCCGCGCCGGTGCCTCATCCTCAGCGGCGCGTCCACCGACCCGGCGCCGGACGACGTCGCCGTGCTGCTCAAGCCGTTCCGGGCGGACGACCTGCTCGACGCGGTGAACAGGCTCTCGGGCCGGCCCACGGTCGACGATGACCCGCCGGGCGGTGGGCGCCAGCGGCGGACCGGATGACCCAGTCCGGGACGGCCGGCGACGCACGTGTCGCCGACCGTCTGATGTTCCTCATGATCGCGCTCCAGGAGCGCGCGAACCGGGCCCTCGTCGAGGAGCTGCACGACGGGCCGATGCAGGAGCTCACCGGCATCCTGCTGTCGCTGGCGAGCCTGCGCCGGAGCCTGCCGGCCGAGGCCGCCGCGCAGATCACCCAGATCGAGACCCGCCTGCGCGACGCCGCCGCCGCGCTGCACCGGCCCCAGCCGCCGTTCCGCCCCGGCAACGGCCCCCGGCAGATGCTCGAGCTCGGCCTGACCCAGCGGGTGGAGGGGGTCCTCGTCGACCGGCTCTACACCAGCCTGGACATCGACGTCGCCCCGCCCGCGCTCGCGGAGGTCGCTGTCGTGCTGGCGACCGTCCAGCTCCTGCTGCAGGAGAGCGACCCGCTGGAGCGCCCGGCGCGTGCGCTGGTGGCGGTGCGGAGCAGTGCCGAGCATGTCGAGCTGGCCCTGCGGGTCGCCTACGCCGACGGCTTCCGCCCCGACGCCGCGACGGCGGGCCGGCTGGAGCGGCTGCGGCAGGTCGCGGACGTCCTCGGCGCCCGGCTGAGCCCGGACGCGGTCACCAGCGCGTGGTCCGCGGCGGTGCGGCTGCCGCGGGCGCCGTCCCAGGCGGGCGGGTAGGCACCGTCAGTTGTCGCGGGGCCAGGGCGGCGCACCGAGCGGGGGGAAGGGACCGCCGGGGGCATCCAGCGCCTCCCGCACCTTCGACAGCAGCACCCGCTCGGAGAACGGCTTGGTCAGCAGGGCAAGCCCCGGGGCGAGCGTCCCGTTCTGGGCGAGCACGGGCTGGGCGTACCCGGACATGTAGAGGACGCGCAGGTCCCGCCGCTGCTGGCGGATCCGCTCGGCGACCTCGCTGCCGAGCAGCTGCGGCATGACCACGTCGGTCAGCAGCAGGTGGATCTCCTCCCGCGTCGTCGACGCCAGCGAGATCGCCTCGGGCCCGCTCGCCGCGATGATCACCTGGTAGCCGTTGCGGGCAAGGATGCGACGGGTGAGCTCGCGCATGGCCGGCTCGTCCTCGACCACCATGATCGTCTCGCCGCCGAACAGCTCACCGTCGGCGAGCTGCTCCTCGGCCGCCGGGACGGCGCCGTCGACGGCCGGCAGCAGCGCGCTGACGGTGGTGCCGACGTTGACCGTCGACAGGATCTCCACGTGCCCGCCCGCCTGGGTGACGATCCCGTAGACGGTGGCCAGGCCGAGCCCGGAGCCCTCGCCCTTCGTCTTGGTCGTGAAGAACGGCTCGAACGCGCGCGCGGCGACCTCCGGCGACATGCCCGTCCCGCTGTCGCTGACCCGCAGGTGCACGAAGCGCCCGCCGCGCAGCCCCGGGCGGGCGGCCGCCGTCTCGTCGTCGATGCTCACGTTCGAGGTGTCGATGGTGAGCGTGCCGCCACCGGGCATCGCGTCCCGCGCGTTGACGGCGAGGTTCACCAGCACCTGCTCGATCTGGCCCACGTCGGCCAGCACCGTCCACAGGCCCGGGTGGGCGGAGGTGTGCAGCTCCACATGCTCGCCGAGGGTGCGCCGCAGCAACTGCTCCATGTCGTGGACGACCCCGTTGAGGTCCAGCGGGCGCGGCTGGACCACCTCGCGCCGACCGAAGGCGAGCAGCTGATGGGTGAGCTGGGCGGCCCGGTCGGCCGCCCGCTGGACCTGCTCGATGTCGCGGCGGGCGGACTCCCACCGGCCGCCCTGGTCCCTGGCGGCGGTTCCGACGACCTCACCGACGAAGGCCGTGTAGTTGATGATCACTGCGAGCAGATTGTTGAAGTCGTGTGCCACGCCGCCGGCGAGTTGGCCGAGGCTCTCCAGCCGCTGCGACTGGTGCAGCTGTACCTCGAGCCGTTCCCGCTCCGCCTGGGCCCGCAGCCGCTCGCGCTCCGCCTGCGCCTCCAGCCGGTCGGTGACGTCCCGGATCGCGGCCGAGACGAGCAGCCCGTCCTCGGTCTCCAGCGCGGACAGGGAGATCTCGGCGGGGAACTCCGTGCCGTCCCGGCGGCGCGCGGCGAGCTGCATCCCCGCGCCCATCGGCCGCGGCCGCGGATCGTCGAAGTAGCGGGTGCGGTGCCGCGGGTGCAGGTGCCGCACCGACTCGGGGACGAGGATCTCCATCGGTTGCCCGACGAGCTCGTCCCGGTCGTACCCGAAGAGCCGCTCGGCCTGCGCGTTCACCAGCGCGATCCGCCCGTCCGGGCGCACGCCGACGATCGCGTCCGGCGCCGCCTCCAGCAGGCCGCGGAACATGGCCTCGGCCCGCTTGCGGCTCGTCACGTCCCGGATCGCGGCCGTGACGAAGATGCCCTCGGCGGTCTGGACGGCCGACAGCGAGATCTCGGCGGGGAACTCCGTGCCGTCCCGGCGGCGCGCGGCGAGCTCCACGCCCGCGCCCATCGGCCGCGGCCGCGGGTCGGAGAGGTACGCGCCGCGGCGGGCCGGGTGCGCCCCGCGCAACGCCTCCGGGACGAGGATCTCCATCGGTTGCCCGACGAGCTCGTCCCGGTCGTACCCGAAGAGCCGCTCGGCCTGCGCGTTCACCAGCGCGATCCGCCCGTCCGGGCGCACGCCGACGATCGCGTCCGGCGCGGCGTCCAGCAGACTGCCGGGCGGCACGTCGGCATAGCCCGCCAACGACTACCCCCAGATCGTGAACGACGTGTCACGCAATGACACATGGTAGCCCGGAGGGCGCGGGACGTTCGACCGCAAACGGGTATCAGTCGGACCGCGCCACGATCATGTCAGCAGGTGCCGAGGTCAGCGTGCCCAGGTGCCCGGGAACCGGTGGCACGGTCAGGATCTGAGATCCCGGCAGAGAGCCCGGCCAGCCCCGCCCCGACGATCACGACGTCGACGGTCTCCACACTACCTCCGAAGATCCGGGTGGCCGCGGGACTCCCACGGCCGTGTCACGCTACGTCACGGCCGACACGGGATCGGTGTGCGCAGTCGGCCTGTCCCCCGGGGCATTCCCGGTTCCGGGACTCTCGAGCCCGTGCTGGGACGGCACCGCCGGCTCCGCGGGTACCGCCGGCTCCGCGGGCGCTGATGACTGCGTGGGCACGACCGGCTCCGCGGGCACGACCGCCGGAGGCACCACCGAGACACCCGGGGACACAGCCGAGACCTCCGCGGACCCCGCGGATGCGGCCGGCCGCGGGGCCACGGACGGCCGGAACCCGAGGCTCACCAGGGCGGGCTGCTCCGGCACCGGGCGACGGCGGCCGACGAGCAGCACCGCGCCCGCGACCAGGGCGCCGCCCACGATGCCGTCCAGCCAGAAGTGGTTGGCGGTCAGCACGACCACGGCGACGGTCGCCAGCGGCTGGATCACCGCGAGCCAGCGCATCCGGTGGCGCAGGATGGTGACCACCGCCCACGCCTCGAGGATCGCCCACCCCACGTGCAGACTGGGCATCGCGGCGTACTGGTTGGCGACCCCGCCGCTGCCCTTCCCGTACGGTGACGGCCCGAAGAGCATGCCGGTGTCGACCAGGCCGACCGACGAGTCGACCCGTGGCAGGAAACGCGGCGGCGCGAGCGGGTAGAGCAGGTGGATCCCCAGGCCGGCGCCCGTCGCCAGGATGATCACGTTGCGGACTCGGCGCCAGTGGTCGCGGTGCCGGGCGAACACCCACACCAGCAGCAGGATGGCCGCCGGGAAGTGGACGCCGACGTAGTACCAGTTCGCCCCGTGCGGCAGCCACTGGTGCGCCAGCGCGACGCCCTGCAGCGAGGCCTCGTCGGGCAGGCGCAGGAACCGCTCCAGCCGCCAGACGTCAACAGCGTGCCCGAGTGCGTCGGGCTCGCGGCCGGTAGCCAGGTGCCGGCTCAGGCTGTAGCCGACGTAGAGCAGCCCGAGCAGGATGACCTGGCCCACCGTGTAGGCGAGCAGGCCGAGCCGCACTCCCGCCCACCGCGGGCGCACCCGCTCGAAGGCGTGCGAGGGCCACGACCCGACGCGGGCGAGCCGGGCCACGGCCCCCGCCCCGGCGGGCGGCGCGTCACCCAGGCCGTGCGCCGCGCCGGCGGGCGGCGCGGCGGCGCGGCGCGCGGACGCGGCGGCTGGTGGTGGCGCGAAGGGAATCAGCCCAGGCAACGCCACCGGTACGGCCGCGGGTCGCTGCCGTGGCAGCGCGGCCGAAGGAGCCCCGACCATGTTTCCCTCCTCGTCGACGCGTTCCGGACCCGCCACAAGGACGGGCCCACCGCACCGGACGTGACACCCGGCAGCCGCCCCCGTGGACCAACACTCGGCAAACCAACGCCACACGGCAACCGATTTCGCTCGGCGACCGTTACCGCCGGACGACCGATGACGCTGGGCACCACGGACACGACGCCCTGAGTGTCGCCGACAGGTCCGACAATTCCCGGGCGCCGCCGTCCCCGGCTGTGCGCGGCCTCGACGGGCGTGGGCCGCGACCTGTCCGAGTGTCGGCGTTTCGGCCCGGAAAGGCAGTGGTGCCAGCCCCCCGATCGCGATGGGGTCACCGCCCCCGGCCTTGGTACGGCTCGTTCGGGCCCAGCGGGTGGCCCCGGCGCGCCCGGCAGGCGCCGAGGGCCGACCTAAGCCGCGAAAGCCCAGCCCAGGACCCTGCCGGGCCCCTGCGAGCCGTCGCCGGTGGGGGCAGTCGGCCCACCGAGGTGGTGCCAGCACCCCCGCGCGGGTGACCCTGGCCTGCTGGCGACGGTGTAGGCGAACCGGGCTGAATGGAGCCATGGCGCGCAACGGCACGGCGGGCGACACCACACCAGGCCACGAACCAGGCAGCCACCGACCAACGGACGAGACCGGGAGCACCGGAGCGATCACCGTGCTGCTCGCCGACGACAACCTGATCGTCCGGGAGGGCGTGCGGGCGCTGCTCTCCCGCGTCGCCGACATCGTGGTCATCGGTGTCGCCGCTGACCACGACGAGCTGGTCCGCGCAGCCGCGCGGCTGCGCCCCAGGGTCGTCGTCACCGACATCCGGATGCCGCCGGACTTCACCGACGAGGGGGTCCGGGCGGCCCAGCGCATCCGGGCGGCGAGCCCGGCGACAGGCATCGTGCTGCTCTCCCAGTACGACGAGCCCGACTACGCGATCACGCTGCTGCGTGACGGCCTGTCCGGCTACGCCTACCTGCTCAAGGAGCGGGTCGCCGACCCCGACCTGCTGGCGCGCGCCATCCGCGAGGTCGCCGGCGGCGGCTCCATGCTGGACCCGGACATCGTCGCCGCGGTGATGACGCCCGTCCGCGAGGCCGGGACGCTGACCCGCGAGCAGGAGGAGCTGCTGCGCGACGTCGCCCACGGGCGCCCCGTGGCCGCCATCGCCGCCGACCACGGCGACACCCCGGCCGCCGTCAACGCGGCGATCGACGCGCTGCTGCTGCGGCTCGCGCAGGGCGCGAGCTCGGGCCAGGCCGGCGCGCTGCGCCGCCTGCGCATGCTGCACGAGGCGCTGATGAAGCGCGAGGAACAGGACGTCGCCCTGACCAGGCTGCTCCCCAGCGGCCTGGCGCAGAAGCTGCGCGACGACGCCACCGCCGCGAGCCGCGCCGAACGCCTCGTCGTCACCGTGCTCATGTCGGACGTCCGCGGCTACTCGGGCATCGCGCAGCGCACCGACCCGATGGTGCTGGCGCACCAGCTCGACGAGCACCGCCGGGAGATGAACGCGGCGATCCTCGCCGAGGGCGGCACCGTCCTGCAGTACGCCGGGGACGCGGTGATCGCTGTCTTCGGCGCGCCGGACCCGACCAGCGACCACCGCGAGCGTGCGGTGCGCGCCGCGGCCGCGATGCACCGGCGCCAGCGCGGCCTGGACGAGCGGTGGACCAGGCGCCGTCTGGAGCCGTTCGGGCTGGGCGTCGGGGTCTCCACCGGCGAGGTCGCGGCGGCCCTGCTGGGCTGCGACGCGCACCGGGAGTACACGCTGGTCGGGGACACGATGAACCTCGCGCAGCGGCTCCAGTCGATGGCGGAGGCGGGTGTCACGATCGTGAGCGCCGCGACCGCGGCGGCGCTGCCCGCCGACGTCGTCGTCCCCCTCGACCCGCGGCCGGTGAAGGGGCGGGTCGGGGAAGTCCGGGCCTACCGCGTCATCGCCGGCGGCGCCTCCGCCCCCATCCCCGTTCCCGTCTCCGTCCCCACTCCCGTCGTTCCGGCTCCCGTCGTTCCGGCTCCCGTCGTTCCGGCGCCTGCCCTCACCGCGCCTGCCTTCACCGGGCCGGCGCTCACCGGGCCTGCCCTCACCGCGCCGGTCCCGCGGCCGCGCCGCCGCCGTCTGCTGGCCCGCTCCGCCGCCTGAGCGCCGGGCACGAGCCCCGCCCGATGGAAAATGGGCCCCGGAACGCAGGCCGGGGCCGCCGGGGAGATCCCCGGCTGATCGGGAGGGTCGTGATGACCGCGATGACTCAGCCGGAGCAGGCGGACGCGGGCAGGGGGGTCGCCGTCGTGACCGGGGGCAGCCGGGGCATCGGTGCCGCCTGCGCCCGTCTGCTGGCGCGGGCCGGGTGGACGGTCTGCGTCACCTACCGTTCGGACGAGGCCGCCGCGCAGGAGGTTGTCCGGGAGTGCGACGCCGCCGCGCGGGCCCTCGGCACGCCGGCCGGGGCCGCCGCCGTCGCCGCGGACCTGGCCGATCCGGCGCAGATCCCCGGGGTCTTCACCGCGGCCGACCGCCTCGGCCCGCTCACCGTCCTGGTGAACAACGCCGGGATCGTCGACCGCCAGATGCGGGTGGACGAGATGACCGCCGGCCGGCTGACCCGGATGTTCACCGTCAACACGGTCTCGTCGATCCTGTGCGCCGGGGAGGCCGTCCGCAGGATGTCGACCCGGCACGGCGGCGCCGGCGGGTCGATCGTCAACATGTCGTCGGCGGCGGCCAGGCTCGGCAGCCCGGGGCTGTACGTCGACTACGCGGCGAGCAAGGGCGCGATCGACACGTTGACGCTCGGCCTGGCCAGGGAGGTCGCGGGCGAGGGCGTGCGGGTCAACGCGGTGCGCCCGGGGATCATCGCGACCGACATCCACATCAGCAGCGGGGAGCCGCAGCGGCCCGCCCGGATGGCGGGCAGCATCCCGATCGGCCGTGCGGGCACCGCCGACGAGGTCGCCCAGGCCGTGGCCTGGCTGTGCTCGCCGGCCGCGTCCTACACGACCGGCGCGATCCTGGACGTCGCCGGCGGCCGCTGAACGAAGGCTGAACGGAGGCCGAACAGGCGCGGCTACCGGGCCGACGGGGGCCGGAACATGACCAGGGCGGTGGGGTTCCGGCGGGCGTAGCGCAGGGCCGCCCGCTCGCAGGAGCCGCTGACCCACTCCAGCGTCCAGTCGACGTTCACCAGGCCCACGACGTCGGCGACGCGCTGCTGGAACTCGTCGTCGACCTCCTGTTCGGCGCTGCGGGAGGCGTAGGCGACGCCCTCCATGCCGAAGGCTCCGTACATCCCGGCCGACCACCGGGCCCATCGCGTCCATCGGTCACGCACGGCGACCACGACTAAGCGGGAACCCATCCGCGCCGCGAGCTCCGCCGCGAGCAGGACATCGGCGAGATCTCCGGCGTCACCCGCGCGTAGGCCCACGATCACATGACTTCCCGACGTTGTCCGCGCGGCAAGTCGACGTCCCTCAGCCTGCTCCACGGTTCCTCCTCCGCCGGCGCCGTCCCGGTCGAGTTACCGCCGAGGATGGTGGCCACGATTGTGATGGGAAACACCAGAAAGGGGAAGTACCGAAGAGACCTGATTTTGTCGAACGCTCGTGGTTCACGCATCCGGCCCGCCATCTCTTCGGTCGCCCGCACGCGGCGACCTGCCCGTACCACGTGATCCGGGTGCCGTCCTCCTCTTTCTGCCCCGTCCCGATCGCTCGTACGCGGACCAGTCGCGGCCGGTCGCCGCGGAGCCGAGAATCCTGAGATCCGGGACGCGCGCGCCGAGCTCACCCTGCGGGCACGCACCGTCCGTCCGGGTATGTCATCGCCGGTCGCACGAAGGCGGGAAACAGATGTCGGTATTGGACAGATTCCGCCTCGACGGCAGGGTCGCCATCGTCACCGGGGCCTCGTCGGGGATCGGCGTCGGCTTCGCCCGCGGGCTCGCCCAGGCCGGCGCGGACGTCACTCTCGGTGCCCGGCGCACCGACCGGCTCGCCGCGACCGCCGCGCTGGTCGAGGCGGAGGGCCGCCGGGCCGTCGCCGTCGGCACCGACGTGGCCGACCCGGAGTCGTGCCGGAACCTCGTCACGGCCGCCATGGACACCTTCGGGCGGGTCGACATCCTGGTCAACAACGCCGGGATCGGTTCGGCCCACCCGGCGCTGCGGGAGACCCCGGAGCAGTTCCGCTCGGTCATCGACGTCAACCTCAACGGCTGCTACTGGATGGCCCAGGCCGCCGCGGCCGTCATGCGGCCGGGCAGCAGCATCATCAACATCTCCAGCGTGCTCGGCCTGACGACGGCCGGCCTCCCGCAGGCCGCCTATTCGGCCAGCAAGGCGGCCCTGCTCGGGCTGACCCGCGACCTCGCCCAGCAGTGGACGGGCCGGCGCGGGATCCGCGTGAACGCCCTGGCGCCCGGGTTCTTCGAGTCCGAGATGACCGATCAGTACCGGCCCGGGTATCTGGAGAGCCAGTCGGCACGGATCCTCGCCGGCCGCTTCGGCGACCCTGAGGAGCTGACCGCCGCGCTGATCTTCCTGGCCTCCGACGCCGGCGGCTACGTCACCGGGCAGACCCTCGTCGTGGACGGCGGCGTCTCCATCACCTGACCGCGCTGCTCAGGGAGCCGGTCAGGTCTCCAACGGCATGAGCTCGCGGGCGAACCCGTCGAGGAACTCCGGCCAGCCGGCGGAGTCGATCAGCGGGTACACGACGAACTTGCTCACCCCGGCGTCCACGTACCGGGCGACGAGCTCGCGCGCCTGAGCCCACCCGCGCGGGACGAGGTCGGCGGGGTCGCGCCCGGGGCGCCGCCCCCGCAGTGCCACCGCCGTCGCCGCGGGGACCTCACCGAACGCGATCCGCAGGCTCAGCCCATGGTGCTCCGGATCGACCTCGCGCCCGGCCTCCGCGGCGGCCGCGTTGATCACGGCGATGCCCGCGGCGGCCTCGACGGGGTCGACCAGGCTCGCCAGCCAGCCGTCCCCGTAGTGGCCGATACGGCGCAGCGCGGCCGGCGCCGCCCCGCCGAGCCAGATGTCGAGCGGACGGGCCGGGCGGTCCCCGATCCCGATGTCGGTGACGTCGAAGAACTCGCCGTGGAAGGTCACCGTCTCCTCGGCGAGCATCCGGCGCAGGAGCTGGAGCGCCTCGTCGAACACCGCGCCGCGCCGCCCGGCCGGCACCGGGAACGCGTCACGCTCGGCCGGACGGGCCGGCCCGAGCCCGAGCACCGGCAGGACCCGCCGCGGCGCCAGCGCGGCCATGGTGGCCAGCTGCTTGGCCAGCAGGACGGGGTTGCGTCCGGGGAGGACGGCGACCCCGGTGCCGACCTTGATCGAGCTGGTGCGGCCCAGGGCATACGCCATGCCGGCGAGCGGGTCGACGCTCGCGGCGGAGAGCTGCTCGGAAAGCCACAACGAATCCACACCGAGTGCCTCGGCCGTGTCGACCCGGGCGGCGAACTCCCGGCCGGGGACGGCGGCGAACCCGACACCGATGCGAACCTTCATACGGTCAGCCTAGGTCGAAGCGCTCCACGGGGCCCCGAGCCGAGTGTCCCGGGTAGCCCCCCTGCCCCGGCGAGACAGGCAAATCGGGGCATTGACCCCAGCGGGAATCCCGGAGGACCGTCGTCTGATGGGCGACGTCGGCAAGCCGGAACGCATCGTCGAGGACGAACCGATCGGGTTCCCGGACGAGGAGCCACTGACGGCTCCCGCGCCGGTCCCCGCACCACCGGCCACCGCACCACCGGTACCGGCCGAACCGGAGAAGGAGCCGGCCCCCACCGGGCAGGCGGGGCAGGACGGCCGCGTGCCGATCCCACGGTGAGCCTGCTCGGGTGGCGCCAGTGGGCGGTCGACTCCGACGGCCTGCTGCGCCCCGCCTGGACCCCCTGGTCACCGTTCCCGCCCGGGTTCCTGCTGTGGCGCCCGGACGGCCTGACCGAGGCGCACTGCCTGCGCACCGACGACTCCGGGCAGGAGCAGCACGACCGCCTGCCGGGCGACGACTGCGTGTGCGGCCTCTACGCCTGGCGTGATCCGTCCCTGCTGGTGACGGCGCGGCTGCCCCGGTGGACGAGATGTCCCTGCGTGATCGGCGTGGCGCGGCTCGGCGGGCGGGTGATCGTCGCCGAGCGCGGCTACCGGGCGCAGCTGGGCTACCCGGCCGCGGTGTTCGACCCCCGCGGCATCGTCTCGCCCCGGTACGCGGTCGCGCGTTACCGCAGGTGGCCGGCCCTGGTCGCCGAGTGGCACGCCGCCGGGCCCCGCGGCGGCGAGCAGGCCGGCGCACACCCTGACGAGACGGGCGAGTAGCCCGATGACCGATGGGCGCGACCCGGGAGCGCCCACCGAGGAACGGTCACCCCACGTGACTTCGGCATGGCCGATACCTGAACGGGGGTAGCCAGAAGTGTCTTTGCGCCCGTAGAACGTCACACGTGGCGACAAAGATCGCGCGCCGGCCGACTAGGGTCAGATCTGCACACAACGGCACGATGCGGGCATAACCGGGTCTGGTCACGATAGATCGCTCCCGGGTCGGGGGCGCGCCCGGCCCCGAGTGGCGCGACGGCGCGCAGCGAGGGGGAACCGTGCGGACAACCGGCACCGCGGCGGATCCCGCTGACCCCGCCGAGCCGGGCGACCCCCTCCCCGCTGATCCCGTCCCCGCTGATCCCGTCCCCGCCGGTGCGCGGCGGGACGGGCCGCGGCCGAGTCACCGGCACCGACGTCAGCGGCGCCGCCGGCGCCCGCTGGGCCGCGCGGGCCTGGTCCCGGCGGCGGTCCTCGCGGGGTACCTCGCGCTCGCCGTCGCCGTCTTCCGTGCCGCGTGGGCCGATCCCGGCGGCGTGGTCTACGGCTACAGCGACTCGGTGCTGTTCGCGTGGTACCTGGGCTGGGTCCCGCACGCCCTGTCCGCAGGCATCGACCCGTTCGTCACCTCGTACCTGAACGCCCCGACCGGCACGAACATCCTGTGGAGCACGCCCGTCCCGCTGCTCGGGCTGGTGACCGCGCCGGTGACCGCGCTGTTCGGCCCCGTCGTCTCACTCACCCTGCTGCTGACACTGGCGCCGGCGCTCTCCGCGTTCGCCCTGTTCTGGGTGCTGCGGCGCTGGGTGCCGGCGCCGCCGGCCGCCGGCGCCGGCCTGCTCTACGGCTTCGGCCCGTACATGATCGGCGAGTCGTACGGGCACCTGCATCTCACCTTCGCGGTCTTCCCGCCGCTGCTGCTGCTCCTGCTCGACGACCTGATCGTGCGCCGGCGCCCACCGGGGCGCACCGGCGTGCTGCTCGGCCTGGCGGTCGCCGCCCAGGCCATGATCAGCGAAGAGGTCCTGGCCACCGCCGCGCTGCTCGGCGCGCTCGGGCTCGCCATCGCCGGGCTGGCCCACCGCGCCGCCGTCCGCGCGCGGGCGGGCGCGCTGCTGCGGGGCCTGGCGGCCTGCGGCACGACGGCCGGGGCGCTGCTCGCCTGGCCGCTGTCCGCGCAGTTCCTCGGCGACCAGCGGGTCCACGGCAACATCCAGCCGCACAACGTCGCGGTGTCCGATCTGCTGACCTTCGTCACACCGACCCCGGCCCAGCGGATCGCACCCGACGTGGCGCTGCGGCACAGCCTGCGCTTCACCGGCAACGCGGTCGAGGTGACCGGCTACCTCGGGCTTCCCCTGCTGCTCGGGGTGGCCGCGGTCGCCATCCGGTTCCGCCGCGAGCCGCTGGTGGCGGTGTTCGCCCCGCTCGGCGCGGTGACGGCGCTGCTCTCCCTGGGCGGCCACCTGCACGTGGACGGACGGGTCACCGGCATCCGCCTGCCCTGGCTGCCGTTGGAGAACCTCCCGGTGATCAGCAGCGCGCTCCCGTCCCGGCTCGCGCTGTACCTGGCGATGTCCGTGGCGATCGTCCTCGCGGTGGGCCTGACCCGCGTCGCCGCGTCCACCCGGTTCCCGCGGCCGGTCACCCGGGCCGGGCTCGTGCTGCTCACCGCGGTGATGCTGGCGCCGCTCGTGCCGCGCAGCCACGTGGCGACACCGGCCGCCACGCCCGCCTTCTTCACCGGCGACGCCGTCCGCGCGGTTCCCGAGGGATCGACGGCGCTGGTGCTGCCCTACCCCTATCCGGCCCGCACCGAGGCGATGCTCTGGCAGGCCGAGGCGGGCTACCGGTTCCGGCTCCCGGGCTGCTACTGCACCGTCCCGGGGCCGGACGGGCGCGCCGTCTTCAACGCGTGGACCGACCCGCTCAACGGCGCGCTGGTCGCGGTCGAGCAGGGCCGGTCGGACGCGGCGGCCGTGCTGGCCGATCCCGCCGTGCAGGCCGCCTTCGACCGGCTCGCGCCCGCCGCGGTGATCCTCGGCCCGAGCGCGAACCGGGACGAGCTCGCCCGGCTGGTGACCGGCCTGGCCGGCGCCGGGCCGGCGGACGTCGACGGGGTCCAGCTGTGGCTGACAGCGCCCTGATCACCACCTTGTGATCACCATTGGCGCCCCGGTATGTCCGGGATGTCCCATCAGTGCGACGCGCTGTGACCAGGTGTCCGGTGTTCGACACCCAAAGCGCGGGACAGGACCCGGACCCGGCTGTTGACTGCCGGTTAATCGCCGGTCGATAGCCTGCGGCGCAACGTTTCGGCGTCCGGTTCGGACGTGTCCGCTCCGGACAGTGTCGGGTACGGACGGTCGTTCTCCGGAGACAACTCGCGGCGTCCCCGGAAATCGCGTGGCCGCCGGCCACGCCGGGCGGGCGCCCGCCGTTGTTCGGCGACGAACAGTACGCGGAGGACGACGGACGGCGCGATTTCGGGTCGTCGCGGGCTCAGCAGACGCGATCGGACGCGGAAGGACGAGGGTTGCCCACGGAATCCAGGCTCGGCCGGTCGGGGCACGGCCAGTCGGGCGCAACGCTGACGACCCTGCAGCGGGCCACGGTCGTCGGCCTTGTGGCGCTCTCCGCCGCGGTGGCGGTCGGCCTCGGCCTGACCGCCCGCGACGACCCGCCGGGCACGGCCTGGCCACCGGAGCGGCAGGCGACGTCCTGCCACGACGTGAAGATCTTCACCGGCCAGGTGGGATCGCCCTACAACCGGTTCGCGCGGGTGCTGCGCACCCGGCTGCAGGCCGCGCCCGAGCACTGGGACGTCGAGGTCGTCCCGACCGGCGGCTCCGCGGAGAACATCTACCACCTGGAGGAACAGCAGTACCGGACGTGCTCGCTGGCGCTGGCCCAGCTCGGCACGACCGTGGACGCCGGGTCGGCGGTCAACCAGTTCTCGCCCCAGCGGGGCGGCCACCTCGTCGAGGGGCTGCGCACGCTCGGGCCCGCCCACGACGACCTCCTCCACGTGATCGTCCGCGCACCCGGGAGCAGCCCGCCCGGCACCGGCGCGGACGTGCGAACCTTCACCGACCTCTGCGACCGGGCCATCGCCGCCGGGCCGGCGGCCTCGGGCACCCGCCAGATCGGCACCGTGCTCCTCCGCGTCGGCCTGCCGGGCACGTGCACCCCCCGGCTGGAGGACTCCTCCATCGACGACGGGCTGCGGCTGCTGGTCGCCGGTGCGGTGGACGCGGTCTTCTGGGCCGGCGGCGCCGGCACCGAGCGCATCCGGACCGAGCTCGCCAATGGCGTGAAACTCCAGGTCCTCGACCTGGCGCAGTTCCGCGACGCGATCGCGGCGGACTGGGAGAAGGTCTACCACCCGCCTGGGCGGTACTTCCCCGGCACGGTCTTCCCACCCGGGCACCTCGGGCCACGGGACTACCCGGGGATGACCGACGTGGACACCGTCTCGCTGCCCAACGGCGTCCTGGCACACGAACAGGCCGACCCGGCGCTGGTCCGGCGGGCGACGGCCGACCTCTTCGGCGATCCGGCCGAGTACGAGCGGGCCCTGTGGGGCGACAACCCCGCCGGCCGACGCGTCCCGGACGCGCTGACCGTCTACGAGAGCCCGTTGTTCTGCTACGTCCCGCTGCATCCGGCGGCCGCCGAGTACTACCGGCTGCGCTTCGACCGCGGACCCGGCTGTGGCCGGTAGCGGCGCGGTGGCGACGGTAGCCGGTAGCGGCGCGGTGGCAGCGGCCCGGCTCCGGCCGCGCGGAGGTGGGCCGTGCTGCGCCCGCTGACCGACTCCGACCCCCGCGTCATCGGCCCCTACCGGCTGTACAACCGGATCGGCACCGGCGGGATGGGCATCGTCTACCTCGGGTTCAGCCCCGACGACCAGCCGGTCGCGGTGAAGGTCCCGAACCCGCAGCACGCGACCGACCCGGAGTTCCGCGCCCGGTTCCGGGCGGAGGTGTCGGCGGCGCGGGGCGTGCTCGGCCCCACGGTCGCCCGCGTCATCAACGCCGAGGTGAACGGCCCGCAGCCATGGCTGGCCACCGAGTACGTGCAGGGCCCGAGCCTGAACGCGGCGGTGAACGACGGCTGCCCGCTGGTCGACCGCCAGCTCGACACGCTCGCCGTCGGGCTGGCCCAGGCGCTCGTCGCCATCCACCAGGCCGGCGTGGTGCACCGCGACCTCAAACCGGCGAACATCGTGATGTCCTGGTCCGGCCCGAAGGTCATCGACTTCGGGGTGGCCCGCTCCGCCGACTACAGCGGCTACACCCGGGCCGGCGAGGTCGTCGGCACCGTCGCCTGGATGGCACCGGAGCAGATCCGCGGGCACACCGCGGGACCCGCGGCGGACGTCCACGCCTGGGCCCTCTGCGTCGGGTTCGCCGCGACCGGCCGCCGGCTCTTCCGCGGCGACACCCAGGAGATCGTGGCGCTACAGATCAGCTCAGCGCGGCCCGACCTGAGCGACATCCCCGAGCGCCTGCTCCGACCGGTGCTCGCCGCCCTGGACAAGTCACCGCACGACCGCCCCGACGCCCACGCCCTCCTCACAATGCTGACCGGAGACGGCCTGCGCGCGGAGCTGGCCGGCGAACGTCGGACAGCCAGCGAACGTCGGATGGCCGGCGCCGGCCCCGAGGCGGACGCCGACGCGACCCGGGCGACGACCTCGATCGGGGCGGGCACGAATCCGCCCCCTGTCATCGCGCACGTTCCCGACCCCCCCGGTCGCCCCGGCCCACCCGCCACTCCCACCTCATCCGGTTCCGCGGTGCCAGCCGGCTCCCCCAGCCAGCCAAGCTCCCCCAGCCAGCCCGGCTCCGACTGGCAGCGGGATCCTGTCGAACGACCGAGCTCCGCGACGCTGCCGGTGCGGTTCCTTCTGCTGTTGCTGGCCGCGGTGGGCCTGGCGGGCGCCGCCCTGCTCGGGGCCGCCGCGGCCGGTGTCGCGGCCGGCGTCACCGGGCCGGTCGGCGCGGGCGGGGTCGCCACGGCCTGCGCCCACGCGCTCGCCCCGGCCCGCGGACGGCGCGCCCTCATCACGGTTCTCGCGGCCGCCGTCGGCGCGGCGGGCGGTCTCGTGCTCGCCCGGCTCGCGGGCTTCGGCGCACCGCTACCCGTCCTGACCGAAATCGCGACGGCCTGCCTGCTGGCGAGCGCCGTAGCAGTCGTGATGGCGGGCCCGCCCGGCACCCCACACAAGATGCCCTCGCCTCCAGGCGACCCACCGAGCATCGAGGGTCCGTCTGAAACCGCGGTTCCTGAACCGGAGCGGCGGCCGAGGTAGCTACCGATCAGGAAGTCCTGTCTCCCGGACTGCGTCCCTGATGGCTGTCTCCGACTCGCCACTCGACGAACACCTCGCCGAGGTACTCCTTGGTCTGGTCGGTCAGATAGCCCCGGGCGTCCTCACCGAGTGGCCTCAGCGCGTGTGTGAGAACTTCCGAATGCAGCCCGGGTGCCGGGCAGATGAATACGGCCAGGATGCGCAGGGCACGAAGAAGATCTTCGTTGGTCAGCAGGCTCAACGGCGGCACGGCGTTCTTCAGCGCCTCGAAGAGAGCCGACCAGACCCTGTCCACCACCAGAGCCATGATTCTTCCGGTGACCTGATCGCGAGGCCCCTGCATGGACGAGCTCATCACCGCGCGGGTGATGATGTCTCGTGCTCTCTCCTGGACGCTGTCCACCACGCCATCAGCTGCCTCGATGACCTGGATGATTCCGACGATCAGGTCGCACCATCCGTGATCTGCCAGCTGACGCCGCACAGCCACGGGATCAAGGCCGGAGCCCTTCGCGGCCTCGTCGATCGCGCCCCGAATCTCCGGCCAGAGGTCCCGGGTCAGTAGCTTGGCGACCGCCTCGATCTGATCGACATCGGGCCCGGGGCCACCTGGCTCGTCGACCCCGCGGTCCCGGCACTTCCGATCTCCTTGGCTACTCTCGGCGACACCGTCCGCGACGTCGACAACGCATATCTTCGCGACCGTGAGGCGATTACCTTTGGTCCCCTTGAGGATTGTTCTCCCCGGGATCCTTACTAGTCCGCTTCCAAGTTCATCGCGCCGCCGCTCCCGCCCCTCCCGAGGTGCGCGGCTCATCGCGATGTGACCGCTCACGCCATGCAAGGAGCCGCCACATTTCCCGCATTCACAGGAAGAATTTTTTGCGTTCTCGCATCGATGGTCATGCTTGAACTCGCCCACGACTCAATCACCTCGGCTGATCGGGGTCAGGAACGGATTCGCCGCGGATGAAACTCTGGCGCGGTGCGAGCAGCGCTCATCTCGGCGGGCGGTGGAGGACGGACACACTCGGAGTGGAGCGCTTCGCCGCCCCGTCGGGGGCGCTTGACCGCCCGGAATCCCAGATGACCGGATCACCCAGCAGCACAGAGCCCAGCGAGCGCTTTGAGTAGAAATCGGCCATTCGCCGGTGTCACGACCGACCGAGGCATATCCCACTTCCACCATACATACCGATCATCCCCAGGTTCGGGGATTCACCACTAACGCCGGAGGACGCGCCCGCACCGACCGGGAAATCGCGGGAGAAATGTCCTGTTCTTGCGCCTGTGCAAGAACTGTGTGACGGACGATGTCGTGCGGGCCTGGCTGAACAACCGCGGTGGCAGCGGCTCCCCGTGGACCTACCTCGGTCAGGTCGCCACAGGAGCCGCGTCACGGGACGAGGTGCGCTTCGCCGACCTCAACGGGGACCACCGCGACGACTACCTCACCGTCGACAACGCCGGCGTGGTGAACGCCTGGACCAACAACGGCCTGACCCGCAAGGGATAGCGCCCACTCGCGGGCCGACCGGCAGCACCTCAGAATCCGGCCGGCCCGCGCGCGGCAGCCCGCCGGGCCTTCGTTGGTACGGTGCTGGGGATGTCGGCTACCTATCGCGAGTACCAGCCGCCGGCCGGTCTGAGGCCTGTGGCGGCCTGCACGTGGGAGCACGAGTCGGACGAGGACCACACACAGCTGGTGGTGCCCGACGGTTGCATGGACCTGATCTGGTTGTCCGAGCGGGAGCTGGTGATCGTCGGCGCCGACACGGGTCCTCGCGGGGTGAGCCTGCCGGGGCACGCCCGGTCGTCGGGCATTCGCCTGCGCTGCTCCGCGGCCGGCGCGGTTGTGGGGGTGCCGGCGTCGGAGCTGCGCGACCGGCAGGTCGACGCGGCGTCCGTGTGGGGTGAGCAGGCTGTGGGACTACAGCAGGCTCTCCCCGTCGCCGCACCCGCGCGGCGGCTGGAGCTGCTGGCCGACGCGGTCGGCCGACGCGACGCACAACCGGATGTTCTGGTGTCCGCGGCCGCACGCGGGCTCGCCCTGCCAGGCGCCCGCGTCGCGGGCGTCGCCGCCGAGCTGGGGGTCAGCGAGCGCCAGCTCCACCGCCGCACTCTCGCCGCTGTGGGCTACGGGCCCAAGATGCTCGCCCGGGTCGCCCGGCTGCGCCGTCTGGTGGGGCTCCGCGACGATTCGCTGTCGTCCCGCGCGTTGCGGGCCGGCTACGCGAGCCAGGCGCACATGAACGACGAGGTACGTCGGCTGACGGGCAGCACACCGGTCCGATTTCTGAAAGACGCCGCGCTGAGCACTGCCTAGCGTGGCGGCCATGCCTGTTGACGTCGAGTCCGCCGAGCGGTTCATGCTGGCCAACGCCCGCCTGCTGGATCGTCACCTGCTGGCCGTGCTGCTGCACGACGCTCCCGTGACGCCCGTCCTCGACGCGTTGCGTGCCTACCGAAACCCCGACGGCGGCTTCGGTCACGCGCTCGAGCCCGACGTCCGCGCCCCCGGCAGCGAACCGGCCGCCACGCTGCACGCGCTGAAGGTGATCACCGCGCTCGGTGAGCTCGCCCATCCGATGGTCGCCGAGGCCGCCGCCTGGATCGCGACCATCGCGGATCCAGATGGTGGCGTTCCGTTCGTCCTGCCCGCCGCCGCGGCGTATCCGCACGCGCCCTGGATGGTGCCCACCGAGGGCGGGTCGCAGCTCACGTTCGGGATCGCGGGTGCGCTGTGGCAGGCGGGTTCCCACGAACCCTGGCTGCGGCGCGCGACCGAGTGGTGCTGGGCGACGTTGAAGAGCCCGGACGAGCTGAGCGGCTACCTGCTGAAGTTCGCCCTCGGCTTTCTCGACCAGGTTCCCGAGCCGGCCCGCGCCGCCGCGGTGATCGAGGATCTGCGCCCCCGGATCGAGCCTGACGGCTCCATCTCTGTTCCCGGCGGAACCGAGAACGAGCGGATCACCCCTCTCGCCCTGTCGCCGAAGCCAGGCGGGCGCAGCCGTGCTCTCTTCACGGACGACCAGATCCAGGCTGATCTCGACCTCCTGGAAAAGGGACAGCGCGACGACGGCGGCTGGACGTTCGACTGGCTCGGCTGGTCACCGGGACAGTCCGTCGAGTGGCGCGGTCTCGTCACGCTGCAAGCGCTGGAGACGCTCACCGCGCACGGCCGGATCACGCTGCCCCGCGCCGTCTGACAGCTGAGCGGCAGGCCACGCCACACAGGTCAGCCCGCTCGACGTGATGACTGCATCAATCTATCGTTGATGCATGCTTTATCCCACTCCGGCCCTCGGGCCCGCCGACGATCAGGTGCTCGGCGAGATCGACGGCCTGCGGGATGCGCTGCGGCACCAGATCCAGACCACATCGCCGAAACGGACTGACGGGCTCCGGAAGTTCCTGACCGCCGACGCCGTCGCGGCCTCGAACTCCATCGAGGGTTTCAAGGTGTCCACGATCGACGTCCAGGATCTGATGACCGGCGAGCGGGATGTCGAAGTCTCAGACGAGAACCGCGAGGAGACTCTCGCCTATCAGCGGATGATGACGTATATCCAGACGCTCCACGACGCCGAGGACTTCAGCTACAGCAAAGGGCTGCTCAACGCGCTGCACTGGATGCTGCAGGGTCACCGGCACACCGTGCGCAAGCCGGCCGGGCAGTGGCGCCGGGGCCCGGTCTACGTCACCGACGCCCGCGACCCCAGCATCGCGGCCTATACAGCCCCGGGCGCCGAGGGCGTCCCCGCGCTGATGAACGAGCTCATCGGCTGGCTCAACGCCGCCGACGGCGCCCATCCGCTGGTACGGGCAGCAATGGCTCACCTGCACCTGGTGTCCATCCACCCCTGGGCTGACGGGAACGGCCGGATGTCCCGTTCGCTGCAGACGCTCATGATCGCCCGCGAAGGTGTCCTGGCCCCGGAGTTCTCGTCCGTCGAGGCGTGGCTCGGCCGGCCCGGTAACACCTGGGAGTACTACCGCGAACTCAGCGACCGGGGCGCGACGTACCTTCCCGACCAGGACGTCTCCAGCTGGATCCGGTTCAGTCTGACCGCCTACCACCAGCAGGCCCAGACCGTTCAGGGCCGGCTCGACCGCTCCGGGCGGGTATGGGGGGCGCTCGCGGAATTCACCGAGAGCACCGGTCTGGACGAGCGTGTGGTGAGCGCCCTGCACGATGTGGCCATGGCCGGGCGGGTCCGCCGCTCACGCTACGAGCAGGCCGAGGGCCTGAGCCTGCAGCAGGCGCAACGCGACCTGCGCGACCTCACGACCGCCCAGGTCCTGGAACCGGTCGGCCGAACCCGGGCCCGCTATTACCGGGCGGGCTCCCGCTTCCCTCAGTCGGCGCTTGACATCGCGGGCACGCCCATGACGTTGCGAAATCCGTACACCAGCTGACGAGCGACCCGCGGGCCGGCCGTGGCCACCCGCCGGCCGTGGCGACCGGCCGCTGTGGTCCGCCGCCGCGATGTCAAGGCCGCGAGATGTCTACGATGTGTCCTCGCGTCCCGGTCCGGGCGCCGGCCTGAGATGCTGACTCCGGGCGATGGGTGCGGCCGAGGGGGTCAGGTGGCGGTCGGTCCGGATGGCGCACGGGTCGTGGCCGGTCGTTACCGGCTGGTGGCACGGCTCGGAGCCGGTGCGATGGGAACCGTCTGGCGCGCCTTCGACCAGGTCCTGGAGACCGAGGCGGCGCTCAAGGAGATCGAGTTCGCCGGTGGCGTGCCCGACTACGAGCGCGCCGAACGGGTCGAGCGGGCGCTGCGCGAGGCGCGGCACGCCGCCAAGCTGCGCGGCCACCCGCATGTGGTGACCATCCTGGACGTCGTCCTCGAGGACGGCCTGCCGTGGATCGTGATGGAGCTCGTCCCGTCCCGGTCGCTGTTCGAGGTGGTGCGCGACGACGGGCCGATGCCGGTGCCGGAGGTCGCCCGGATCGGCATCGCGATGATCGACGCGCTGCTCGCCGCCCGCGCCCAGGGAATCGTGCACCGGGACGTGAAACCGTCCAACGTTCTGATCGGCACGGACGGACGCGTGGTGCTCACCGACTTCGGAATCGCCACCGGCGACGGCGATCCGACTCTCACCGTGACCGGAGTACTCGGCACCCCGCTGTACATGGCGCCCGAGCGGCTGAACAACGCTCCGGCCACCTTCGAGGCCGACATGTTCAGTCTCGGGGGGACGCTGTACTTCGCCGTCGAGGGCCGCCCGCCGTTCGAGCGGGAGAGTTTCGGCGCGATGCTCGCCTCGGTGCTGCTGCACCCGCCGACGCCGATGCGGCTCGCCGGTCCGCTGGCGGACGTCCTGACCGGACTGCTGGAGAAGGAGCCGGAGCGACGGCTGCCGGCCGGAGCCGCCCGGTCGATGCTCGACACACTGATCAGGAGCGGGCTGGCCGCGGGCGGCGGTGGTGGCGGCGGAGGCGGAGGCGGCTCGCCCGCCGGCAGCGCGACCGCGACCGGTACCGCCGTCCTCGGGAACCGGGGCGGCCGTCCGGTCGTGCGCGCGGACGGGCTGGGCTGGCAGGCCCGCGCGGGCGATGCGGGCGGCCAGGGCGGCGTCGGATCCTGGCGGGTGCCGGGCACGCTGGAGGGCGAGCCGGAGTTCGGCAGCGGTCAGTTCCGACCGACCGGCCCGGCCGGGGAAGTGCCCCGCGTCGATCCCGAGGCCCCGACGACCCTCGCCGGCCTTCCGCCCGTCCATCCCGGCGGACCCGCCGCCTCCGAGACCGACTGGCACGACGGGAACGACGAGGCGGCGGGCCACGATGACGCAGCGGGCCGCGGCGACGCGGACGGGCCGGTCGGCGCGCCGCCGCCGCCGGCCGGGGTCTCCGTCGTCGAGCAGGACGGCGCGCTGCTGATCACCTGGGAGCCCTCGCCGGGCGCCGAGACCTACCGGGTGATCCGGGTCGTCCCGGATCACTCCTCCGACGGCGGGCGGCGGGAGCGCAGTCTCGGCAACACCACCGCGACCGAGCTGTTCGACGCCGGGGTACCCAAGGGTGTCCAGGTGTGGCACGAGGTCGTCGCGATCGGGCCGAGCGCCGGCGGCGGTGCCCGGTCGGCGCCCGCCCGAAGCGCCGCCCGGGTGGTGCTGCCGCCGGTGACCGCGCTGCGCGCCGACATGACGGACGACGCCGTCGCGCTGTCCTGGCGTCCCGTGCCCGGCCGCGACGAGGTGATCATCGAGCGGACGCACGACGAGACGTCCTCGATGCGCGGGGCGATGCGCCGGTACCGCGGCTTCGGCGGGGCCTTCGTCGACAGCGACGTACAGGCGGGCGCGGTCTACCGCTACCGCGTGTGGGTGGCGGCGGGCGAGGAGTCGGACGGGCTGCGCCCGTCGGCCTGCGCCGAGGTCACCGCCCGCGTGATCGCCAGGCCGCGCGCCGTCGTCGACCTCGAAGCGCGCGAGACTCTCGGCGGCACCGTGCTGCGCTGGACGACCGTGCCCGGATCGGTGGTCCGCGTGTACGCGACCCAGGCTCCCGAGCAGGCGGGCCTGGCCGGGACCGGCCCGTTCGGGCCGGTGGACCGCGAGGTCGGCCTCGGTTCCCTGGAGGGCCGGGCCCGCCTCGTCGGCGAGAGCCGGCGGGGCCGGCTGGTCGACCGCGACGGCACCGGCACCGGCACCGGCACCGTGGTCTACACCCCGGTGAGCATCGCGGAGAACCGGGCGGTGATCGGCGCCGCCGTCACCCACACCGCCCCGTGAGCTGTCGGGGCGCGATGCGAGCATGGCCGCCGTGAACATCTCCACCTCCGAGATCGACGCCCGCGAGAACGACAGCGCCGAGCACGGCGAGCAGGGCAGCGACAGCGACAGGATCGACAGCGACGGCCTTGGCAGCCATGGCCTTGACGGCGATGGCCTTGGCGGCGACGAGCCCTCGACCGACGAGCAGGGCACCCGGCCCGCGTACGGGTACACCGAGATCGACTCCGCCGGCGCCCGCGCCGCGAACCGGCACTACTGGGATTCCGAAGCCCCCTCCTACTACGCCGAGCACGGCGACTTCCTGGGCGACGTCGACTTCTGCTGGAGCCCGGAGGGGCTGCGCGAGTCCGAGGCGCGGCTGCTCGGGGACGTGGCCGGCCGGGTGGTCCTGGAGGTCGGCTGCGGCGGGGCGCAGTGCTCGCGGTGGCTGGCCGGGCAGGGCGCGACCGTCGTCGCCACCGACCTGTCGGCGGGCCAGCTCGCGCAGGCGCGCGCGCTGAACGACCGCACCGGAGTGTCGGTTCCGCTGTTCCAGGCCGACGCGATCATGCTGCCGGTGCGCTCGGAGAGCGTCGACATCGCCTGTTCGGCGTTCGGCGCCGTCCCGTTCGTCACCGACAGCGCGGCACTGATGCGGGAGGTTGCCCGGGCCCTGCGGCCCGGGGGCCGCTGGGTCTTCTCGACCACCCACCCCTTCGTGTGGTGCCTGCCGGACGCCCCCGACGCCAACGGGCTAGTCGTCTTCCACAGTTACTTCGACCGCCGGGCGTACACGGAGCACTCCGAGACCGGCGAGCCGACCTACATAGAGGCACACCGGACGATGGGCGACCGCGTACGCGAGATCATCGCTGCCGGCCTGGTACTACTCGACGTCATCGAGCCGGAATGGCCTGAGGGTCACAACCGGGTGTGGGGCCAGTGGGGACCCCTTCGGGGGCAGTTCGTTCCGTCGACGTCGATCTTCGTCACGGCCAAGCCGGGCTGACGGCGACCGACCTTCGGGCCATCCGTGGTCTCGCTCACCGCGACCGCCGGCGGTCGACCCGCGAGATCCCGCCTACGGTGGGAACAGGTCGACGCGACGCCCCACTGCACGGGCGCCGGGAGGTGATCGCCATGCGTGATACGCCAAAAAGCCAGTCGGCCCAGTACTTGCGGGCCTCGATGTACGAGGTGCTCGGGATCGCACCCACGGCTTCGGACGAGGAGGTCCATGCCGCCTATCGGCGCGTGGTGAAACGCGCCCATCCGGACGCCGGCGGATCCCAACGCGCGTTCCTCCGGGTGAACGCGGCGTACCGGGTGTTGAGCGACCCCGGTATGCGGCGAGCCCACGATCTGTGGCTCGCCCATCTGCTCGACGCATATGACCAGCCGGGACGCTCCGGCGGCGCGCGCCCGCCCGGCGGGCGGGCCGCGCCCGGCGGGCGCCACCCCGCCGACGGGCGTCCCGGATCCGACGGACGAACGAACCCGGGCGGGCGCACGTCGCCCGGCGGGCAGGCGGACAACCCCGGACGGGGGGCTTCCGGCAATCGGGGCACCTCGGATGACCCGGCATCCCCCTCGGGGGGTGCCGCCCCGGGCCGGCGGGGAGCGTCCGGCCGGGCCTCCGATCAGAGGGGGCCCGGCAAGGGCACGGACTCCGCCAGCGGATGGGGCGAGGCCGGTGGCTGGGCCGCCACCGGTGGCTGGGGCGATGCCACTGCCGCTCCCCTACCCGAGGATGGCCGGGCGTCCGGCGGGCGGGGCAACCCGGACCGGCGGGCGCATCCGGGGCCGCGCGGGGCGTCCGGCGGGCGGCGACGCTCGCGCCGGCGCCCACCAGCCGACGCCGCCGAGTGGGTCGTGGGGCCCGACCAGGCCATGACACCGGACGGCGGCCCAGCCGGGCCGCCCCCGCACGAGGCGCCCGGCGGGGCCGAGACCTGGGCCACCTGGCCGGACGAGGACTACCCCACGCGGGGTCCCGGCCGGCGGGCACGGCGCAGGTACCTGGTCTCGATGGCGCTGTGCCTGGCCCTGTTCGTGCTGGCGGGCGCGGTGGTGCGGCTCTACTCCGTCCCGGTGGCGATGGGCATGATGCTGGCCTCGATGGTGATCCCGCCGGTGGCGGTCCTCGCGGTCAACGCCGCACGCCGCCGCTGACACGATTCCCCGTCAGCGGCCGCTCACCGGCTCGGGAGCCGAGTCCGGCGCGGAGTCGGGCGCCGGGCTCGGCTCCTGCCTCCGTGCCGGACTCGGCTCGACGCTCGTCTCCGGAAGCCGGGTGCGGCTCGCCCACGCCGACCGGGAGGACATCACCGGTCTCCAGCAGGGTCTTCAGGCTGGAGACCAGCGGTGGCCAGCCCTCCCCGATCCAACCTCGTGCTCTCGCCCCATGCCCCCGCCCGCGCTCCCGCCCTGGACTCCCACATCGGCACCCCTCGTCGGACGGTGCCGAAATCGCAGGTGTTATCGGCATGGTTCGGGGAATCCCTGCAACAGGTCGACGAACGGACAATGCGACCCCATGCAGGAGAACACCCGGGAACGAGCCGAAGGAGAAGGCGATGAGGTTGCTGCCCAGGATTCGCCGCGAGGCCCGACGCGACGTCAACAAGGCCGACCGTGCGGGAGCCCGCGGGCTTCGGCGGCTCCGCCGGCGCTCGCGCAGCCACGGGACGACCACCACCAGCTATTGATCGGCCGCCCCGGAACAGAAATACGCAATAACAGGGTGGGGCGCGACACCGGACGTCCGGTGTCGCGCCCCACCCTGTTCGGCTGGTAACGCGCACGGCACCGCAATCATCCGCGACCGGCACCCACCAGACCGATCCGCGACAAACATGATCGATACACGTCATACATCAACGCAACACGGATTAATCCCACGGTCGACACAACGCCCAAGCCTGGGCGACAGGGTGCTTTTCGGCACGGTTATGGTTGGCCCCGCACTTGCCGTTGGGGGCCGACCGTGTATCACGCGTTTCGCACCGCCGGACGTGCCGCGTCCAGGCGACGTCGGCGGTCCGGGGTTCCGGCGTGCGCGGCACTCGCGCTCACCGCCGTCCTCGGTCTCGCCTCAGCTTGCTCAAGTGACGCGGTCGCGTCCAGCTTCACCCCCGCGCCGCATGCCACAAGAGTGCCACCGTCAGTCGCTCCGGACCCGCTCCCGCCGCTGAGCAGCTTCATCACCCAGGCGGACGGCAGCCGGGTCTCGACCGTCAGCGCGGACTACCTCTTCGACGCCAACAGCGCCGACCTACGGCCCGAGGCCGCCACCGCGCTCGCCGGGATCGTTCCCCAGATCCGCGAGCACGACGGCCGCGTCGAGGTCGTCGGGTACAGCGACGGTCTCGGGTCCACGGAACACAACCTCGACCTCTCCCGCCGGCGCGCGGTGGCCGTCCAGGCCTACCTGACGAGCCAGGACATCCCGGCCTCGCTGCTCGAGGTCGTGGCCAAGGGCGAACAGGGCGCCACCGACGGGGTCGCGGACGCCAGCCGGCGCCGAGTGGAGATCGTGCTGCGATGACCGTGACGACAGCGACCACGACACCGGCGTCCCGGTCGGGGAACAGCGCGGCAGGGAACGCTGGGGACACCGCGGGGCCACCGCCGGGGACGTCCCGCCGCCGGGCCAGGGCGGGACGCCCGCGCGCCCGCGGAGCCGGTCTGCTCGCCGCCGCGCTGCTCACCCTGCCGCTGCTGACGTCCTGCGACGCGATGGACACGATGCTCGGGAAAGCGGCCGACGGCCCGCTCGACTGCACCCGCTACCAGGAGGACGCGCCCAAGGGCGGCGCCCCGCTGCTGATGCTCTACCTGGACGTCTCCGACAACTCACCGGAGAACGCCAGCCGTATCTCCGAGGGCCTGCGCCCCTATTTCGACGCCGCGCTGCGGGAGGGCCAGTACATCCGCCTCGTCGCCAGTGGCGGCGGGGACGCCGGACTGACCTCTTCGGACTGCCTCGACGGCGGAGCCGTCTTCAGGATCGACCGGAACAACGACACCCGGGAGGCGAAGGACCGCACCGCGGCGACCGACGCGCTCACCGAGGAGGTCGACCACATCGTGCAGGGCGAGCAGGTCCGCCCCACCGGCAGCGTCACCGGCCTGCTCTCCGGCGTCAACGACGAGATCGCCACGCTGCGGGCGGCGCCCGGCGTCGAGATCGGCGCGGTCACCGTCGTGGTCTGGAGCGATCTGCTCGGTACCGGTCAGGCCTCCGACTGCCTCAACGTGGACGGGAAGAAGGCGTCCGTCCAGATCGCGGAGGCCATGGTGCGCCGCTGCTTCTCCCCGGAGACCCAGCAGCTCACACCGATCGCGAACAGCAAGGTCCGCTTCATCGGCGTGAACGAGGGAGCGGCGACCAGGCCTCAGCAGGACATCGCCCGCTATCTCAAGGGCGAGCTGTGCCGACGGATCAGCAGTGACTGCGGCTGACGCCGCCCCCATCGCCCAACTGGGGGGTGCGCCGAGCCCGGGGATCGTAGCCACGCCCTCCACCGGGACGCACACCGCCGGACCACATACCGGCGGAACGCACACCGCGGTGCCGCGAATGCCCGTGGCCGACGCAACCGCGAGGAGACGACCCATGGGCCTGCTGTTCGAGCCCGAGGACCAACATTTCAGCCCGGCTCTCATGCGGTCGACCGTAGTGATCGTGACCTGCCTCGCCCTGCTCGCCGTCCTGGAGACCTGGGTCTGGCTGACCCTGTCGTCGCCGTTCGCCCGGGTGTCCGTCACCGGGTCGATGATCGTGACCGCGGTCAGCTTCTTCATCGCCGGCAACACCTTCCGCCTGCGCGACATCCGTCGCCGGGTCGGCAACCGCGCCCGCGCCGGCCGGATCGCCCCCATCGACGCGCTGTCAAGCCTGCCGCCGCGGGAGACCATCGCCCGCCGCTTCCTGCTCGGCGCGATCGGCGCCGTCGTCGGTGTCGGCACCCTCGTCCTGACCATGGTCTTCGCCGGTGACGAGACGGAGGGCGCCCGCGAGGCCATGGTCGCCTCGGTGCTCGGGATCGTCTGCGCGATGCTCTGTTTCGTGGGGGGAACCTTTGCCCGCCCGATCGACTGACGTTTTCCCGCCGCCGACCGCCGCAATCGTCGCCCGCGGAAAGGGCTGTTCTCCGCCCGGCCATCTTCCGCACCTCGGATGTTCGTTTTCGCCGGTCGGCCGCCTGTCCTCACCACCCGCGCTCACGCTTGCTCCTTCGCTGGCGGGTACGCTTGACCGCCCGCCTTCGCGGGTCGCCTTCACGGCCCGCCCTAATCGACTCACGACATCCCCGGCTACCCGACATCCCCGGATACCCGACCGCCCCGGCTTCACGTCCGTCCCAGGTTTCAAGGCCGTCCTGTTTTCTGAATTCTGAGGCTGACCGGACTCGACGAGGCCGTCCAGACCATCGAGGCCATCCGAACGAAGAGGCCGCCCGAACGAAGACACGGAAAGAGGGACCCTCAGGTGCTGCGCAGGGGAAATCGGCCGGGCCGTCTAGCCAAGCAGCTCATCCGTCAGGTCGGGGACGCCGACATCGCGCTGGCGGGGGCCGAGACCCGCCCCAAGGTCCTGAAGAGCCTGGAAGAAGCGGAGATCCAGGAGGTCCGCGCGGCCGTCCGCGCGGACGCCCGGACTCTGGAGGAGCTGATCGCCGAGCTCCGCATGGAGATCGACTCCAGGGCCGAGCGACGGGAACGCCGGACCGAACTGATCAAGAACAAGGTCGAGCAGGGCCGGCTCTGGCGCAGCGTCGGCATCCAGGAACGCATCCCGCAGATGCAGTTCGCGCCGGCCGTCCGCCACCTCATCCTGCTGGTGCTCGCCTCCCTCGACTTCTTCGTCTTCGCCGACGCCTACGGCGTGCTCACCGACGCCGCGGACTACGGCGTCAGCTGGTTCCTGGGCGGCATCCTGGGCATCGCGGTCTTCATCGCCGGGATGGTGCTCGCCCACGCGATCAAAAGCGCGATCCTGGCCCGGGCCCAGATCCAGCTCCTGAAGGCCGCGGACGTCGGCGAGGTCAAGATGGACCAGGAGGTCCGCGAACAGCTCGTCACCACCAGGACGTCGGCCCTCGCCCTCACCCTGACCTCGACGATCTTCCTGCTCCTGTCGATCGCGGGTGTGCTGGTGCGGATCCAGGGCGCGTCCGGCGACGGCGGCGACGGCCCGGCGATCCTCTTCACCGCGCTGATCCCGCTGGTGGCGGTGGCCGTGGAGCTCTACCTGCACGACCCGACCGAGCGCGACGAGCCGATGCCCAACGTCGTCGACCGTCGCCTGGAACGACGCCTCGCCAAGGCGGAACGGCGGCTGCGGATCGTCGCCGCGCAGGTCGAGGCCAAGGTCGCGAAAATCGAGAAGCTGTACCGGGTGGAGGAGACCATCCTCGACGTCGAGCAGCGCGACATGGGCATGCGCCACACCACCGACCTGGTCCTCGGCGGCGGTCACCAGATCCCGACCGTCGCGACGAACGGCCGCTCCGCCGAAGTCGACCGGGATCAGCTCGAGAAGACCATCAAGATGGCCCGCCGTTCCTGAATCCATCCTCCTCCGGCGGGCCCACCAGGCCCGGTGGCCCCGGTCGACGATCTCGGAGACGGGAGCCGCCCGGGGCCGTTTCCCGCGATCCACGAACGCGCGTGCCGGTCGGTGCCACCCGGCTGGGCCCGTTGACGTCCAGGCATGATGGACTGGACTGCGTGGACCAGATGTTCTCCGTGGACGAGGCCCGTGCCCTCATGCCCGAAATCCACGAACGCGCCGCCGAGTTCGTCGCACGGCGGGCGGACCTCACCGAGCTGAGCGCCGCGCTGGCGGATGGCGCGTCGTCCCCCAAAGGGGGACTCGCCGAGATGAAAGCCCTGCAGGCCTGGCTGTCCGAAGCGCTGGCCTGGTTCCCCGCCCGCGGCATCCAGGTCAAGGGCGCCGCCCCGCTACTGATCGATTTCCCCGCCATCCTCGAGGGCGAGAACGTGCTGCTGTGCTGGATCGAGGGCGAGCCGGATCTCGCCTGGTACCACCGGGCCGACCTTGGCTTCGCCGGCCGCCGCCCCCTTCCCAGCTGACCCAATATCCCCACCGCTCCAGATGTGTGGCGGGTGGGTGAGTCCATGGACTCACCCACCCGCCACACATTCTTTCGGACGGCCTGAAAGCCTCGAGTTCGGGGGGTTTGGCAGCTGGGGCAGGGGTGGTAGAGGGCGGTCCAGCCGCGAGAGCGCAGGGCCTGGGCGATGGCCGCCGCTACGCGGCAGGGATCATTCAGGACAATGAAACCGGGGAATCGCAGGACGAGAAGGCCTCGGGTCTGCAGGCTGTTGCCGCGGTCCATGTCATCCCACCACTGGCGGGCCTCGGTATGACTGAGCCGATCGAGACGAGCTGAACGATTCCCGCGGTCGTGGTGTGCCTGGCGCCGCCGGAACCGGCAGGCCGTGCGCCCTCCCGAGCTCCTCCTGACCGAGAGGGCGGTCAGGAGTCCGAGGACGTCGGGAGGGGGTTCGGGGAGCGGCGGGAGTCGATCCAGGCGTCCACCACTGCCCAGTTCATGGTCAACCAGTCCGCGCGCTCCGTTCCGGTGGGCGGCAGCTCGTCCGCGGGGAACCACCACCAGCGCAGCTCCATCGGGGCCGTCAACGGCAGGGCCTGCCAGACGAGGCCCGGCGTGACCAGGAGGTCCAGCCCCGTGTGGGCGACCACGGCCGTTCCCCCCACGGTTCGCGCGTCCAGCGCGGCGAGCACGCCGGCGGGGCGGGGCGGCAGCACGTGGGCGAGGTTCTCGGCCACCGCGGCCCGGCTCGACTGGCCGCGCAGCCGCAGCCCGCGGATCACCCGCCGGCGGCGCCGCGCGGTGAAGTTCGCCCCCTCGGGAAAGATGACGAGGGCATCGCGGGACGTCAGTCTGGTGGCCAGGTCGTGAACCCGAGCGGGTGCCGTCGGGTCGGCGCCCTCCGTGCGCAGGAAGCAGGCATCCAGCCGGCCGAGCAGGATGTCGATCGCCGGGTCGAGCTGAAGGCTCGCCAGGAGCACGACCCGCGGCGTGCGCTGGTAGCGGTCGAGCAGCAGATGGACCAGCGCGAAGGAGTCACCGACCCCGGCGTGCCTGCTGGCGACCAGGACGGGGCGGCCGGCGCAGTCCACAGTGCCCGCCGGCGGTTCGCGGACGGTCAGGCGGAACGCGACCAGCCGCCCGGCGGCAGTGACGACAAACCGCAGGACGCCGCGCAGCAGCCGCAGGTTGACCTTCTCCCACCTGGCGCGGAGCAGCGGCCGGGCCAGCCACAACCCGAAGCCGCTCACGATCACAACGGCCTCGGCGGCGAGGTAGGCCCCGGCCAGGGCCGCCACCCGGGACAGCCGTAGCCGGCGGTCGACGGGCGCGCTGAGCAGGCCGAGCAGAGTCACCAGGACACCGAGCACCGCGCCGCCCACCGCGACCGGGATGAACAGGGGATCGATCACGAGGCGGCGGATCGCCCTTGGTGGCACTCTCACGCCTCACGCCCCGAACGATCGCCGTCGCTGTTCACGACAAGGCCACGGCGAGGCTCGGGGGCGACGCTTCGGCCGCGGTCGGGATCCGGTCGAGGGCCGCGGTCACCGTCGGGGGCGCGGCCCGGCGTGGCCGGGGTCTTCGCGGCGCCCAGGCCTCGGGTGCCGGGGGCCGCCAGGAGGTCGAGGTAGTCGGCTGTGGCCTGGCGGGCGCGTTCGATCCGGCGGCGGACCCCGGAGGGGGACCGGTATCGCAGCCCGACCAGTGGTACTCCGGTGGCGTCACCGATCGGCAGCAGGTGGACGGCGACATCCGCCGGCAGGGCGGCCATCGCGTCGGCGAAGCCGCGGCGGCGGGCGATCTCGAAGGCCACGAGGCCGGCCTCCCACGGCCAGCGGCCGGGGCGCAGCGGCCGCTCGATCCGCCCGACGTGCAGGACGTAGACCGTTCGCGCGCCCAGCGTCACCGCCCGGCCCACGGGAGTGCTGTCGATGAGGCCGCCGTCGACGAAGTGCTCGTCCCCGATCTTGACCGGGGGTAGCAGCGCGGGCACCGCGCACGACGCCAGGACGGCGTCGACGAGCGGGCCGCGGTCGAACCAGTGCGCGGCCGCACGTTCGACGCTGGCCGCCACGCACTGGAAGGGCACCGCCAGCCGCTCGAAGGAGGACGGCAGGTTCGCCTTCAGTATCCGGCGCAGCGGCGCGTTCGAGTGCAGGTAGCCGTGCTGGACGACGGTGGCCAGCCGTTTGGCCGGCCCGCCGGCGAAGACGTCCGAGCTGCCCAGGTCGGCCCACAGCTCGGTCAGCCGCCCGATCGCGGCTCTGGACGGGTCGGCGGCGACCACGGCACCGTTGATGGCGCCCACGGAGGTCCCGACGACCAGGTCGGGGCGGACGCCCGCGGCCAGGAGCGCGTCGAGCATTCCCACCTCGGCGGCGCCCAGGACGCCGCCGCCGCCGAGCACGAACGCGACCGGCCCCGGCTGTTTCTCGGGCGGAATACTGGTCACCGCAGCCTGCTACCCCGCCGAACCAGCCCGGAACCCGATGGTCCGGCGGCGTCTGCGCCCCCCTGTGGCCTCCTCATCCCCGGCCGTCCGGGACGGGCGGCGGGCGGAGAACAATGGCCGTCATGCGCACGCTCACCGAGGACGACATCCTCACCGAGGATGACCTGGACGAGATCGTCATCGAGGCCGCGGGCGACGGCCGCCACCAGCAGGCCGCGGCACAGTTCGAGGATCTCGCCGCGCGGCCTGAGCTCCACGGCCAGGTCAGCGCGTCGATGCTGCTGGTCCACGCCGGCGGCCAGTACGGCCTCGCCGACGACTGGGACGAGGCGGTGCGCTGCTACCGCGCTGCCGTGGTCGCCAACGACACAGCGGCCGCCGGTTCGGTGGCCGCCGCGGCGGCGGCCGCCATGGCGGCGGATGACGCGGCGGATGACGCGGCAGCCGGCGTGGCGGACATCGACCCGCGGGTCTGGCTGCATGACGCGCTCGTGCGCAAGGGCGACGAGGCCGAGGCCACGACGCTGCGCGCCGAGATCAAGTCGAGCCGCTCCACGAATCCGGATGTGTACGCGGCGGTGGCGGAGACACTCGCGGAGCACGGCCGGCAGCAGGAGGCGCTCACCTGGTTCACGATGGGCTTCCACCGCTGCCAGGACGCGGATATCCCGGTCTACATGCTCCACCTGCTGCTGATCGGGCGCCGCGCGATACGCAGGAACCTCGGCTTCCCGCCGGACGAGCTGGACGAGATCGCCGACGCCTACGTCGACCACCTGGAGGCCACCGACAACCTCGCTTGACCCGATCAGGCCTCCCACAACATCGCCCGACCTGGTCAGGTGTCTGGCAGTTTCCCCGGGCTCGATCAGGTGTCCGGGAGGAGGACGGGGCGCAGGGCGTCGAGCACCGCGGCGTCCTCGATGGTGGAGGGGATCGCCGGTGAGCGGCCGTCGGCCAGTTCGCGCATGGTGCGGCGCAGGATCTTGCCGGAGCGGGTCTTCGGGAGGGCGGCGACGACGTCCACCCGTTGCATCGAGGCGACCGGCCCGATCTCGGCGCGGACCCGCGCGACGAGCTCGGCGGCCAGTACGTCCGGCGTGATCTCCGTTCCGCTCTTCATCACCACGAGCCCGCGGGGCACCTGGCCCTTGAACGGGTCGGCGACGCCGACGACGGCGCACTCCGCCACCGCCGGGTGGGCCGCCAGCACCGCCTCCATCGATCCGGTGGAGAGCCGGTGCCCGGCCACGTTGATGACGTCGTCGGTGCGGCCCAGGACGAACAGGTAGCCGTCGTCGTCCACGTAGCCGCCGTCGCCGGTCAGGTAGTACCCGTCGAAGGCCGAGAGGTACGAGGCGACGTAACGCTCGTCGTCCTCCCACAGCGTCGGCAGCGAGCCGGGCGGCAGCGGCAGGCGGATGCAGATGGCGCCCTCGGTGCCGCGCGGGACCTCCTCGCCCGCCGCGTCCAGGACCCGCACGTCGTATCCCGGCATCGGCACCGACGGGCTCCCCGCCTTGAGCGGCAGCGGCTCCAGCCCGAGCGGCGCCGCGCAGATCGGCCATCCCGTCTCGGTCTGCCACCAGTTGTCGACGACGGGCAGGCCGAGCGCGCCCGAGGCCCATTCGTAGGTGGCCGGGTCCAGCCGCTCGCCGGCCAGGAACAGCGCCCGCAGGGTGGTGCGGTCGTACCGGCCGACGAGCTCGGCCGCCGGGTCCTCCTTCTTGATCGCGCGGATCGCGGTGGGCGCGGTGAACAGCACGTTCACCCCGTGGTCGGCGATCACCCGCCAGAAGGCCCCGGCGTCGGGGGTGCCGACCGGTTTCCCCTCGTAGAGCACCGTCGTGGCGCCGACCAGCAGCGGCGCGTAGACCGTGTACGAGTGGCCGACCGCCCAGCCGATGTCGGAGGCCGCCCACATCACGTCCCCCGGCCCGATGCCGTACACGTTGCGCATCGACCAGGACATCGCCACCGCGTGGCCGCCGTTGTCCCGGACGATGCCCTTCGGCCGCCCGGTCGTCCCGGAGGTGTAGAGGATGTACAGCGGGTCGGTGGCCGCGACGGGCACCGGGGCCAGCGGGGGCGCGGAGCCGACGAGGGCGTCCCAGTCGTGGTCGCGGCCGGTCACGAGATCACAGCGGTGCTGCTCGCGCTGCACGATGAGGCACCCGGCCGGCTTGTGGACGGCCAGCTCGATCGCCGCGTCCATCATCGGCTTGTAGGGGACGAGCCGCGTCGGCTCGATGCCACAGGACGCGCTGACCACGACCTTCGGGCGGGCGTCGTCCATGCGGGCGGCGAGTTCCGGGGCGGCGAACCCGCCGAAGACCACCGAGTGGACGGCGCCGAGGCGGGCGCACGCCAGCATCGCCACGACCGCCTCGGGGATCATCGGCAGGTAGACGATGACACGGTCGCCGCGGCCGACTCCGAGCGAGGCGAGCGCGCCGGCGGCCCGGGCCACCTCGTCGGTGAGCTGCGCGAACGTGTACCGGCGGGACGTCCCGGTGACCGGTGAGTCGTAGACCAGGGCGAGCGCGTCCCCGCGACCGGCGGCGACGTGCCGGTCCAGGGCGTTGGCGCAGGTGTTCAGCTCGGCGTCGGGGAACCAGCGGTAGAACGGCGGTGCGCTCGCGTCGAGAATCCGCTCCGGGGGACGGGTCCACTCGACCTCCCGCGCGGCCGCGGCCCAGAAGGCCTCGGGGTCGGTCCGCTCCTGCTCGTACGCCCGCCGGTATGCGCCCATGCCTGCCATCCTCCCGTTCCACGGCGGGCCGTCCAGGCACTTCGGCGCCAACGGCGCCGTCGCCGGCCGAGCCCTGATGGGGAGAGCCGAGCCCGACGGGGAAAGCGGAGCCCTGGTGGGAAGACGGGCACCGGTGGGGCGGTTGGCGCAAGGGTGAGCCTGATGAGACCGGTGCCGCTGTCCGTCCTCGACCTGGTGCCGGTGGGCACGGGTGTCTCCGCCGGCGAGGCCGTGCGGGGCAGCCTTGAGCTGGCCCGGCGGGCCGAGGATCTCGGCTTCACCCGCTACTGGCTGGCCGAGCACCACGGCATGCCGGGCATCGCCAGTTCCGCGACGACCATCCTGATGGGCCAGGTGGCCGCGGCGACGTCCACCATCAGGGTTGGCTCGGGTGGGGTGATGCTGCCCAACCATGCCCCGCTCACGATCGCCGAGCAGTTCGGGACCCTGGGCGCGTTCTTCCCCGGCCGCATCGACCTCGGCATCGGCCGTGCGCCCGGCACCGACCAGAACACCGCGCGTGCCCTGCGCCGCGGCCCGGGGTCGATGTCCGCGGACGACTTCCCCGACCAGCTCGCCGAGCTGACGACCTTCCTCTCCGGTGGGTCGTTCCCCGGTGGGCACCCACTGCGCGGTGTGGAGGCGTACCCGCGGGCGGAGACACCGCCGATCTGGCTGCTCGGCTCGAGCGGCTACAGCGCCCAGGTCGCCGGAATCCTCGGCCTGCCGTTCGCGTTCGCGCACCATTTCAGCTCCGCCGGCACGCTGCCCGCGCTGCGGCTGTACCGCGACTCGTTCCGGCCGTCGCCCGGGCGGGAGCGCCCGTACGCGATGGTCGCCGCCGGTGTCCTGTGCGCCGAGGACGACGAGCGGGCCCAGTGGCTCGCCGGGCCCACCCGCCTGACGATGCTG
The DNA here is from genome assembly GCF_004337455.1 of Parafrankia sp. BMG5.11. Classification (NCBI taxonomy): domain Bacteria; kingdom Bacillati; phylum Actinomycetota; class Actinomycetes; order Frankiales; family Frankiaceae; genus Parafrankia; species Parafrankia sp. BMG5.11. The sequence continues at coordinate 150,235 of NZ_SJXI01000017.1, read as the reverse complement.
CGCCTGCGGATGGGACGGCCCGGCGCCTTCCCCACGCCCGAGGAGGCCGCCGCCCACCCCTGGACGCCGCAGGAGCGCGATGTGGCGGAGGCGGCGACGTCCTCGCACATCGTGGGCGGCCCGGAGACCGTGCGGGACGGTCTGAACGCCCTGCTCGAGGCGACCGAGGCCGACGAGCTCATGATTGTCACGAACGTGCACTCGAACGCCGACCGGATCCGCTCCTACGAGCTGGTCGCCCGGCTGGCGCTGGCGGAGCAGGACGGCGAGCAGGTCACCCGTGCCCGCGCGGCCGGAGCGTCCGGGCGGTGATCCCCGCGACCAGCCCCCTGCCCAGCAGGCGGGACGCGTTCGAGGTCAGGTAGTTCAGCCGGCCGTCGATCACGTAGGGCAGGCCGCGGTCGAGGCCGCGGAAGGCGGCCGAGACGACCTCGTCGGTGGTGCGCAGCCGTCCACCGGCGCTCATCCGCCGGCCGAGGACCTCGAAGAAGTTCGTGTCGGTCGGCCCCGGGCACACCGCCAGCACCCGGATTCCGCGCGACCGGTACTCCGCCCACAGCGCGATCGAGAAGGACAACACGAAGGCCTTCGACGCCCCGTACACAGCCATGTACGGGACGGCCTGGAACCCCGACGTCGACGACACGTTGACGACGGTGCCCCGCCCCCGTTCGACCATCGCCGGCAGGAGCAGGTGCGTCACCCGTTCGACCGCGACGACGTCCACCATGACCTCGCGGTGGTCACGGTCGGCGGGCAGCTCCTCGTACCGGCCGTAGGTGCCGAACCCGGCGTTGTTCACCAGGACGTCGATCTCGCGCCCGGTCGCCCGGACCTGTTCGACGAGCAGGTCCGGGCCGTCCTCCCGGGCGAGGTCGACCGGGACCGTCCACACCCGCACCCCGTGCAGCGCGCGCAGTCGCTCGCCCACCGGCCGCAGTTTCTCCTCGGACGGCGCGGCGAGCACGAGATCGGCCCCGCGTGCCGCGAGCGCCTCGGCGAACGCGGCCCCGATCCCCGACGAGGCCCCCGTGACCAGTGCGGTCCGGTTCCGGAAGTCGGTCACGAAAGCGGTGCTCCTCAGGTCGGCGGCAATCGGCGACGTGCGGGGACGGACTGGCCGCGCCTGACCTCGACGGTGCGGGGCACCGCGGTCGCTGACGAAACGACCGGCCAGCGCGGGCCGGCGGTGACGTTACAGCGGGGCTAGTCGGCGACGGCCAGCAGGCCCCGCTCGGTCACCGCCGCCACCGACAGCGTGCGGTATCCGACCTCGTCGAACAGGACGGTGATGCGGTCGCCGTCCTCCTTCATCACCTGGCCGGGCCCCCACCGCACATGGCGGACGGCCAGCCCGGCCGGAAACGGCGAGACCTCCGCCGTGGCCTCGTTGTCGCCCACCGGCGCCGGGGAACCGGCGGCGGCCGCGGCCCCGCCCTCGCCGCCCGGCACCCGCTGCCCGGGCAGACGGGACCGGCACACGTCACAGTTCCCGCAGGCCGCGGGGGACGTGTCGCCGAAGTAGGCGAGCAGGTAACGCCGCCGGCAGTCGCGGGTCTCCGCGTACCCGCGCATCATGTCGACCCGCGACCGCTCGAACTCGACCCGTGCCGCGGCCAGTTCGACGGCACGGCGCGCGGCCTGCTCGGGCTCCGGCGCACCGGCACTGCGCTCGATGCGGCCGTCGTCGTGGACGGTGACCGCGTCGGCCCGTTCGAGCAGGTCCACCATGCGGGTCAGCGCGGTGTCGCCGACCCCGGCGGCGTCGGCCAGGGCACGCGCGCTCACCGGTTCCTCGGCGTGGCCGAGCAGCACGGCGACGCGGCGCAGGGCGGTCTCGTCCGGGCGTGACGAGGCGAAGAAGCGACGCAGGCCCAGGTCCTCGGGCCGGTAGAACAGGACCGCGACCGCCGGCTGGCCGTCGCGGCCGGCGCGCCCGATCTCCTGGTAGTAGGAGTCGATCGAGTCGGCCACCTCGGCGTGGATCACGAACCTGACGTTGGGCTTGTCGATGCCCATGCCGAACGCGGTCGTCGCCACGACGACGTCGCACCGGTCGGCCATGAAGTCCTCCTCGACCTCACGGCGGCGCGCCGCGCGTAGCCCGGCGTGGTACGCGCTCGCGGTGAGCCCGAGGTCCGCGAGCTCGGCGGCGAGATCCTCGGCGCCACGCCGGGTCGCCGTGTAGACCAGGCCGGGCTTGGTCTCGGCGGCGATCCGCTCGACCAGCCGGGCCTTCTTCTCGTCGTCGTCGACGAACGACTCGACACTCAGGGTGATCTCCGGGCGGTCGAAGCCGCGGACGATCTCCGCCGGATCCTCGAGCCGCAGGCGCTCGGCTATCTCCCGGCGCACCGGCGGCGACGCGGTGGCCGTCAGCGCGACGACCACCGGATGGCCGAGGTCGTCGATCACCTGGCCCAGGCGGGCGTAGTCGGGGCGGAAGTCGTGGCCCCAGCTGGAGATGCAGTGTGCCTCGTCCACGACGAACAGGGAGGGCCGCGCCTCGCGAAGCGCCTCCCGGACGTCGTCGCGGGCGAGCTGCTCAGGAGCAAGGAACAGGAACTCGGCCCGGCCGTGGCGGACGGCGTCGATCGCCGCGAGCGCCGCGCCGCGCCCGCTCTGCGAGTTCGCCGCCACCGCGGGCGCGTCAGCGTCAGGCTGACCGGCACCGGACTGGCCGGCGTCGGGTCTGGCGGCGGTCCCGGGGCCGGCGGGCACCGCGTCCAGCAGGCCGCCCAGGCGTTCGGTGAGCCCGCGCACCTGGTCACGCTGCAGCGCGATGAGCGGCGAGACGACCACGGTCGGCCCCGCGGTGAGCAGGGCCGGAATCTGGTAAACGGCCGACTTGCCACCCCCGGTCGGCAGGACGCACAGCGTGTCCCGGCCGGCGGTGACGGCCCGCATCGCCTCGAGCTGGCCGGGGCGCAGCTCGGCGAACCCGAAGCCCTCCCGGGCCACCGCCCGCAGCAGGTCGTCCAGCTCTGTGTGTTCCTCTGCGTGTTCCTCGTGTTCCTCGTGTTCCTCGTGGTGTTCGTGGTGTTCGTGGTGTTCCTCGTCGTCCCGCGGCGGATCGGGGCGGGCGGTGTCCGCCACCACCGCCTCGGCCGCCACCGCCTCCTCAGGCATGGGAGGAGGCGGTGGCGTGGGAGGCGGGGCGGGGCTATCGCGGTTGCGGCGTTGCAGCGGCAGACGGCGCAACCAGCCCGCCAACCGGGTGCGTGCCGGATCGTGACCATTCATGGTGCGCTCGGAGTACCCGTTCCCGGGACGTTCGCACACACCGGACCACCGGACCAGGATCGCTCGTGAGCCGCCCGCTCGGCGGCTCAGCCCGGCTCAGCCGATGAAGGCTCTGACCTGACTGGCCACGGTGTTGTCGTCGTGCAGCTCGGAATGGCCGAGGCAGCCGGCGGCGGTGTTCGTGGCACCCGAGAGGGCGACGCTGGAATCCGGATTGATGACGTCGTCGCAGGACGACCACCACGTACGGTAGTTGACCGCGCCCGGCGTCTCGTCACCGGAGTTCAGGGTGTTCAGGAAGGACGAGCCAGGGCTCATCTCCGAGCAGGCCGTGTAGAGCCATCCGCACAGGGTCGCGGTGCTGGTCCCGTGGTTCGGGCCACCCAGCGACACGAAGTCGTCGACGACGGACGTCCCGCCGAGGTTCTTGAGGTAATAGCGCGAGGACAGCGCCCCCATGGAGTGGGTGACGAGGTCCACCTTGGCCGCGCCGGTCGCGCTGCGCACGGAGGAGATTGTGGCGGCCAGCTGGTTCGCGGTCGTCACGTTCGACTGGTGCGAATCGTAGGTGAACACGACCAGGTCGGACGAGGACCAGCCGTTGGCCTGGAAGTCGGCGACCATGTCGGTCCAGGTGGATGTCGATCCGTTGAATCCGTAGACGAAGATGACGGGTTCATGTGTCGCCGCGGAGGCGGCGGTCGACGTGCCCAGCAAAGCTGCGGCGGCGACCGCGAGAGCGCCAAGGATCCTGGCCGCTCTGGACATGGGAACTCCTGTCGTTGCGGGGTCAGCGCAGCAAGCCTCGCACCCCCGCGGGGAGCTCCCTTTGAATCCGTGGGACGTTCACCAACGGTTGCCGTCACGGCCAACCAGCCGTTGAGGCGGCACCGCCGCGGAAATCCTCGTGGAATTCCCGCGTAATTCGCACCGAACCCGGAGAACAATATGCTCTCGCCGAATCAGGAGACCTTTTGGGCCGGTCGCATCACGATGTCGGTCACCTCGACGCGACGCGGCAGCTCCACGACCGAGAGCACCATCGCCGCGACGTCCTCGGGCTGCATGAGGGCCTCGGGATCCCAGTCCCGACCCTCCGTCTCGAAGATCTTCCGTTGCATCGCGGTGGCCGTCCGACCAGGCAGGATGGTGCAGACCCGCGGCCCCTTCGGCCCCAGCTCGCCGCGCAGGCTGTCCGCGATCGCGCGCAGCGCGTGCTTCGTCGCGGCGTACTGGCCGACCTCCGGGCTCGCCGACAGGCCCTGGGTGGAGTTGACGAAGATGATGTCGCCCAGCGTGCGAGTGAGATCGGGTAGCAGCAGCTGGGTCAGCGCATACGGGGCCCGCAGGTTGACCGCGTACTGATCGTCAAGGTCGGCGAGACTCGCCATCGTCATCGGACCACTGTGGTAGACACCGGCCGAGTGGACCAGCACGGAGATCTCCCCGAGCTCCGCCCGGGCCGTCTCGACGAGCCGCTCCCGGCCGTCGGCGTCGGTGATCTCGGTGGCGAAGACGCGCAGGTCGACCCGGCCGGCGGCGGCCGTGCGCGCGAGTTGGGACAATGCCGCGCCGTCCCGCCCCGTGGCCAGGACGGATGCCCCGGCGGCGGCGAGGTCGAGCGCGATCGCGTGACCGATGCCGCTGGAGGCACCGGTCACCACGGCCGCCCGGCCCGTCAGGCGACCCGGGGGCGAGAAAACTCCGTTGAGCGGCAACCGCACCATGGGAGACGAACAACCCTTACGTTAGTGGAAGGTTCAGCCAACCTCACCCTACGACGAAACTCGCGACGCTGGTCCAACAGGCCCGCCGTGCCACGCGACGGAGTCGGAATCCCCTGGCGACAGGGGCGACGAGGGTGACGAGCCGTGCGCTGACGGCTCCAGCGGAGCCGCCGGAGATGCAGCCGGTGACGGAGCCGGCGGAATTGACGGCGTGAGCATCGTCCGCAGGGCCGCCCGGTCTGTCTTGAGCATGCTGGTGAGCGGGATCGCCGGGACGATCCGCACCTCACGCGGGTACCGTAGCGGCCCGAGCCGCTCCCGCCCGAACCGGACAAGTGCCTCCGCCGAGACGTCCGCGCCCGGGCCGAGCTGGACGAACGCGACGATCTCCTCGCCGAGCCGGCGGTCGGGGCGGCCCACCACGGCCACCTCGGCGACGTCCGGGTGCTCCCGCAGCGCGTCCTCGACGTCCCGCGGGTAGATGTTGAACCCGCCGCGGATGATCAGATCCTTCATCCGGTCGACGAGGTACAGGAAGCCGTCCCGGTCAAGGTGGCCGACGTCGCCGGTGTGCAGCCATCCGGCGCGGACCGCCTGCGCGGTCGCCGCGGGATCACGCCAGTAGCCCAGCATGACGCCCGGTCCGCGCACGCAGATCTCCCCGACCGGCGAACCACCCGCTCCCCCGGGCGGGCCATCATGGTCGCCGTCGGTGGCGTTCAGGGCCTCGATCCGGAGCTCGACGCCGGGTGCCGGGCGGCCGACGCTGCCCAGCCGGGTCCGCCCCGGTGGCATCACCGTGACGATCGCCGACGCCTCGGTGCAGCCGTAGCCCTCCACGAGCTCGACCCCGGGCAGCCGGCGCGCCCATTCGTCGGCCACCTCGCGCGGCAGCGCCGAGCTCCCGGAGACCACCTGGCGCAGCGCCGACAGGTCGTAGCCGTCGAGATCCTGGTCCAGGATCATCCGGGCCATGGCGGGGACGATCGCCGTCTGCGCCACCTGGTGCTCCACCACCAGCTCCAGGAACCGGACGGGCTCGAACCAGCGCATCAGGACAGCCGTCGCCGGCGTCTCGGCGTAGGTGGCCATGACGCTCACGGTCATCCCGTAGACATGCGACATCGGCAGGGGCAGCAGGCCGGGCAGGCCCTCGCCCAGCCGCATCGAGTGCACCGCCCACGCGGCCGCCGAGACGTTGTCATGGGAGAGCACCACGCCCCGGGCGCGCCCCGTCGTCCCCCCGGTGTAGAGCAGCGCGGCCATACCGGACGGGTCGACGTCCACCAGGTCGGACTCGGCCGGGGACTCCAGCTCGGCGAACAGCAGCACCGGTGGCCCGGCGCGGTCGGCGGGCGCGGGTTCGGCCTGCTCGGCCAGCACGACGGCACGCAGCGCGGGCAGGCCCCGGGCCGCCGCGCGGACCTTGTCCAGGAAGTCCGGGGTGGTCACGACGAACGAGGCGGCGCTGTCGGCCAGCACGTGACGCAGGTCCGTCTCCCCGAGCAGGAACAGCACCGGCGTGACGGCCGCGCCGGCCCACCAGGCCGCCTGGTAGGTGATGCCGACCTCGGGACAGTTCGCCATGCAGACCGCGACCCTGTCCCCCGGCGCGAGCCCGGCCGCGCGCAGCCCGCCGGCCAGGCGCCGGGCCCGGGCCGCGAGCTGCGCGGCCGTCCAGCGCTGCTCCTCGAAGATCAGCGGACCGGTGCCGCCGGTCCGCTCGATGGACAGCTCGGCCAGCCGGCCGAGGCTCGTGCCCGAGGGCACCGCCGTGGGCGTGGACGCGATCATTCGGTAGGAACGATCATTCGGTGGACACCGTCATCCGGCTGACACGGTCATTCGGCGGCCTGCCCTCTCTCCGCGGGACGCGACACGGAGAGCACATCGTCCCTCGCCAACAGCGACTAGGCCAGACGAGACCACGCACCGAAACACGAGCACCGCCGACGGGCGAGTGTCAGGAGCCGATCAGGTCCGAGATCCGTCCGAGGTCCGTGATCTCGCCGTCCTGCACCTTGTACAGGTAGACGGTCGAGCGCTTGAGCTCGCCGTTCTCCTCGAACTCGATCTTCCTGGTGAGGCCGTCCCAGCTGACGGTGCGGAAGGCCCGCGCGACGGACTCCCGGCTGATGTCATTCCCGAGCCGCTTCAGGACGTCGACGACGGCCCAGGTGGCGTCGTAGGCCTCCCCCGAGTAGGTCCCGGGCAACGCCCCGCCGTTGACGTCCTTGTAGGAGGCCACGAACTCCTTCGCCGCCGGGTCGGTGTCGACGTCGCTGCAGGCGCACGAGAAGTAGGCGCCCTCGGCGGCAGCCGCGCCCGTCCGCGTGACGAAGTCCGGGTCGCGGGTCGCGTCCCCGCCCATGACGGTGCCCGTGAAGCCACCGTCCTCGAGCGCCTTGTTGAGCAGCGCGAAGTCGGCGTACTGACCGGAGTAGAAGAGTACGTCCGGCGCCTCGACGATGATCTTCGCTGCCTCGCGGGTGTAGTCCCGGGCCGGGTCGACGCCGCCGTGGACGACGTCGACGCCGTCGGAGAACAGCTCCGCCTCCAGCGCGGTGGACAGGCCGATGCCGTACTCGCTGCGGTCGTCGACCGAGTACACCTTCCCCGCGTCGAGGACGGTGGAGATGTAGTCGGCCGCGGCCCGGCCCTGCACGGAGTCGGGGGCGACGACCCGGTAGAAGGTGGTGAAGCCGAGGTCGGTGAGCGCCGGGGCGGTGGCGGACGGGCTGACCGAGAGCAGGCCGGCCTCGCTGTAGAACGGCTCGCTGGCCTCCGTCGCGTCCGAGAGCATCGGGCCGATGACGGCCACCGCGTCGGAGTCGTCGATGAGCCTGCGCGCGGCGGCCGGCGCCCGCTCGGGTGACCCGCCGTCGTCGGAGGAGACGAGCTCGACCCGGAACGGCAGGCTGGCGTCCGCGTTGATCTCCTCGATCGCCGTGCGCACCCCGTAGAGGGCGTTGACGCCCAGCTGCTCGTCGTCGCCCGACAGCACGCCCTGGAACCCGATGGTGACTGTCCGGCGGCGGTCACCGGACGAGGAGACACCGTCACCGCTGCAGGCCGCGACGATCATCACCGTCATGGCGGCGGCGACGATCGCACCCAGGGCCGGTCGCCTGATCATGCTGTCTCTCCTCCGGTTTCACCGCCGCCCGCGGGCAGTCCGGCACCTGATTCTCGACGGCGAGCCGAGGGGGAGGTCCGGCTGCGGCCCGGAGTCCACGGAGCCCGTCCCACCCGCCGCCGAGATGTCGCAGACCCAGTCCTACGCGACGTCGACCTGCTACATGGCACGAACGGCCCGATCGGGCCGCACGCCCGGGCCCCACGCCCGGGCCGGGCGGTCAGGCCGGGCGGGGCTCCCAGCCGGGAGGGCTGGTGCCCAGCGAGGCGGGCGCCATCGTCCAGGCCGGTGCCCGGCCGTCGACCGTTCCCGGTGGGGCCACGTAGGAGAGCTCCCCGAACTCGCTGCGCAGGCGCCGGCAGAACTCCTCCGCGTCGGCCCGGGTCGGGTCCGGGGCTGCGAGGGTGTCATGGTGGCCGAGGCTCTGCAACCACCGGCCGGTCTGGGCCAGCGAGACCCGCACCTGCCAGCTGCCGCCCTCCACCGCGCGCCGGGCCAGCGCCGACAGCACGCCGTGCGCCGCCAGATACCCGGTCGCGTGGTCGAGAGCCTGGGCGGGCAGCGGACGGGGCTCCTCCTCCCCACTGGCCTCGGCCTCCGCCCACGAGATGCCCGACGCCGTCTGGACCAGGCTGTCAAAGCCCCGCAGGCCGCTCCACGGCCCGCTCCGGCCGTAGGCGCTGATCGTCGCGACGACGATCCCCGGGCGCAGGCGCGCCAGCGCGTCCGGACCGAAGCCCAGCCTGTCCAGGGCGCGCGGGCGGTACGCCTGGAGCACGACGTCCGCCGTCGAGACGAGCTCCTGCAGTCGGCGGGCGTCCGCGGCGACGCGCAGGTTCAGAAAGGTGTTGCGCTTGCCGAACCCGGTGTCCATCAGCGCCGACCGGACCTCCGGCAGATGCGCGGCGCCGACCCGCAACACCTCGGCGCCGTGGGCGGCCAGCGTCCGCCCGCAGACCGGGCCGGCGATGACCCGCGTCATGTCCACCACGCGGATGCCCTCGGCCGGCAGGTCCGCCGGCTCGGGCCGCAGCGCGGGGGCGTCCCCGATCCGCTCGGTCTCCAGCACGGGCAGCTCGGCGACGGCCTTGGCCTGCCGGTGCGCCCGCCACTCGTCCTCGTCGCGCGCCATCGTGGCGCACATCCCCATCGCCTGGAGCTCGAGCTCGAGGGACTCGGCCTCGAAACGGGCCACCGACCGCCCGACCGCCGCCCGGTCGTTCGGCGTGTCGAGCAGTTCCAGAATGCCGTTGCGATGATGCGGGAAGTTGCAGTGCAGCTGGATCCACCGGTCGTCGGCCGTCCGGTAGTGGCCCGAGATCGGGTCCCAGGGGTTGGGCAGCGGACGTCCGTCGAGCCGCAGGTACCGCTCGCTACGGAAGGCCGCGCTGGCGTGCCGGGTGTCAACGGTGACCGCCGGCTGGGACGGGCTCCCGTTGCGCGCGGCCAGTAACCGGCCCGCGCCGACGGACGCGGCGGCGACGCTGGCCGTCGCAATGGTTGTCACCCGGTAAAGGCTCGGCAGGACGTCCGGGGGGCCGGTCACGGTCAGGCGTTCGGTGACTCCCGGTTCGTCGACGAGCGTCGCGACCTGGGCGGCGATCATCGAGTTGTCGGACATATCCCCATCCTGTAAAGCGGATCACGCGTGTCGCCTGATGTGTCACCGGACGAACCGTCCGGGCTACTCCCGCCCCCAGACCATGTCCCAGAGTGAGGCTTATGTGACGGACAGCATTGCACACCCACGCCATCACGTGCACGCGACACCGCTTTCAGGCACGTCAAACCACCCGACCAAGTGCCCACCAACCCCCGGACACCGGACGGGCACCGCGACCGGAAGCCCGGAACCCGCTCACCGGCCCGCGCTCACCGGCATTCACTGAACCACCACGGCCGGGCCCCGACGGGACCGGGGCCGGCAAGCCGGACGGCCGAACGCCTCAGGAGGCGGACGGCAGGAACGGGCGCAGCCGACCGACCGGCATCCCGCCACCGAGCACCGCGGGAGCGGCCAGGGCGTCGAGCCTGCCGGCGTCCAGGCCCACGGCGGCGCCCGGGCCCGGGGTGGGGTCGAGCGCGCCGATGCGGCGCAGCGCGGTGACCAGGACCGGCATAGCCGCGCGCTGGGAGCCGTCCTCGATCTTGACCGCCACCGCGTACCCCGCCGCCGTCGCCGCGACGGTGACCCCCTCGGCGCCGTCCTTCGCGATGATCCACGGGGCGGCGAGCATCAGCTCCGTGTCCGGTCGCCCCGGACCGCCGACGAGGGCCGGGAAGGCCCGCATCGCCGCCGCGACGCGCTGCCGAGGCGAGCGCGGGCCGGCGGCGGCGAGCGCGATCTCGCGCATCCCGCGGGCGAGGCCGAGCAGCGGGATACCGAACAGCGGAGCACCGCAGCCGTCCACCGCGGTGGCCGTGATCGTGGCACCGGTGAGCTCCTCGATCACGGCCCGGATCCGGCGCTGCAGCGGATGCGCCGGGTCGGTGTAGCCGGCCACCGGCCACCCGGCCGCGACGCAGGTGGCGATCATCCCGGCGTGCTTGCCGGAGCAGTTCATCAACAGCCGTTCGGGCCCGCCGCCGGCTGCCAGGTGCCGCTCGTGGGCGAGCCGCCCGATGGGGAGGTCGGCGGGGCAGGCCAGGGCGTCCTCGCCGCGCCCGGCCGCCGCGAGCACGGCCCGCACGGCCGCCAGCTGCTCGGGCTCACCGCTGTGCGAGGAGGACACGATCGCCAGCAGCTCGGACGGGATTCCGCCGCCCCACTCGGAGGCGGCCCCGCAGTCGGGATCGCCGCAGTCGGGATCGCCGACGCCGGAGGCGGGATCGCCCGCACCGGAAACGGCGGCAGGGCGGGAAGCGGCGCCGGCACCGGAGCCGAACGCCGCGTCGAGCCCGGCGAGCAGCATCCCGACGGCCTGCATCGGCTTCACCGTGGACCGCGGGGAGATCACCGCGGTCGGGTCGCCGACCGACAGCACCACCGCGCCGGCCGGGTCCAGCCCGACGACGGTCCCCCTGATCCGGCTCTCGACCAGAACCGTGGTCATCCCGGTGGCGGTGTCGGTGTCGCGGTCGGTGGCGGTGGCGCGCTCGATCCACGCGACCACCGGCGGGGCCACGCCTCCCCCGGACTCGCTCATGATCCGAAATCGTTCATGATCGCGAATCCGTCATGCACATCAGGGTATGCGCGCTCCCCGCCGCCGCCCGGGACCCGCACCCGAGCGATCCACCCGGCCGGCGGTCACAGCTCCATCAGTTGCCTTTTCCAACTAACTACGCGCACACTGGGAACACCAGTGAGTTTGGTTTTCGAACTCACTCCTGGAGAAGGAGCCTCCGATGCGTGACGCCGTCGTCGTCGAAGCGGTGCGGTCCCCGATCGGGCGGGGACGCGCCAGCGGCAGCCTCGCCCCCGTCCACCCCATCGACCTGCTGGCGCACAGCATCTCCGCGGCCGTCGAGCGGTCCGGCGTCGATCCGGCGCTGATCGACGACGTCATCGCCGGCTGCGTGACCCAGAGCGGGGAGCAGGCCGCGAACATCGCCCGCTGGGCGACCCTGGCCGCCGGACTGCCCGAGTCGGTGCCCGGGACCACCGTCGACCGCCAGTGCGGCTCGTCCCAGCAGGCCGTCCACTTCGCCGCGCAGGGCGTCATCGCCGGCGCCTACGACATGGTTCTGGCCTGCGGTGTCGAGTCGATGGGGCGGGTCCCGATGGGCTCCGCGACGCTCCCCGGAGACAGCCACGGCACCCGGATCAACGCCCGCTACCCGGACGGGCTGATCTCGCAGGGCATCAGCGCCGAGCTGATCGGCGCGCGGCGGGGCCTCGGCCGTGCCGAGATGGACGAGTTCGCCCTCGCCAGCCACCAGCGCGCCGCCGCCGCGGCCCGGGACGGCCTGTTCACCCCGGAGATCGCGCCGGTGAAGGTCACCGGGCCGGACGGGTCGGTCGTCGAGTTCTCCGCCGACGAGGGCATCCGCCCGGCATCGAGCACGCAGGCCCTCGCGGGTCTGCGCCCGGCCTTCTACGACGAGGCCACCGCCGCGCGTTTCCCGGAGATCGGCTGGAACGTGACGGCCGGCAACGCCTCGCAGATCAGCGACGGCTCCGCCGCGCTGCTGATCACCACCTCGGAGCGGGCCCGCGAACTGGGGCTGCGCCCGCTCGCCCGGCTGCACAGCTTCGCCGTCGTCGGCGACGACCCGTTCCTGATGCTGCGCGGCGTCATCCCCGCCACCCGCCGGGTGCTGGAGCGCTCGGGCCTGAGCCTGGACGACATCGACCTGTTCGAGGTGAACGAGGCCTTCGCCGCGGTCGTGCTGGACTGGCGCGCCGAGATCGGCGCACCGGCGGAGAAGGTCAACGCCCGGGGCGGCGCGATCGCGCTCGGCCACCCGCTCGGCGCCAGCGGCGCCCGGATCATGACGACCCTCGTGCACGCGCTGCACCAGACCGGCGGCCGGTTCGGGCTGCAGACGATGTGCGAGGCGGGCGGCCTCGCGAACGCGACCATCATCGAGCGCCTCTGATCAGGCACCCCGGACAGGTGCACGCTCCGGGTGGGCGATCGGCCGGCGCCGCGGCCGATCGCCGGCCTATCCTTGGCCGGTGCCCGCATACGAGTACCGATGCCGTGTCTGCGACGCGTCCTTCGAGGTCCGCCGCGGAATGAACAGTGACACGACCGCACCGGCGCCCTGCCCTGCCGGCCACGCCGAGACTTCACGGGTCTTCTCCGCGGTCGCGGTGAGCCGCGGCGCATCCGCGCCCGCGATGGCCACGGCGCCGGCCACCGGAGGCGGAGGCGGAGGCGCATGCTGCGGCGGCGGCTGCTGCGGCTGACAGCCACACCACCGCAAGCAGGATCGGGGCCCGGCAGGCGAGCCAGGCCCCGATCGGGCCGACCGAAACAATGTGTGGCGGCTGAGAGTGTTCATGGACTCACTCAGCCGCCACGGTTGTGCTGGAAGGGCCGTGGGTGGCGCTCACGCCAGGGGTGAGCGCCGTCCCGGCTAAGGATGAGCGTCGTCGCGCGGGCGGGTCGTGCGGACGGCGGGCTGCGGGCCGCGGCGCGTGCGTGCGGCTCGGCTACGGGTGCCGACATCCACCTGGCGGTCGCGTTGACCACCGACGGCGGCCGCGCGCTCAGCGTTGAGCCGCCTGGTGATGATCTGCAGGGTCTCGTCGCGCTCCCGCTCGTCGAGGCCGTCCGCCAATGTTGCCAGCAGGTCGGAGGATCCCGGCCCGCACACACCGCCCAAGGTCCCAGCCATGGCTGTCCCCTACCCACCTCTGCGGTCCGGCACGCCTTGGCATGACGGTTTGCGCGCCATCCCAACTACGGAAAGTAATTAACAGCCCCGCCGGTGAGTGGGCCATGGCCAGCCGCTGGCGGCTGGTCACCGGCTCGCCACTGGTCGCCGACCAGCCGCCAGCGGCCCACTAGTCGCCGGCCGGCCGGTCGCGCCGTGCCCGGCGCTGGACGCGGCGGGCTGTCGTACCGCCCGTCCGTGCCAGCCCGCGGGCTGCCCGGGCGGCCTCCCGTCGGCCGACGGCGGCGGCGCGGCGGGCACCGGCCCGGATCTCCTCGGTCGGGACCCGCCAGTCGACGCCTGGACGGCCGAGCACCAGCCCCGTCGCGGCGATCAGCGTCCAGAATCCGAAGACGGCCCCCACCGCGAACAGGTCCAGCGCGCCGACCAGTGCCGAGGCGACGAGCAGAACACCCGCGCCGACAAGCCCGAAGGCGACCGGATGCGCGCCCACCCACCCGGACACCCCGTTCCCGCGCCGCGCGGCCGCGGACCGGGCCGGAGCCGGGCGACCCGAAACCCGGCGAGCCGAAGCCGCGCCAGCCGTGACCGGGCGAGCCGTGACCGGGCGAGCCGAAGCTTGTCGGGCCGGTGCCTGACGGACCGGTGCCCCACCAGCCGAAGCGGGGCGAGCCGGAGCCTGACGGGCCGGTGCGGGCGCACGCGCGCCCTCCGCGTCGACGGGGTCGGGGCGCACGCCGATCGGGCTGGGTACCTGCGGGCCGCCGAAGGGCCGGCGCCGCTGGCGGGAGCGTCGTTCCAGGACAGGACCATCCATGCCAGCGTCTGTGCCCGTGCTCCGGAGCGTCATGCCTGCCTCGCCCACCGATGTGCCCCCTCACCCGCGACGTTCCTCACCCCGGTTCCCGGTTTACGGCACCAGCGCCCCGCACCCGCGGCTCGCCCGCGTGCCCCGTCCGGCGCGGGCTCAGTACCGGTGCGACTCGACGTGTGCGTCGTCGCGCAACGCGCGCCAGAGCTGGCCCAGCGAGGTGAACTGGACCCCCTCGGGCGCCGCGCGGACCTCGTCGACCACCCGGTCCGGCGCGTGCTGGTGGCGCAGGTGGTCCATCACCTCGTTCCGCTCGGCGGGGAAGACCGCACGCCCGAGCCAGCGGGCCAGCTCCGAACGTTCCTCGACGTCCACCGTCGTCATCCCGGGCGGAGCACTGCCGAGGACGCCGGCGCTGTCCGGGCGGGAGGCGAGCGCGGGGGCGTCCTCGCCAGGCGGTTCCGGTGACCTCCATTCCTCTGCTCGGGTGTCCCTGCGCGCGCGGACGATGCCCGCGACCTCGTGGGCCATCAGCTCGTCGCGCTTGGGCCCGTGCTTGGCGCTGCCACGATCCATCGACATGCGGCGTCCTCTTTCCTCGTGATGCCTTCGTCGCGTTCCTCGTGAAGCCCTCAGGCCCCTAGTACCCGAAACGCGAGGGAAGGTGCCTAGACGGAGGCCGGAACCGCCGCGGCCGGGTCGAGCCGGGCGCTCACCTCGTACAGCGCGAACGCCTTCCCGATCACCGGACGGGCCACGTTGCGCACCGGGACACCACCGGCCGTCCGTCCCTTCTCCGTCCCCCCGTGGGCGTGCCCGTGCAGTGCCAGCTGGGCGCCGCCGGCGTCCACCGCCTCCGCCAGGTGGTAGCTGCCGAGGAAGGGGAAGATCTCCGGCCGCTCGCCCGCGAGGGTGTCGGGGACGGGCGCGTAATGAGTGAGAGCTACCCGCACGTCGCACTCCAGGCCCTCCAGGGCGGCTCGCAGACCCGCGCTCACCTCCTTGGTGTGCCGGACGAACGCCTTCATCTGCGGCTCCCCGAAGTCGCTGCCGCTGGCGCCCGCGAAGCCTCCACCGAAGCCCTTGACCCCGGCGACGCCGAGGCAGCACCCGCCGGCCCGAACCAGCGCCACGGAGCCCTCGAGCACCTCGACACCGGCCTGCCCCAGTACGGCGGCCACCTCGTCGGCCTGATCGCTGTGGTGGTCGTGGTTGCCGAGGACGGCGATCACCGGGATCTCCGACGTCGCGAGCTCGCCCGCGGCGACCTCGGCCTCGGACACCCGTCCGTGCTGGGTCAGGTCACCGGCGACGAGGAGGACGTCGGCCAGGTCGCCGATCCCGGCCAGGCAGGGCGCGAAGGACCCACGCGAGTCGGTGCCCAGGTGGATGTCCCCGACCGCGGCGATCCGGATCACGACACACTCTCCATCGTCGATGGTGAATCGCGCTTCGACACGACGACGTCGTTGCGGACGGGCCGGCCGGGCACGGCGTCGGCCAGCACCGCGTCGACCGCGCGGCGGCGGGCCTCGGTGGCCACCTCCCCGCGCACGGTGATCCCCTCCGGGCCGACGGCGACGTCCAGGCCGAGCTCGGCGACCCGCGGATCCTCCGCCAGGCGCTCGTGCAGGTCACCGGCCAGGTACTCCGCCGGCTCGGTGACGTCCAGGACGGCGACCGGCGCGGCGGCGCCCACGGCACCCACCCCGTCCACGGCATCCACGGCGCGTGCGGCGCGCGGCGGGGTGACGACGTGCGGTGGGATCAGCTTCAGCCGGGTGGCGACCAGCAGCGCGGCCTCGGCGAACGGCGACTCGGCGGTGGCCCGGCGAACCTGCTCCCAGTCGACCTGCTCGCGCATCGCGCGGATCATGGGGATCACGCGACCGAGGTCGCAGTACCGCTCGTCGAGGGCGAGCAGGGTCATCTCGAACCAGTCGGTGGCGTCGAGGACGGGCATCCGGACCGAGTCGACGGACATCTCGCTCGAGCGGGCCAGCATCTCGTCGGTGACCGCCCGCCCGACCGGGTGATGGATCAGGTCGACCAGGACGTCACCGTCGAAGACCTTGGTCAGCCAGTCCTCGGGCGGGTCCACCGGGCGCAGCCCACCGGCGCAGAGAACCTCCACGGCACGCGGGACGTCCGCCTCGCGGAGCATGAAGTCCACGTCGTGCACGGGCTCCGGCCCGCCGCGGGCCCAGCACGCGTAACTGCCGCCGAGCGCGAAGGGGATCTCCGCCTCTTTCAGCGTCACGGCGACACGTTTGAGACTTTCCCGCAGACCGCGGGGCGCATCATCCATGACCATCGGGGTACCCGCGCCGATCGTCCTGACTCCCCGAAGGCCGCATCCGGTGCCGGGACCCCCCGCATCGGGCGGCGCGCGGGCGCATCACCGCCAATTCGGACACAACAGCGCGGCAGCACCTCAGTGACAGAGCCGGCCCCATGTCGTGTTCACGACACGTACGCACACGGTCTTCCGGCGGCGGCAACTGCACACGGCCGACGCCGTTCCACCGCCTACCGCTTCCGCGGAACGCCGGTCGGAAGGCACTCCGGCGCCCGCGTCCGGGCCGTTGTTCACGGCCGAGACGAAGAAGTGCGCCTTGTTGTTCCCGCGCGGGACGGGCGTGACGTACGCATCCCTCAGAGCGAGGAGTGTACGCACCATCCGGTAGCCGCCGACGACATTTCCCGACATAGGTCCCGCGGACATATGCACTCCCGCAGTCGCCACACGCCGCCGCGCTGCGCCGGAGCGTGCTTTGAAGCCGCTGGTCCCGCGCTTCGGCAACGGCCCTGACGGGCTACGCCGAGCTGTCGGCGATGACACTGTCGGGCCAGTGGAAACTGTCCATCCGGCATAGCTCGGCCCGTGCGACGGCGCGGTCGACGCGGGCGGTGAGACCCCAGGGACACCACGAGAGACACGCGGCGCGGCGACCGATGACCGGCCGGCGGATATCTTTCGGCGAGTAGTGATGTTTTGACGCATGCCGGATGAGTTACCCGTTCCGGGGGGTCGTCCTGGCTCGATTCCTCCGGCTTGCCGGCAACGGGCGTAGAGATGCGAGATGATGACCAACGCGAAGCCCTGCCGTCGCGCGCTCGAACGTCCCCGCCCTCCAGCCCGGAATGGAACGAAGCCCTGACCCCGCCCGCACGAACCGAGCATGTGACCATCGAAACCGGTGAGGACGCCGTGAACCAGCGATACCCGGGACCGAGACGGCCGGCCGAGGAGACCGACCCCGGCCGCGCGCGGCCCGTAGCAGACCTGTCGACACACCCCGGACAGCTTGCCCGCCGTCTGCAGCAGGTCACATATCAACTGTGGACCGCCACTGTGTCCACCGAGACAACCCCGCCACAGTTCGTGGTTCTCAACAGCCTGCTCGCCGACCCCGACATCGACCAGCGCACGCTGGGCGAACGGGCGTCGCTGGACCGCTCCACCGTCGCCGACGTGGTCGCGCGACTGGTGCAGCGGGGGCTGATCCGCCGCGTGCGCGATCCCCGTGACGGCCGCCGCAACGTACTGCGGCTCACGCAGCGCGGCGAATCGACGCACAGCCACGTCGCTGGGCGGGTGGAGCGGATGAACGACCTCCTGCTCTCCCCGCTCTCGGCGGACGAACGCACCGCCCTGCTCTCCATGCTGACGCGGATCGTCGAGTCCGTGCCGGCGATCTCGGCGGCCGAGGGGAACGCCGCCGTCTGACGGCAGGATCGGCCTCACCACCGACAAGATCCGATCAGCACCGGATCCAGCTACTAAAAGTAGTGAGGCCAACACCCATCACCTAGGTTGAGAGGGGTCCACCCCTCCGATCAGGCCCAGGCGATGGGAATGATGTCCCGCAGACGCTCCGCACGCGGCCCGCGCCGCGGCCCGCCTCGCCCGGCGGGCCGTTCCGGGCCGGCGGGAGCCGCGGAACGCCACGAGTCACCGCCGGCGGCGGGTCACAACGACCCGCCGCCGGCGCGGCACGACCCGCCGCAGGCGCGGCTCCTGGTGGCGGCGGTCTGCGTTCTGGCGATGGCGGCGCTGGGCCTCGGGCTCTTCTCCGATGTCCTGACCCGGCACGTCCTGACCCTCGGCGCTGGCCGGGCCGGTGGCCCGCCGCCCGCGGGCAGCGCCGGGGGACCACCCACGCGGGACGCCACGGCGGAAGAGGCGGAACAGCCCCCCTGGGGCGCTGCGGCCGGTCAGCGGCCGGGGCCGGTGTGGCCACCGCGGGCCGGCAGCCCGTCCGATGCCGGGGACACGACCGAGCTCACCCTGACCTTCAGCGGCGACCTGGTCCTCGGCCCGTCCAGCGCCCGCGCGGCGCTGGCACCGCTCGGCAGCCTGTTGTCCTCCGCCGACCTCGCGATCTGCCGCGGGCCGGCTCCCACCGCCCACCCGGAGGTCATCGCCGAGGCCCTGCGGCGGGTGGGCTTCGGCGCGTGCGCCACCGCGTCCGGCCGGGCGGCCCGGCTGGGCGGTGCCGGGGTGCGCGGCCTGCTGGACGCCCTCGACGGCGCGGCGATCGACCACAGCGGCACGGCCCGCGAGCCGCTGGACGCCGCCACCCTGTCGCTGCTGCCCGTGCGCGGCGGGCAGATCTCGCTGCTGTCCTACACCGAGGACGCCGGCACCGACCCCGCTCCCGGCTCACCCGGAGCGGACCCGCCCGGCTGGACGGTCAACGAGCTGGACCCGGCGCGGATCCTGCGGGACGCCGCCCGCGCCCGCCAGGCCGGCGCCGACCTCGTCGTGGTCGCGCTGTCCTGGGCCCCCGACCAGGCCGAATCCGCGCGGAGCGCGCCGACGGAAACGGCGCCGACGCAGCGGCAGCGGATGACCGCGCGCGAGCTGCTCCACTCCCCACTCGTTGACCTGGTCGTGGGCACCGGCACCGGCACGGTGCGGCCGGTCGAACGCGTCGACGGCAAGTACGTCGCCTACGGGACGGGCTCGATCACCGTCCCGGCAGCGGGCGGCCCCAGCGGCGGTGCCGGTGGCGTCCCCGGCGGCGGCCCTGGCAGGGAAGCAGGCGCCGAACCGGGCGTGGACGCCGCCGGGCGGGACCGGGAGCGGGACGGCGCGCTCCTGCACGCCCGGGTACGGCGCACGGCGCTCGGCTGGGTGGTCGTCGGTCTCACCTACAGCCCGACCTGGACGGGGCCGGACGGCGTCGTCCGCCCGGTAGCGGACGCCCTCGACGACCCGGGCACGTCCGAGGCGGCACGGGCCGAACTGACGGTGTCCTGGCTGCGCACCGTGGCCGCGCTGACCTCGCTGGGACAGGTCGACGGGGTCCGTCCGGAACGGGTGCCGCGCCAGCCCGGGGCCGGTGCCTGACGCCCGGTGCCGATCGACTTCCTCCGCATCCGGCCCGACATCGGAGTGAGCAGTTACTTTGGCCTCCAAGCTGTCGAATCTGGACCGCAGTACCGCTACCGTCTGATCTCATCGTCCACCCGACCCACGACGGCGCCGGTTCCACAGGCACCCGAAGCCGGGCACCCACAACCGATCACCTACACCCGATGGTCCGAACCGGTCCGGACCGGCCGGTCCCCTCCTGGGAGGCAGTACCCGTGACCTCGCCCGACACCGCGGCGCTCATATTCAGAATCATCGTCGGCCTCACGCTGGTCGCCCACGGCTACAACCACGTCTTCGGGCCCGGCGGGATCCAGGGCACCGCGGGCTGGTTCTCGAGCATGGGCCTGCGGCCCGGCATCGTGCATGCCTGGACGTCCGGCCTGGTGGAGATCGCGGCCGGCTTCGGGCTCGCCTTCGGCTTCCTGAACTCGTTCAGCGCCGGTGCGATCATGGGGACGATGGTGGTCGCCGGGATCACCGCGCACCGCAAGAACGGCTTCTTCATCTTCAAGCCGGGCCAGGGCTACGAGTACGTGCTCATGATCGCGGTCCTGTGCCTGGGAATCGCCATCCTCGGCCCGGGCAAGGCCTCGCTCGACCACGCGATCGGGATCGACGACGACCTCAACGGCTGGGTGGGCGCGATCATCGCCCTCGTGCTGGGAGTCGGCGGCTCGGTTGGCCTCCTTGTGACCTCGTGGCGCCCGAACAAGCCGGCATCCACGACGCCGGCGTCCTGACCCGCGACCGCCTGACCCGCGACCACCCGAGCCGCGGCCGCCGAGCGGGCCGCGCCACGGACCGGACGACGGATCGCACCACCCGGGTCATGGCGGGCACGGCGGGGTAGGCCCACCCCCGTGTACCTGTTCGCCGACCGGCGCGAGGCCGGCGCGCTGCTGGCGGACCGGCTCGCCGGCTCCGCCGCGGGCGTACTCGTCCTGGGCCTGCCCCGGGGCGGCGTGCCGGTCGCCGCCGAGGTCGCGAGCCGGCTCGGCGCCGAACTGGACGCGCTGACCGTGCGCAAGCTCGGCGCGCCCGGCCAGCCCGAGTACGCCATCGGGGCGATCGCGAGCGGCGGGATCCGCATCGTGAACGAGCCCGCGGTGCTCCGGCTCGGGCTGGCCCCCGACGTCGTCGACGCCATCGCGGACAGCGAGGGGCACGAGCTCGCGCGCCGCGAGCACGCGTACCGCGGTGACCGGCCGCCACCCGCGGTCGCCGGCCGCGAGGTGATCGTCGTCGACGACGGCCTCGCGACCGGCGCGACCATGGTCGCGGCCGTGCGGGCGATGCGCTCGGCCGGCGCGGCGCGGGTGACCGCCGCCGTACCGGTCGCCTCGGGTCAGGGGGCGCAGACCCTGCGGCCAGAGGTCGACGCCCTCGTCTGCCTGGCCGTCCCCGACGGCTTCATGGCCGTCGGCCCGTACTACCGCGACTTCGGCGCCACCACGGACGACGAGGTCCGCGGGCTCCTCTCCCCCGTGTGACGCCTCCGGATCGCGGCGGTGGTCGCGGTACTAACCCGCGACGCCCGCGGCGCGGCGGCGGCCGGCCCGCGTCCGCCGCGGGTCCGGGCTGCCCGCGTCGGGGAACCGGCGCAGGTACTCGCGCTCCAGTTCCAGCATCCGCTGGGTGTGGGTCTCGAATGCGTCCTCGCTCCCGGCCAGGAACGTGTCGTGCCTGGTCAGGTGCAGATGCCGTACTTCACGGACGAGGTCGGAGTCGGAGAGTTCGGGCGCGGGAATTCCCTCGGGGCGGTGGGTCATGAAGGACCACTACCCCGTGCGGACGCCTCTCCCACTCCCCCGATGCGCTTCGCGCTCACGCCGGGGCACCACCGGGCAACAGGTCCGGCCCCGGCACCGGTGGGACGGGATCGGGCAGCGGGCTGGGCGGGACGGGATCCGGGTCGGGGCCGGGCGGCACCGGATCGGGCCCCGGGCCCGGCGGCACCGGGTCCGGGCCCGGGCCGGGCGGCACCGGATCGGGAACCGGGCTGGGCGGGACGGGGTCGGGCCCCGGGCCGGGCGGCGTCACCGCGCGCCAGATCAACCCCGGACCCGCTGCCACGACACCACCCCCGGCACCACCCGTGGCGGCTCCGGCGGCGCCACCTTGGGCTCCGCCCGCGGCTACGCCCCCGCCGTCATCCGGTCCGACGTCCACCCTGTTGATCAACCCCATGCTCCTGGTCCACATGGTCGGAACCTCCTCGTCTCCGCATGGCCCAGACCCGCTCGCCGCGCGCCGGCGTCTGGTGATCTCTCTCGTCGCCTACCCGCGTCACCGCGGGGCACACCCCCGCGCTGCCGGTCCGTGATCGCGCGGCCACCCGTCGGCCACCGGTCAGCCACCCGTCGGCCACCGCGGCTTCCCCCCGGCCCGACCGGTCGCGCCATGACGTCGGACGGCCACGCCCAGCGGTCACGGACATCCCTGGTGGGACGCGCCCGGCGGCCCGTGGGCGACCGTCGCTACGATTCCCGGGATGCTTCGGCCATCTCCGGACAACTCACCTTGATCAACAGGTCGGACGCCCGACCGGCGGTGAGGGATCACCTCTGTCCGGTTACGTAGGCCTGCGACGTCGACGGGGAGGGTGCCGGTGGTGGAGCCGATCCTCGCGATCGACTACGGCACCTACAGCGCGTCCGCGGCGCTGGTCGTCGACGGCAAGGTGGCCACGGTCCGGGAACCCGCGAGCGGCGCCGCCGGCTGGCCGGCCTCCGTGTTCGCCGACGGCGAGCTGCTGGTGGTCGGCACCCTCGCCGAGCGCCGCAAGCGGATCTGGCCCGCGGCCTACCGCGGCGGGGTCAAACGTGACCTGACCAGGAACGCCGCCGTCACCCTGGACGGCCGCGCCCACCAGCCGGCCGCGCTGGTCACCGCGGTGCTGGCGGCGCTGCGCGCCGAGGCCGAGGTCCAGCTCGCCGGGGAGGCGCTGCGCCGGGCGGTCGTGACCGTGCCGGCCAGCTACGACCCGGCCGGGCCGCTGCGGCGGACGATGATCCGGGCCGCCGAGGAGGCCGGCTTCGTCGACGTCGACCTGCTCGCCGAACCAGTCGCCGCAGCCTGGGCGCCGATGGGCCCCGCCGGCCCGCAGCCCGGCAACCTCGTCCTCGTCTACGACCTCGGCGGCGGGACGTTCGAGGCGGCCCTGGTGGTGGTCGGCGAGGACGGCCGCCACGAGCTGCTCGGGCACGCCAGCCTGCACGACTGCGGCGGGCGTGACTTCGACCAGCTGCTTTTCGACGAGATCCTCGGCCACTACGGGCCGGGCCTCGAGCCGCTGCTCAACCCGACCGGCGTCGGCGAGGTGTTCCAGACCGCCGCCAGCCGGACCCGCCACGAGCTGCTCGACTTCGCCCGCGCGGTGAAGCACCAGCTCACGGATGTCGCCTTCGTCGAGGACGTCTTCAGCCCCGCCGGCCTGCTCGTCAGCCTGGAACGGGACCGGTTCGACAAGCTCGCCTCCCCGACCCTGGCCCGGACGATGGCCTGCTGCCAGCACCTGCTGGAGAGCACCGGCATCAGCCCGGGGCAGCTCGACGGCGTGCTGCCGGTCGGCGGCTCGTCGCGGATGCCGGTGGTCACCGAGATCCTCGCCGGCCGGCTCGGCGTCGGCACCGACTGGCCGCACCAGCACGTGTTCACCGCCCCGGAGCCGGACCAGGCCGTCGTGCTCGGCGCGGCCTCCTGGGCGGCGACGGTCTCGACCCGGCGCACCGTCGCCGCACGGCCCGACCCGGTGGTGCGCCCGGCCCGCTGGGACATTCCCGGCGGGCGGGCCACGATGGTCCGCTGGCTGGTCGAACCCGGGGCCCGCTTCGACGCCGGGGCGGTGCTCGCCCGCGTCCGGCTGACCGACGGCGCGCTGTTCGACCTGGCCGCCGAGGGTCCGGGCAGCCTCGTGGAGACCCACGCCGAGCCGGGTTCGGCCGTGCGCGACGTCGACTGGCTGGCCACGACGCTGCCGTCCGGCCCCGCGCCGGCCGGCTCGGCCCGGCCCGCCGACCTGCGCGGATTCGAGCGCAGCAACCGACCGTCCCGCAACGTCGAGGTGACGACGCGGGTGACGCTGACCGGGCACGAACGCGACGTCACCTCCGCCGCGTTCTCCCCCGACGGCCGGCTGCTCGCCACCACCAGCAAGGACGGCACCCGGCTGTGGGACACGACCACCGGCCGCACCGTCGGACGGCTGAGCGGGCGCAAGATCTCCGCAGTGCACGGCTGTGCGTTCTCCCCGGACGGCGACCTGCTCGCGACCACCGGCAGCGACAAGACCGCGCGGATCTGGGAGATCGCGACCGAGCGGCTGGCCCTCACCCTGGCCGGCCACAAAGGCCCCGTCTACGGCTGCGCGTTCTCCCCGGACGGCCGCCTGCTCGCGACGGTCAGCACGGACCGCACGGTCAAGCTGTGGGGGGTCTCGACCGGAACCAACATCGCCACGCTGACCGGGCACCGCGGCTCGGTGTACGGGTGCGCGTTCTCCCCGGACGGCCGGCTCCTCGTCACCGCGGGCGCCGAGTCGACCCTGCTCTGGGACGTCACGATCGGCGAGACGATCACGAGCCTGGCCGGGCACACCAACTTCGCGAACGGCTGCTCGTTCTCCCCCGACGGCCTGCTGCTGGCCACGACCAGCAACGACGGCACCCGTCTCACCGACACCCCGACCGGGACGACCACACTCACCCTGCCCGGCTCGGCGCAGAGCTGCGCGTTCTCCCCGGACGGCGTCCTGCTGGCGACGGCGAGCACCGACGACACCGCCCGACTGTGGGACGTCGCCACCGGGACGGCGGTGGCGACGCTGACCGGTCACAGCAGCACCGTCATGGCCTGCGCGTTCGCGCCCTACGGCCTGCTGCTGGCCACCACCAGCACGGACAAGACCGCCCGGCTGTGGGACATCACCTACACGCCGGACTCGGCGCGCTGACCGGGCTGCGCACCCGGATCTCACGCATCCGATGACCTGGGGCTTTACTCCCGATCATCCGGCTATAGCCTCCCCTCGGCAGTTTTGGTCCGAGGTTGTGGAGGAACAGGCGTGTTCGGGTGGCGGAAGGTCGTCAGTAGTGGTCGCGGTGTCGTCGAGCCCCCGACGCGGCTGATCACTCCGGGGCTGCGGGGCTTCAAGCAGTTCCTGATGCGGGGCAACATCGTCGACCTGGCCATCGCGGTGGTCGTCGGCACGGCGTTCACGGCCGTCGTTCAGTCGCTGGTGAAGAACATCCTCACGCCGTTGATCGCCGCGATCGGCGGCGAGCCGGACTTCTCCAGCCTGACGTTCACCATCAACGACAGCAAGTTCAGGTACGGGACGTTCATCAACGATGTGATCGCGTTCATCGTTGTCGCGGCGGTGATCTACTTCGTGATCGTCCTGCCGCTCGCCAAGGCGAACGAGATGCGCCAGCGTGGCGAGGAACCGGAGCCGCAGGAGGAGCCGGCGATCAGCGACGAGGCGAAGCTGCTCACCGAGATCCGCGACCTGCTCGCGGCGAACAACAACCCCGCCGCCGCGCCGCTGGCCGGCCAGCCGCCGCAGTACGGCTGACGGACAGCGGTCGGACGGCCGACCTGCCGGGCCGGGCTCGCCGTGGGCCCAGCCCGGCGGCCTCGGACCCGGGGCTCCAGTCGCCGGTCACTCGAACCCCGGGCGCCACGCGCCGGACGGGCGCCTCAGCCGAGGCGCCGGTCAGGCGTCGAAGCCGGGCTGGTCGCTCGGGCACTCCAGGTCGAGATCCGCGGCGACGGCGCTCGGGACGATGCCACAGCCGACCTCGTAGCTGCCGATCTGGATCAGCTCCCACCCCGAGTCGCCACGGTGCAGGACGCCCTCGGCCCGGTCGACCTCGTCCGTGACGGGCACGAGCTCGACCCAGGCCCAGCTCTGGTCGCTGCGGGCGAGGACGGTGCCCGTGACCCGGTAGCTCTCCGGCGGGACGGCGGACGTGAGGGCGCTGCTCCGGACCGCGTTCACGATCACCGACGACTCCTGCGCCGAGGGCACCACGGTGCCGGGCCCGCCGACGCTCGCCGTGACCACGCCGACCCGCTGCGCGGGCACCGGCGG
The DNA here is from genome assembly GCF_004337455.1 of Parafrankia sp. BMG5.11. NCBI lineage: Bacteria > Bacillati > Actinomycetota > Actinomycetes > Frankiales > Frankiaceae > Parafrankia > Parafrankia sp. BMG5.11. Next base: position 124,558 of record NZ_SJXI01000017.1, on the reverse strand, counting down.
CGCGACCGAGGTGGACCCCGACACCGCGAACGCCGTGCCGACCGTGACGGCGCCGGCGGCCACGACCGTGGCGGCGGTGACAGCGGGACGCACGGCACGCCGGTGGCCACCGGGGCGGGTGGACCGGCGCGGCGAGGCAGGACTGCGGTGGCGGGCCATGGGGTGCACGTACCCAGTCTGCGCAGATGAACCCACCAAATCGAGCGAGTTACCGGTCAGGCTGCCGACAGACCACATCCCACCCACTGCACGCATATGATCACGTTGCGGTGCAAGGGATGCCAGTACCACCAGATGCGACATGCCACCTGGTGGACCGGGGTGAGGACACCATCCGGCCCACCCTCGGCCCGGCTCAGCAACACGGCTCAGCGGCCCGGCCCGGCTCAGCGGTGCCGGCCGCGGGCGGCGTCCGCGGGCCGGATGCGGTACGCGGCCACGGCGGCGGCGAGCAGCCACAGCGGCGCCAGCAGGCCCGCCGAGTAGGCAGCCCGACCGGCAGGGTGGCGCCGATCGATATGCCGGACAGCGCCACGCTCACGGCCCCGAACCAGCGCGGCGGCAGCGGCGGCGAGCACGACACCCCACCAGGCGGCGTACTGCATCTGGCTGACCAGCACGCTGAACACCTCGACGTCGGCCGGCGTGTAGAAGTTGTCGTCGATGCCGCCGGGCACCCCACCGGCGAGCACGTGCCTGAGGCCGAAGGCGAAGATCAGGCAGGCGGCCGCCGCGCCGAAGGCCGTCCGCATCACCGGCACGGCGAGGCTGTCCGGCGCCCGGCGCCCGGCGGCCCAGCGCCCGGGTGAAACCGGCGGCGAACACGATCAGCGCCGCGACGGCCACGAACCCCAGCGAGGCCCCGGCCCTGATGACGGACCCGTGCTCACCCGCCTCGCGGTAGATTGCGTCCGTCCCGGCCTGCGTGATCCCCTCGTCCGGGTCCCAGCCGAGGACGAACGAGCCGAGCGCCCCGAGGACGGCCGCCGCCGCGCCCGCCAGCGGCCAGCGCCCATCGGAGCGACGCGGGCGGCCGTGCAGATCGAAGGTGTCCGGGGAGTCGTAACGGTCCCGGTCAGCACGGTCCCGGTCGACATCGGACGGGTTCCAGGTGTGCATTCGTGGGTCTCCTGCTCCTCGGTCGGTCCGCACCGCCCGTGGCCGCGGCACATTCGCCAGGAATGCCGCGAGACGGGGCAGATGGTCGCGGTCACGATCCGGGAGCGGAGCGTCGCGCGGCGAGCCTGGCACCCTGCGGGAACGGGTGAGGCCACCACCACCCGCACCGGCTGGGTGCCCGCCTACCGCGCGGCGCAGCCGTCGGGTGAAATGGTCAGTTCCCCGGGCCATCGGGGCGGCAGGGGCGGGGCGTCCGGATCACGGGGCGCGGGGTGTGAAGGAGCGCGGTTGCCGTGTCGGAATCGCCGGGGTCGCCGGAGCCGTCCAGGTCGTCAGAACCGCCCCGGTCGTCGGAGTTGCCGGAGTTGCCGGGGTCGCCGGGCACGGGTTCGGAGGAGCCCGCCGTCCGGTTACGGTCGGTGTACCGCACCTTCGATGCCGAGACCGCCCCGGTGCACGCGCTGCGGGGCGCCAGCCTGACCGTGGCCCGCGGTGAGTTCGTCGCGGTGATGGGGCCGTCCGGCAGCGGCAAGTCGACTCTGCTGAACGTCGTCGCCGGGCTCGAGCGGGTCGACGACGGGTCGGTCACCGTCGCCGGCATCGCGCTGACCGCGCTGTCCGAGGCCGACCTCGCCCGACTGCGCCGCCACCACGTCGGGATGGTGTTCCAGTTCTTCCACCTGCTCGAGGCGATGTCCGTGGCGGACAACGTCGTGCTGGCGGCCCGGCTGTCGGGGGCGGGCCGGCGGGCCGCCGTCCGGCGTGGGCATGACCTGCTCGACCTGCTCGGGCTGCTCGAGCGGGCTGACTCGATGCCGGGCACGCTCTCCGGAGGCCAGCGCCAGCGCCTGGCGATCGCCCGCGCGCTCGCGAACGAGCCGACCGTGCTGCTCGCCGACGAGCCGACCGGAGCGCTCGACTCCGCCGGCGCCGCCGAGGTCCTCGATCTGTTCACCCGGCTACACGAGCGCGGGCAGACCATCCTGATGGTCACCCACGACCCGCAGGTCGCGGCCGGCGCACAGCGGATCGTCACCATGCGCGACGGTCGCGTCTCCACCAGCGCGAGCGGCGGTGCCGGTGCCGGCACAGGTGCGGCCGGCGTCGCCGGTGCCGGCGGCGCCACGGTTGCGGCCGGCGTCGCCGGTGCGGGCGGCGCCACGGTTGCGGGCGGCGGCGCCGGCCGTGGGCGGGCCGAGGTGTCGGCGTGACCCACCCGCGGCGCCAGCTCCTCACCGCGGCGGCCCTGGCCGGGGCCGCGGTGACCGCCGCGTGCGCCGCCCCACGGCTGCTCGGCGCCGGAACGCCGCCATGGTCCGCCCCGCTGGCCGTGGACGCCGTCCTGCTCACCGCCGGGGTGGCCGCCGGCTGGGCGCCCCACGCGCGGCGCCGTTCCGAACGCGTTCTGACCATCGCCGCCGACCTCGCCTGCCTCGCCGCGATCGCGGCGGTGGGCCTCGCGGGCGCGCTGGCCACCCTCGGGCACCGCCCGCCGGACGGCGGCGAGAGCTTCACCGGCCCGGTCCTGATCGCGGCGGCCCTCGCCGCCGTCCTGGCCGCCGGGGCGCGGGCCCGGACGGCGGCGCTCGTCCGGCACGCCGTGCGGGGCGCCCGGTACGCGCCCGACGACGTCCTGCGGACCTTCGGCGAGGACGCGAGCCGCGGGACCAGCCTGGACGAGGCGCTGGCCGGGCTGGGTGACGCCCTGCGGCGCAGCCTCTCCCTGCAGCGGGTGGAGATCTGGACCGGCGCGGCCGGGCGCCTCACCGCCGCCGTCGTGACGCCGGAGAGCCCACCCCCGGCCGCTCCGGACGCCGGTGGGCAGGACGCCGGTAGGCCCACCGCGGGCGGTTCCGGTACTGCGGGCGGTCCCGGTGCCACCGCCGACGGGCCCGCCGAGGTCGGCTCGACGATCGCCCTCACCGCCGGTGATCTCATCGTGCTCGCGCGGACCAGGGTGGCGGGGCCCGGGTGGCTGTCGCTGTGGGTCCCCCAGCTCGCCCGCCGGTACCTGGACACCCAGGTACGGGTCGTCCCCGCCCGCGCCGGCGGCGCCCTGCTCGGGATGCTCGTCGCCCAGCGGCCACCGGAGGCCCCCCGGTTCTCCGAGGCCGAGGACCGGATGCTCGCCGAACTCGGGACACGGGTCGGCACCGTCCTGCACAACCGCCAGCTCGACGCCAACCTGCGCGACGCGCTCACCGACCTGCGGCACGCCAACGAAGAGCTGCGCGGCTCCAGGGCCCGCCTGGTCGCCACCGCGGACGCCGAGCGGCGCCGGATCGAGCGCGATCTCCACGACGGGGCGCAGCAGCAGCTGGTCTCGCTCGCCGTCGGCCTCCGGCTGGTCCGCGACCTCATCTCGGACGGTGACTCGGACGGCAGCGGCTCGCACGACAGCGGCTCGAACGACGGCGGCTCGAACGACGGCGACGGGTCCGGGCCCGGCGCGCCGGAACGCGACGAGGACCTGGCCGCCGCCGACGAGCTGCTCACCGCCATGGCCGAGCAGGTGACCGAGACGATCACCGAGGTCCGCAACCTCGCGCACGGCATCTACCCGCCGCTGCTGCGGTCCTCGGGCCTGACCGAGGCGCTGCGGGCCGCCGGGCAGCGTTCCACGGTGGGCGTGACGGTGCGGGCCGACGACATCGGCCGCTACCCCCCGGACGTCGAGGCCGCCGTCTACTTCTGCTGCCTGGAGGCGTTGCAGAACGCGGCCAAGCACGCCCCCGGCAGCTCGGTGGAGGTGACGCTCGGCGAGCGGGAGGGGTCGCTCACCTTCGCCGTGTGGGACGACGGCGCCGGCTTCGAACCGGAGAGCTCCGCACGTGGCCACGGCATGACGAACATGGCGGACCGCATCGGCGCGATCGGCGGCACGCTGCGCTGGGAGTCGTCCCCCGGCTCCGGGACGGGCGTCATCGGCGTCGTGCCCGTGGGTGGCGGCTGATGGCCGTCCTCGGCGCGATCGGGATGATCGCGCGCAGTGAGCTGCGGCGGCGGTGGGCGGCACTGGTCGCCCTCGGCGTGCTCATCGGCATGGTCGTCGCCGTGGTCGCCGGGACGGCGGCGCTCGTCCGGCGCACCGCCACGGCGCACGACCGACTCGAGCGTGCCTCCTCGGTCGCGGACCTCCAGGTGAGCTACTTCAGCGACGACCCGGAGCTGGCCCGCAGGGTGGCCGCCATCCCGGGGGTCGCGCAGGCGTGGGCGGGCGTCGGGATGGTCGGGCGGCTGGAGGACCAGCCGTCGCTGGCCTACATCGGCATCATCGGCGGCCCGGCCGATCACCGCGGCCTGTACGAGCCCGTGGTGGTCCGTGGGCACGGGTATGACCCGGCCGCGCCGGACGAGGCCGTCCTCGACGAGCGGGCGGCCGCCCGGTGGGGGGTGGGCGTCGGCGACACGCTGCGGCTGCGGCTGCTGACGCCGTCGGACTTCCTCAGCTTCGACACCGGTTTCGGCACCCCGGGCGGGCCCGTCCTGAAACTGACGATCACCGGCCTGACCAGGATGGCCAGCGAGAACGCCCGGCAGATGCCGCTGGCTGTCAGCCCAGCGCTGGCAAGCCGGCTCGATCCCGTCTCCACCGCGGTCATGCTGCGGCTCGAGCCCGGCCCGCGGACCGTCGCGGCCGTCAGCACGGCGCTGCGGCGGCTGGGAGACGGCCTGGCGCGCGACCCGCTGGCCGGGGAGTTCCCCGCGCTGCAGGTGTCCCGGCCGGCGACCGACGGCGACGCCCGCATCGCCGCGACCCAGCGCGTCCTCGTCACCGGGCTGGTCGTCTTCGCCGCCGTCGTCGGCGTCGCCGGCCTCGCCGCCGCCGGGCAGGCGTTCTACCGCCACCACGCGGCGAGCGCGCACGCCCAGCGCATCGAGGCGGTGCTCGGCCTGACCGGGCTGGGCCGCGCCGGCGCGCGGACGCTGGCGGCGCTGCCCGCCGCCGGGCTGGCCGGGGTGACCGCCGCCGCGGGCCCCCTCATCGCGGGCCTGCTGGAACCGCTCGGGCCGCTCGCCTGGGTGGAGCCCCACCCGGGCTACGCGCCGCACGTCGCGCTGGTGTGCGGCGCCGGAGCGGCGGGCCTGCTCATCACCCTCCTGCTCGCCGGCGGCACCGCGGCCCGAACCGGACGTCGCCCGGCAGACCCGGGACCTCTCGTGCCCCGCCTGGGCATGGCCGCCCTGGCGGCCGGGGCCTTCGGGCCGGCGGCCCGGTTCGGCTCGTCGGCCGTGTCACCCCTGCCGGCCGCGTCGTCCCTGTCACCGGTCGGCTCGGCGGCGGCATCGGCGGCGACGGGCCAGGGTGGGGCCGGATCCCCGCTGGCCCGCGGCGCGGCCTGCATGCGCGGCCCGGTCTGGCTGTGGATCGGAACCGCGTTCGCGCTCGGGCGCCGCCGGGACCGCTCGCCGGCCACCCGCCGGCCCGCCGTCGCGGGCGCGGCCATCGGGGTGACCGGGCTGGTCGCCGCCGCGACGATCGCCGCCGGCATGAACCGCCTGGTCGACGAGCCGCAGCGGTACGGATGGAACGCGGATCTGGAGATCACCGACGCGCGCCCGGAGATCGTCAACCGGCTCGCGGCCGACCCCCGGGTCGCCGCCGTCAGCATGCTCGACGCCTCGACCGCGACCATCGAGGTCGACGCCGGGGGCCGGGCGTTGCGGGCGCCGGACCCCATCCAGGGCGACGGCCCGGGCGACGCCGGCCCCGGGGCGATCGGGCGGGGGGACACCAGCCCCGGCGAGGACGTCGCCGTCTACTCCCTCGCGCCGAAGGCGACCACGCGCGCCGGCCCGGTGACGTCCACCGGGGCGGTGGGATGGACGATCTTCGAGGGTGTGGTGCCGCGGGGCCCGAACGAGGTCGTCCTCGGCCCGCGGGCCGCCCAGCGGTTCGACCTCGGGGTGGGCAACACGGTGAGCGTGGCGGCGAACGACGGCGGGCACGCCGTGCTCACCGTCGTCGGCATCGGGATCGGCCCCGTCCCCGGCGGGGAGCGGCTCGGCGAGAGCATGCTCGTCGAGCCGGCCACGCTCGCCCGGGTCCAGCGGACGCAGCCGCTGCGCAGCGCGCTCGTCCGCGCCGTCGACCCGGTGAACCCGGTGAACCTCGCCGCCGCGCTGGGCACCGAGTACGAGCTGGACGTCGGCCGCCCGCCGACCGAGATCGCCAACCTGGGCGGCATCGGCCGGCTCCCGGCCCTGCTCCAGACCGTGCTCGCCGCGCTGGCCGTGGCCGCCGCGGGTCACGCCGCCGGAACCACCTGGCGGCGCCGCCACGGCGAGCTCGCGATCCTGCGCACCCTCGGCTTCACACCGTCCCAGACGGCCCGCATCCCGCTGACGACCTCGTGCGTGAGCGCGGCGCTGGCCGTCGCCGTCGGTATCCCGGCCGGCATGTTGATCGGACGTCTGGTCTGGTGGGAGATCGCGACCGCGACCGGGGTGTCCGCCGACCTGGCGATACCCGTGCGGGTGCTCGCCGTGCTCCCGCCGGCCGCGATCGCCGTCGGCCTGCTCGTCGCCGCCCTGCCCGCCTGGCGCGCGTGGCGGCTGCTGCCGGGGGCCGTCCTGCGCGGGGAGTGACCACCCCCCGCACGGGCCAGCCCCGGCTATCGGGGGCTATCGGGGCGGATCGGACGGCGGCGTGCGCCGGCTCCAGATCTCGCGTAGGACGCTCGGCGCCAGGTCCTCCTTGCACAGGTAGTCCAGCCCGCTGGCCGCGACGGCCGCCGGCAGGTCCGTCCGCCCGTACGTCGAGCACAGGACGACGACCGTGTCGGGCGCGTCCTCGCGGATGCGCGCGCCGGCGACCACGCCGTCGATACCGGGCAGGTTGACGTCCATGAGCACCAGGTCAGGGCGCAGCTCGGCGGCGGCGGTAAGCGCGTCCTCGCCCGTCTCGGCCTCACCGGCGAGGACGAAACCGGCGGCACGGCGCAGGACCGCGCGCACGGCGAGCCGGAAGGGCCGCTGGTCGTCAACGACCAGCACGGAGACCGCCGGAGGGGAGCTCATGGACACAGTCTCGCCGTGCGGCTCACGGTGCCCAAGGGTGCGACCATGTCATCAGGTCGGTGTGGCTACCTTCCCCGTCGACCCGCTTGCGGGGCGATGCCCCGAGTGCAGGTAGAGCAGGACGGCCTTCACCCGCCGGTTCAGGTCGGGCTCGTCGGTCAGGCCGAGCTTCGCGAAGATCGAGTTGCTGTGCTTCTCCACCGCCCGTTCGGACAGGACGAGCGTCCCGGCGATCGCCGCGTTGCTCCAGCCCTGGGCCATGTGGCTCAGCACCTCCCGCTCGCGCGGGGTCAGCCGGTCCAGCTCGGTGTGCTGGCGGCGCGCGTTCGCCGCGACCAGCCCCTCCACCACCGCCGGGTCGATCACCGACTCCCCGGCCGCGACCGCGCGGATGGCCCGCAGCAGGTCGTCCACGCCGGCCACCCGCTCCTTGAGCAGGTACGCCCGCCCGGACGAGCCGCCCTCGAGCAACGCGAGGGCGTAGGTGGCCTCGGCGTGCTGACTGAGGACGACGACGCCGACCGCCGGGCGCTCCCGCCGCAGCCACCCGGCGACCTTGATGCCCTCGTCCGAACGGGACGGCGGCATCCTGATGTCGGTCACCACCACGTCCGGATCGTGGTCGCGCACCGCCTGTTCCAGGGACGGCCGATCGGTCGCCGTGCCGACGAGCTCCAGGCCGTCCGCACGCTCGATCAGCGTTGCCAGACCATGCCGGAGCAGGGCGTTGTCCTCAGCGAGGACTACACGAACGGCCATTGGTCCACTGTAGGCGCGGCTTGACACCCGTAGCGGGCCACACGGACACGATGACGTCGTCCCGACGACACCCGCCGGGACAGGCCCGGGGCAGGGGTTCGGGGTCGGGTCGATGACGCGGCCACCGCGGGCCACGGTTGATCATGATGTTCCAGAACTAGGCGGCGGTGGCCACGGCCGTGCCGGTCTCGGTGCCGCCCCGCCCACCCTCCAGCCGGGTGGCTGACGGGACGAGGGCGGTCTGCCGCGCGAGCGGGGCTGCCATACCAGGCAACGGCGGCACCGGGGCGGCCCCGCCCTGGACGGTGGGGTCCGTCCCGCCCGACGCCGTGCCCTGTCCCGGCGGCGAGCCGGGGAACGCGCCCCCGCCCAGCCCGCCGCGCCCCGTCAGGCCGCCCGCTCCGCCCGGCGGCTGGCCCTGACTCTGGCCCTGACCCTGGCCCTGACTCGGAATCTGGCCCTGGGTCTGCCCCTGGCCCTGGCCGGTGGCCTCCTCGACGATCGCGGTCGCGGTCGCGGTGGCCGTCGACGGGGTGCCGTCGGCCGGATCGTCATCGGGCACGGTCGCGGTGACCCCGACGGTGTCACCGACGTCGACGTCGCCGATCCCACCCGTGCCGCCGTCCACGAGCGTTTCGTCCGTGACCGTGTAGGTCGCGGTGAAGCCGTCCGTACTGCGCACCGTGACGGCGGTGGGCTGCACTGTCGTGACCTCGCCGGACTGGGTCCGGACGGTCGTGTAGCCGCCGGAGCGGTCCGCGGTGACGTACTCCCCGTGCAGCGAACCGGTGCCGGTGCCGCCCGCCGTCACCGCCGATCCGGCCGGGTTCATGGCCTGGAACGGCCCGCCGCGCAGGCCGCCGGGGCCGCCGCCGGCTCCGTCCGAGCCGAGGCTGCTGGCGTTGACCGCGGCCGCCGCGCCGACGGCGAGAGCGAGCGCGATGGCTCCGGCCACGGCCGTCCGGCCCAGGCTCCACCGGGGCAGCGCACCCGAGGCCACCCGCGGCGGCGGGCTCACGCCGGGCACCGGCGCGCCGGGAGAGGCAGCCGCCCGGGACGAGGCCTCGCCCGGGGCCGACCCCGACCCCGACCCCGGCCCCGGCGACGGCGGCGGCGGCCCGCTCCAGGCCGGCGACCCGGTCCAGCCGGGCGTTTGGGAAGCCCCGCTTCCAGCCGCGTGGCTCCCGGTCGCCTGCGGCGCCGGCCATGTGCCCGCCTGCGGCGGCCCGTTCGTCGACGGCGGCTGGGGATTCCCTCCCGCCGGTGACGGGGGCGCCCCGCTCGACGGCGAGGACTCGGGCGGGTCGTCGGGCCCGACGTGGCTCATGTCCGAACTCCTCGTCCCGGCGGGTCGGTCGCCGCCGTCGGGAGGAGATTTCGCCGATAACCTGTGCGCAGCCTGTGACGACGCTGAGCGCTGGTTATGTGCCCACCGCAGCGGGCCGGCCACCGCGTCGCCCGCGCGGGCGCACAGCCAACCCACAGGAGATGTTCAGGAAGCCCACAGGAATGCATTCCATGCTGACGGAATGCAGCCGTCGAGCCCCCGCATTCTGGTCGTCGACGACGAGAACACGCTGTCGGAGCTGCTGTCCATGGCCCTGCGTTACGAGGGCTGGGAAGTGCGCACCGCGCAGGACGGGCGCGGCGCGCTGCGCGTAGCCCGCGACTTCCGGCCGGACGCGGTGGTCCTCGACATCATGCTGCCCGACATGGACGGCCTCGAGGTGCTGCGCAAGCTGCGCGCGGACAGCCCCGAGGTACCGGTGCTGTTCCTCACCGCCCGCGACGCCGTCGAGGACCGGGTGGCCGGCCTCACCGCCGGCGGCGACGACTACGTCACCAAGCCGTTCAGCCTGGAGGAGCTCGTCGCGCGCCTGCGCGGGCTGCTGCGCCGGCTGCACCGCTCGACGATCTGGGACGGCGCCGTGCTGGTCGTCGGCGACCTCATCATGAACGAGGAGAGCCGCGAGGTCACCCGGGCCGGCCGCGAGATCCGCCTGACGGCGACCGAGTTCGAGCTGTTGCGCTTCTTCATGCGCAACCCGCGCCGGGTGCTGAGCAAGGCGCAGATCCTGGACCGGGTGTGGAACTACGACTTCGGCGGCCAGGCGAACGTCGTCGAACTGTACGTCTCCTACCTGCGCAAGAAGATCGACGCCGGCCGCCCCGCCATGATCCACACAATGCGCGGCGCGGGCTACGTACTCCGGCCGGCGACCTGACCGGGCCCGTGACGATGACCGGCCCCACGGGCCCCACGGGCACCGCCGGCCCCACGGGCCCCACGGGCACCACCGGCACCCACCGGCGGCGCGGCCCGGCCGGCTGGTCGCTGCGTACCAGGCTGCTCGCGCTGCTCCTCGCGCTGCTCGCCGTGATGTCCACGGTGATCGTCTTCGTGACGGCGGTCGCGTTGCGCGGGGTGCTCGTCCAGCAGCTCGACGACCGGTTGGAGGACGCGAGCCGCCGCTGGGGGCTGACCAGCCAGGCCGGACCGATCATGCTGCCCGGCTATGGAAACGCCGGCCCCGGGGGTGCCGGAACTCCCAGCCTGGCCCAGCCGCCCACGCCGGACCTGACCGCCGACGAGCGGGTGGACTGGTTCCTGGGCTTCCGCGGTCAGCCGTCGGGGACCCTCGGCGCGGTCTTCAAGCTGCGGGATCCCGACACCACCACCCAGAGCTCGGCGCGCGAGGCGCTGCGGGGCGCGCCACCGCCGGGATCGGCGGCCCCGGACCTGACCTCCCTGATCGAGAGCGCCGCCGTCGCCGTCATCGACGACAACGGCGACGTGCAGCCGCTCACCGGCGTGGACGCCGCCGTGGTGGCCCAGATCCCGCTCGACGGCCAGGAACACACCCGCGCGATCGCCGACCAGGGCGACTACCGCCTCATCGCCCACTTCGACCCCAACGGGCAGACGGTGCTCGTCACCGGCGTGCCGATGAACGAGGTCAGCACGACCCTGACCGAGGTCGGGATCGCCGGCGCGATCGTGGCGGCGCTGGGGGTGCTGGCCGCGGGCATCGCGGGCGCGGCGATCATCCGGGTCACGCTGCGGCCACTGAACCGGGTCGCGGCGACCGCGAGCCGGGTGGCCGAGCTCCCGCTCGACCGGGGAGCCGTCGACCTCATGGCGGTGGCGCCGGACGTCGACACCGACCCCCGGACCGAGGTCGGGCAGGTCGGCGCGGCGCTGAACCGGATGCTCGGCCACATCGGCGCGGCCTTCTCCGCCCGGCACGCGAGCGAGACGCGGATGCGCCAGTTCCTCGCCGACGCCAGCCACGAGCTGCGCACACCGCTGGCGGCGATCAGCGGCTACGCCGAGCTCACCAGGCGCACCCGCGACACCGTCCCGCCGGACGTCGCCTACGCGATGGGCCGGGTCGAGTCCGAGAGCGCACGGATGACCGCGCTCGTCTCCGACCTGCTGCTGCTGGCCCGCCTCGACTCCGGACGCCCGCTCGTGCAGGAGACCGTCGACCTCTCCCGGCTCGTGGTGGACGCGGTCAGCGACGCCCACGTGGCCGCGCCCGAGCACCGCTTCGAGCTGGACCTGCCCAGCAGGCCCGTCGCCGTGGCGGGCGACCCGGCCCGGCTGCACCAGGTCCTCGCCAACCTGCTCGCCAACGCCCGCACGCACACCCCGCCGGGCAGCCGCGTGACGGCCCGACTGACCGTCGAGCCGGAACCCTCCGCTCCGGGGCCTTCCGGTCCCGCGGCGAACGGGCCGGGCGCGGACCGGCCGTCCGCGGTGCTCTCGGTGATCGACGACGGGCCGGGCATCCCGGACGCGCTGCTCCCGAAGGTGTTCGAGCGCTTCGCGCGGGGGGACAGTTCGCGTTCCCGCGCGGCCGGCAGCACCGGGCTCGGACTGTCCATCGTGGCGGCGGTGGTCGAGGCACACCATGGACGGGTCGCGGCCGCGAGCCGCCCCGGCCGCACCGCCTTCACCGTGGTCCTACCCCTGGACACCCCCGACCCGGGCACCCCGGACCCGGGCGCCCTCGACCCACCGGGCACCATCGACGGCTGCGCGCCCGACGCCGCCGATCCCGCCGTGACGGCCGCGGGGACCCGTCCTCACAGGTGATGCACCGGTGGGGCACTGTCCCACCCGGAGGTCGGGCAGTCGCCCTCGTTCGGTGAGCAGTTCCTCGGCCTGACGGCGCTAGGCTGATGTGGCGGGTTCAGGCCTGCCGGGTCTCCTGAGGGGACGTGCGCCATCGCTGCGGAGATGATCGCTCCTGCCTGGATGCATCAGCAGATCACGGCGGAGCAGTACGACTCCTGGTCCGAGGAGCAGTGCGCGGGCATCGAGATCGTGGACGGAATGGTCGTCGTAAGTCCCAGCGCGGCCAAGCGTCACAACCGGCTGATCAAGATCCTCGCGGTCGCCCTGGAGTCGGCGGCCGGGCCGGACTGGAACGCGGACTTCGACTTCGACGAAGTGATCGCCAGCGAGGCGGGCGCGGCCTAGGTGCCGGTACCCACAGGTGATGCACAGGTAGGGCACAAGGTCGGGAAAGGTCGACGTCCGACCCTGATCCTTATGCCGACCTCACCGACGCCGTCACCGCCGACCGACCAGTTCGACCATGCGGCCTACGCGAGGGCTGACCGTGCGGCCTACCCGAGGGCTGACCACGCGACCTACGCGGGGGCTGACCACGCGACCGTTCCGGGCACGCACTGGCCCGCCGGTGCTCCCGGGCGGGCGGGCGGGGCGTCCGGGCGGCGACGGCTGGCCGGCGACGGACGGATCGGCCGGTTCGCGCGCGGACGTCCCGACGATCCGCGGTGGGTGCGGCCCGCGCTGCTCGGGCTGCTCGCGGCGACGGCCGTGCTCTACCTGTGGGGCCTGGGCGCCTCCGGCTGGGCGAACGCCTTCTACTCGGCGTCGGTCCAGGCCGGCTCGGTGAGCTGGAAGGCGATGTTCTACGCCTCCTCGGACGCCGGGAACTCCATCACCGTCGACAAGCCCCCGGCCTCGATCTGGGTGATGGCGCTCTCCGCGCGCGTCTTCGGGGTGAACGCCTGGAGCATCCTCGTCCCGCAGGCGCTGATGGGCGTCGCCACGGTCGGCCTGCTCTACGCCGCGGTGCGCCGGGCCTTCCCGGCCGGCGCGGCGCTGCTCGCCGGGGCCGTCCTCGCGATCACCCCGGTCGCGACGCTGATGTTCCGGTTCAACAACCCGGACGCCCTGCTCGTCCTGCTGCTGGTCGCCGCGGCGTACGCGACGCTGCGCGCCGTCGAGACCGCGGGCACCCGCTGGCTGGTCTGGGCCGGGGTGTTCGTCAGCTTCGGCTTTCTGACGAAGATGCTGCAGGCGCTGCTGATCGTCCCGGTGCTGGCCCTCGTCTACCTCGTCACCGCACCGACGCGGTTCACCCGGCGGCTGTGGCAGGTCGGAGCGGGCACGCTCGGACTGATCGTCCCGTCCGGGATCTTCATCGCGATCGTCGAGCTCGTCCCCGACTCGGCCCGCCCGTACATCGGCGGGTCGCAGCACAACAGCATCCTGGAGCTGACTCTCGGCTACAACGGCCTGGGCCGGCTGACCGGCAACGAGTCCGGCAGCGTCGGCGGCGGCGGCGGTGGCGGCGCCCGCACCATGTGGGGCACGACCGGCTGGGGCCGGATGTTCGGCTCCGAGGTCGGCGCGCAGATCTCCTGGCTGTTGCCGACCGCGCTCGCCCTGCTGGTGGCGGGCCTGTGGATCACCCGGCGCGCACCCCGCACCGATCCCGGACGGGCCGCGCTCGCGGTCTGGGGCGGCTGGCTGCTGGTCACCGGCATCGTGTTCAGCCAGATGCAGGGCATCTTCCACGCCTACTACACGGTCGCGCTCGCCCCCGCGGTCGGCGCCGTGGTCGGTATGGGAGCCGCGACCCTGTGGCGCCGCCGTGAGCACCCGATCGCCGCGGCCACCATGGCCGGGATCCTGGTGCTGACCGCGCTGTGGTCCTACGTCCTGCTCGACCGCACACCCGACTGGAACCCGTGGATGCGCTGGGTCGTGCTGATCGTCGGTTTCGCGGCGGCACTGCTGCTCATCGTGCTCTCGCGGCTGCCGCGGGCGGCCCGGCTGGTGGTCGTCGCGGCCGCGCTGGTCTCGGCGCTGCTCGGGCCGCTCGGCTACTCGATCGCGACCGCGGCCACCCCGCACACCGGTTCCATCCCGTCCGCGGGCCCGGCAGGCTCGGGCTTCGGCGGACCGGGCGGTGGCGGACGGCAGTTGTTCGGCGGACCGGGCGGCGGCAACGGCGGGGCCCAGCAGGGGACGACGCAGGTCCCCGGCGGCGGCACTGCTCCGGGAGGTACAGCTCCGGGCGGCACGGCCCCCGGAGGGACGGCCCCCGGAGGCACTACTCAGGGCGGCACTGCTCCCGGCGGCACGCAGGGCGGCCCCGGCGGTGGCATGGGCGGCCTGCTCAGCGCCGGTAACCCCAGCGAGGAGGTCCTCGCGCTGCTGGAGGCGGACGCCTCGTCCTACACCTGGGTGGCGGCGTCCGTCGGGTCGAACAACGCCGCCGGCTACCAGCTCGCCAGTGGCGATCCGGTGATGGCGATCGGTGGCTTCAACGGCAGCGACCCCTCCCCCACCCTCGAGCAGTTCAAGCAGTACGTGGCGGACGGCCGCATCCACTACTTCATCGGCGGCGGCGGCTTCGGCGGGCAGAACGGCGGAAGCCAGGCGTCCAGTGACATCGCGGCCTGGGTCGCGGCGAACTTCACCGCCACCACCGTCGACGGCACAACCCTCTACAACCTGACCACCCCAACCACCACCACAACCACCACCCCAAGCGGCACCACCACAGCCTGACCCCGACTCGACACAACCGTGGCGGGTGGGTGAGTCCATGGACTCACCCACCCGCCACACATCGTTGCGCCCGGTCCAGGGAGACGGGGGGCGGGGAGCGGGGCCCACTCCAGCCAGCGTGTCGGGGCGGTCCCGCCCTCACGAACAGCAAGCCAGGTGTCGGGGCGGTCCCGCGCTCACGAGCAGCGGAGCCACAGCCCGCACCACCACGACGAGGTCAGACCGTCACCTATCGGACAAAAACCCCGCACATCGGGGTGGCCTGCTCGCCGTTTCGCATCTCGCTCGCCCTTTCAGAGCGAATTTCGCCGGGAATGCCCCCTGAAACGGCGAGTAGCCGAGCACCAAAACGGACCCGGGGCCTCCACCGCCAAACCGAGGCCCGCCGACGGCCGGCGCACCGAGACGCCCAGCCCAACCCGGCCCGGCCCAACCCGGCCCAGCCCGGGGGGCTGGTCTCACAGCGGGGGCACAGGGATGGCACACGCCGGGCACAGGCCCTGGGCGGACCGTGAACAACATGACGACGGATGCCAGGACCAGCGGCGGCAGGGTGACCAGCTCCCACGCGGTGACGGCGGAACGGACCGACCTGGTGCCCAGGCCGCGGGCCGGACTGCTCCCGGCCGGCCAGCCCGTGCTCGACGTGGTCGTCCCGGTCTACAACGAGGAGAACGACCTGGCTCCCTGCGTGCGCCGGCTGCACGCCCACCTGCGGGGGGCCTTTCCGTATCCGTTCCGGATCACGGTCGCCGACAACGCCAGCACCGACACGACACTGGTGATCGCCCGCACGCTGGCGGGCGAGCTGCCCGAGGTCTCGGTGATCCACCTCGAGGCGAAGGGACGCGGCCGGGCGCTGCGTACCGCCTGGGGCGCCTCCGCCGCACCCGTCCTGGCCTACATGGACGTCGATCTATCGACGGACCTGGCCGCGCTGCTCCCCCTGGTCGCCCCGCTGATCTCGGGGCATTCCGACCTCGCGATCGGGACCCGGCTCTCACGGTCGTCCCGGGTCGTGCGCGGCCCGAAGCGGGAGGTGATCTCGCGCTGCTACAACCTGCTGCTGCGCGGCACCCTCGCCGCCCGGTTCACCGACGCCCAGTGCGGTTTCAAGGCCATCCGCGCAGACGTCGCCACGAGCCTGCTGCCGCTGGTCCAGGACACCGGATGGTTCTTCGACACGGAGATGCTGGTCATCGCCGAGCGGTGCGGCCTGCGCATCCACGAGGTCCCGGTGGACTGGGTCGACGATCCCGACAGCCGGGTGGACGTCCTCGCGACCGCGATGGCGGATCTGAAGGGCGTCGCCCGGCTCGCCCGGGCCCTCGGGACGGGTGCGCTGCCCGTCGCGCAGCTGCGGCACGAGTTCGGGCGCGCTCCCTTGACCTGGACGCCCAGCACGGGCACGGACACGGACACGGACACGGACCAGCCGGCCCGGTTCGAAACGACCGGGCCCGGAACGACCACGAGCGGAGGCGGAGTGGCCGCAGGCGGAGCCCCCGAAGCAGCTCCCGGAGCCGGAGCTCCCGGAACAGCGGCTCCCGGAACAGCGGCGACCGGAGCGGCAGCGTCCGGAGCGGCCGGCAACCGGGCGACGGTGATCGGAGTGCCCGCCGGGCTGACCGGGCAGCTGCTGCGGTTCGCCGGGGTGGGGATCGCCAGCACACTGGCCTACCTGGTGCTGTTCGTGCTGCTGCGCACCGCGACCGGGGCCCAGGCCGCGAACCTGATCGCGCTGCTGGTGACGGCGGTCGCGAACACGGCCGCCAACCGCCGGCTCACCTTCGGGGTCACCGGCCGCGGCGACGCCGGCCGCCATCACCTGCAGGGGCTGTTCGTCTTCGCCATCGGGCTGCTCCTGACCAGCGGCTCGCTGGCCGCGCTGCACGCGGCGAGCGACTCCCCGGGGCGGTTCCCGGAGGTCAGCGTGCTCGTGCTGGCGAACCTGGCGTCGACGGTGGTCCGGTTCCTGCTGATGCGCGCCTGGGTGTTCCACCCGTCCCGGCTGCGCCGCCCGGCCGGTGGGGCGACCCGGTCAGCGGACGACGGCCCGAGCCGCTCGGGCCGCTCCGGGCACGGCGCGCACCAGCTCTGAGGCGCGGGTGTCCCACCGGATGCTGGCCAACCCCCGCTCGGCGGTGATCAGGAGCTCGAAATCAGCGGGTCGGGGTGGTAGGCGTGGAAGGTTCCGGTGCGACGCCCGTCTCGGGCCGGCGCACCGAGGTTCGGCGGCCAGGGCCTGGCCTCGGTGCGCGTCGCAGGAAAACTCCTAAGCTTTCAAGATCACAGCCTCGGCCTGAGGATAAGCCCCTAGCCTATGAAGATCGACTAGCTACGGGGTAGTGCGGCGGGCAACGTGCCGTCAGGGGCGCAGGATCAGGAGAAGGTCGCCGACCTCGACCGATTCGCCGCTGGAGCGGACGAGTTCGGCGATCTTCCCGGCGGCCGGGCTGGTGACCGCGGCCTCCATCTTCATGGCCTCGACCACGGCGAGTTTCTGGCCCTTCTCGATCTCGTCGCCGGCCGCGACGGCGAAGGTGACGATCCCGGGCAGGCCGGCGCCGACGTGGGTCGGGTCGGACGGGTCGGCGCGCCGGGCCGCGGTGGCCGTCGCCTTGATCGAGTTGTCGCGGACCCGAACCGGGCGGGGCTGGCCGTTGACCCGCAGGTAGAGGGTGCGCATGCCGGCGCTGTCCGGCTCGCCCACCGTCTCCAGCGTCACGATGATCTCGACTCCGGGTTCGAGCATGACGCTCGCCGGGCGGCCGGGGACCAGGCCGAACAGGAACGCCTCGGTGGGGATCACCGAGGAGTCGCCGTAGGTGGCGACGGCCTTGCGGTAGTCCTTCCACGGGCCGGGGAACAGCAGCCGGGACAGCGCCGCCCGCCGGCCGGCGCCGGGCTCGGCCAGCGCGGCGGCGTCCTCGGCGGCGAGGGTGGCCGCGGGCGGCTCGGGACGGCGGCCGGCCAGCGCCCGCTCCCGGAACGGCTCGGCGAAGCCGGCCGGGGGTGTGCCGAGTTCGCCGGCCAGGTAGCCCAGGACGCTGGCGGGCAGGTCGTACTCCTCGGGATGCTCACGCAGCCGGTCGACGTCCACCGAGCCGCCGGCGATGAACAGCGCCAGGTCACCGACGACCTTGCTGGTCGGGGTGACCTTGATCGGCTTGCCGAGCAGGTCGTTCGCGATCGCGTAGCACTCGGTGACCTGGGCCCAGCGGTCGCCGAGGCCGAGGCTGATGGCCTGCTGGCGCAGGTTGGTGAGCTGCCCGCCGGGGATCTCGTGCCGGTACACCGCCCCGGTCGGCGCGCGCAGCCCGGCCTCGAACGGCGAGTAGAGATCGCGCACGGCCTCCCAGTACGACTCCATCGCCGACAGCGCGCCGAGCCGGATGCCGGTGGCCCGCGGGGTGTGGTCGGTGGCGGCGACCAGGGCGGAGAGGTTCGGCTGGCTGGTGCCGCCGGACATCGGCGCGGCCGCCGCGTCGACGGCGTCCACCCCGGCCTCGTTGGCCGCGATCAGGGTGGCGAGCTGACCACCGGCGGTGTCGTGGGTGTGCAGGTGGACGGGTACGTCGAAGCGCTCCCGCAGCGCGGCGACCAGCGCGTGGGCGGCGGCCGGGCGCAGCAGCCCGGCCATGTCCTTGATCGCCAACACGTGCACGCCGGCCTGGACGAGCTGGTCGGCCAGGCGCAGGTAGTAGTCGAGGGTGTAGATCCGCTCGCCGGGGTCGGTCAGGTCGCCGGTGTAGCACAGGGTGCCCTCGGCGACGGCGTTCGTCTCCAGCACGGCGGCGATCGCCGGGCGCATCTGCTCGATGTCGTTGAGCGCGTCGAAGATCCGGAAGATGTCGAGCCCGGCGGCCGCCGCCTCGGCGACGAACGCGCGCACGACGTCGTCCGGGTAGGGGGTGTAGCCGACGGCGTTGCGCCCGCGCAGCAGCATCTGCAGGCAGATGTTCGGCACCGCCGCCCGCACCGCCGTCAGGCGCTCCCACGGGTCCTCGGCGAGGAAGCGCAACGCGACGTCGTAGGTGGCCCCACCCCAGCACTCCAGGCTCAGCAGGTTCGGGGTGAGCTCGGCGAGCGCGGGCGCGGCGGCCAGGATGTCGAAGCTGCGCAGCCGGGTCGCCAGCAGCGACTGGTGCGCGTCACGCAGCGTGGTGTCGGTGACCGCCAGCGCGGTCCGCCCCCGCAGGTCCGCCGCCCACCCGGCCGGCCCCAGCTCGGTCAGGAGCTGACGCGACCCGGCCGCCGGGGTGTCGGTCGGGTGCAGCGGCGGGAGCAGCGTGCGCGGCTCCGTCAGGGCGACCCCCGCCGGACGGGCGTGCCCGTTCACCGTGCTCTCCGCCAGCCGGGCCAGCATGCGGCTCGTCGCGTCCCCGTCGTCGAGGGCGTTCACCAGGCCGGGGCGCTCGTCGATGAACGAGGTCGTGACCCCGCCGGCCAGGAAGTCGGGGTCTTCGAGCAGCCGGCCGAGGAACTCGATGTTGGTGCGCACGCCGCGGACCCGGAACTCGCCCAGCGCCCGCCGGGCGCGCCGGGACGCCTTCTCCAGCGTCGAACCACGCGCGGTCAGCTTCACCAGCAGCGAGTCGAAGTACGGGCTGACCTCCGCCCCCGGGTAGGTGGCGCCGTCGAGGCGGACCCCGGGCCCGCCCGGCGACTGGTAGAAGGTGATCGTCCCGGTGTCGGGGCGGAAGCCGTCCGAGGGATCCTCGGTCGTCACCCGGCACTGGATCGCGGTGCCCCGCAGCGCGATCGCGTCCTGGGTGAGGTTCAGGTCGGTCAGGCTCTCCCCGGCGGCGACCCGCAGCTGCGCGGCGACGATGTCGACACCGGTGACCTCCTCGGTCACCGTGTGCTCGACCTGGATGCGCGGGTTCATCTCCATGAACGTGAACGCGCCGTCGGCCCCGACGAGGAACTCCACCGTCCCGGCGTTCACATAGCCGACGTGACGGGCGAAGCGCACCGCGGCATCACACAGTGCGTCCCGGGTCGACTCGTCCAGCGCCGGCGCCGGGGCGATCTCGACGACCTTCTGGTGCCGGCGCTGCACCGAGCAGTCCCGCTCGAACAGGTGGATCACGTTCCCGTAGTTGTCGGCGAAGACCTGCACCTCGACATGACGCGGCCGCTCCACCGCCTGCTCCAGGAAGACCGTGCCGTCCCCGAACGCGGCCGCCGCCTCGCGCGACGCACTCGCCACCGCCTCCGCGAGGTCCTCCGGACGCAGCACCCGGCGCAGCCCGCGCCCGCCACCACCCGCCGACGCCTTCACGAACAGCGGGAACCCGACCTCGGCCGCGGCCTCCTGCGCACCGACGCCGTCCGGCAGCGGCTCCGAGGCCCGCAGCACCGGCAGCCCCGCGGCGATCGCCGCGTTACGGGCCGCCACCTTGTCACCCGTCAGCCGCAGCACAGCCGGCGGCGGGCCGACGAACGTCACGCCAGCCGCCGCGCATGCCTCCGCCAGCACCGCCGACTCCGACAGGAACCCGTAACCCGGGTGCAGCGTGTCGGCGTCCGCCTGCTTGGCGACCCGCAACAGCGCGTCGATGTCGAGGTAGCCACGCACCGGATGACCCGGCTCGCACAGCTCGTAGGCCTCGGACGCCTTCGTGCGGTGCAGCGCGGAGACATCCTCGGGGGTGTAGACGGCCACCGTCCGCAACCCGAGCTCGTGCGCGGCCCGGAACACCCGAACCGCGATCTCACTGCGGTTTGCCACCAGTACCTTGCGCACGCGCGGCTCCTCACGAACGTCGGCGGTACGTCTCACACAGACCGAGGTCCGCCAATTCTGGGCGGATTCCCCGCCGGGCGCCAAAGGTCGTGACATGTGACGCCACCCGAGGGCATGGGTTTGCCTACCTGTGACTCGGTGGTACCCAACCACGCCGTCAGGCACGGAACCGTCCACACGCGCTGCGTCACCGGCCGGGCGCGGTCGCCGCGCCCGGCCCGACGCCGACCGATCGGCCCGGAAACACCGGAGGGTCGGCTCAGTAACGCCAGCGGAGCCGGTCGGCGATCTCGGCCGGATCCGCTCCGGCGAACAGCTCGATCTCGCCGCGGCGGACCGCGACGAGCGTCGCGTGCAGCTCGGTGCCCAGGGCGTCGCGCAGCACCTCGTCCGCCTCGAAGGCGGCGACCGCCTCGCCGAGCCCGGTCGGCAGCCGGCGGATCCCGCGTCGGGCGAGCTCCGAGCCGTCCAGGCTGGCCGGATCGCACCCGACCGGCTCCGGCAGGACAGCGGCGCCCGCCCGGCGCGGATCATCGAGGCACTCCAGGCCGGCGAGCCCGGCGGCCAGCACTCCACCGACGGCCAGGTACGGGTTCGCGGCCAGGTCGAAGCACTTGACCTCGACGTTCGCCGTCCCCGGCTCCCCCTCGGCCCCGACGATCAGCCGGATCGCGGCCTCCCGGTTCTCCAGGCCCCAGCACGCGAACGCCCCGGCCCAGTGCGACGGCACGAGGCGCAGGTAGGAGGCCACACTCGGGGCACCGAGAGCCATCAGGGCGGGCAGCCGTCCGAGGATGCCCGCGACGAACGCCTCGCCCGGCGCGGTGAGGCCGTACGGTCCCGTCCCGCCGGACATCAGACTCGTCCCGCCGGTGCCGGAGCGACGGACCTCACCGGCGCGGCCGCCGTCCCCGTCGCGGTCGCGGTCGCGGTCGCGGTCGCGGTGCAGGCTGAGGTGGAGGTGACCGCCGTTACCCACGCTGCCGGCGAGGACCTTGGGCGAGAACGAGACCCGCAGCCCGTGCCGCAGGGACACCGCCCGCACCGTCTCCCGGGTCAGCACGGCGGTGTCGGCGGCCCCGAGCGGGTCCTCCGCCGCGACCGACACCTCGAACTGCCCGGCGGCGTACTCCGGATGGATCTGCAGGACGGCGATCTCCTGGCTGGTCAGGGCGACGACCAGATCCCGCAGGTAGTCGGAGAGCTCGACCACCCGGGTCATCCCGTACGCGGGCCCGGAGCAGGCGGGGGCGAAGTCGTCCCGGCCGGCCGGGGAGACCGTCCACTCGATCTCGAACCCGGCGCGGCAGCGCAGCCCGCGCCGGGCCAGCCGCGCGGTCTGCGCACGGACGAAGGCCCGGCAGTCCTGCGCGTGCGGCCGGCCGGCGAGGTCGAAGCGGTCGGCCGGCGCCCAGGCCCAGCCGGGCTGTGCGTGCAGGCGGGTGAGCCGGCCGAGGTCCGGGCGCAGGCGCAGGTCACCGACCGGTCCGCCGGCGTACCGGGTGACGAGCGTGGAGTCGTCGACAAGGAACGCGTCGAAGGTCGGTGACGCGCCCACGCCGTGCGTCACCGCGTGGGCCAGGCGGCTCACCGGCACGCCCTTCATCCGGGCGATGCCGGCGTTGTCCACCCACGTGAGCGCGACCGCCACGACGTCCCGGGATGCCAGTTCGGCCGCCACCGACTCAGCCGCGTGGTGGTTCATGACCAGCATGATCCTCGAGAACAGGCCCGGTCGCACACCGGCACCGTCCACAGGCGGGTACACCCGAAATCCCCGGTAGACAGCGGACATGCTGGCTTTGCGGTTCGGTTGTCCCCAGACCGAGGGCATTAATCCACAAGTTATCCACAGGCTGTGACTGACGGTGGACGCCGGTGGCCGACTAACCTCCGTCAGCAGGCATGCGCGGGCAGTGAAACGGGCACGATCATGTGGTGCTGCCGTGCGTGGAGAGCCTCTCCCTGGTCGATCATCACTGTCACGGGCTGCTTCTGCGCGACCTCGACCGCCCCGACTTCGAGCGGATGCTCACCGAGGCCGACGAGCCGGGCCCGGCCGGGACGACCCTCTTCGACAGCCACATCGGGTTCGCCGTACGCCGCTGGTGCGCCCCCGTCCTCGACCTGCCCCGGCACGCCGCGCCGGACGTCTACCTCGCGCGGCGCCGGGAGCTCGGCGTCGAGGAGGTCAACCGGCGCTTCCTGCGCGCCGCCGGCATCGGCGCGTTCTGCGTCGACGCCGGCTACCTGCCCGAGCCGCTGACGTCGGCGACCGAGCTCGCCACCGCCGGCGGCGGGACGGGCCACGACATCCTGCGGCTGGAGCGCCTCGCCGAGGCGCTGGCGGTCGACATCCTCACCGGCCAGCTCGGGGTGACCCACTTCGCCGACACCGTCCGCGAGCGGGTGACCGGCGCGAGCCCGACGACCGTGGGCCTCAAGTCGGTCGCCGCCTACCGGGTCGGCCTCGACCTGCCGGCGACCCGCCCCACCGACCGGGAGGTCGCGGCCGCCGTCCGCGACTGGCTCGGCCTGATCCGCCGCGGCGTCCCCATCCGGCTCGCCGACCCGGTGCTGCACGCGTTCCTGATCTGGACGGGCGTGGACGCCGGCCTGCCGGTGCAGATCCACGTCGGGTACGGCGACGCCGAGCTCGACCTGCACCGGTGCAACCCGCTGCTGCTCACCGGCCTGCTGCGGGCCCTCGCGCCGACCGGGGTGCCGGTGATGCTGCTGCACTGCTACCCCTACCACCGGGAGGCGGGGTACCTGGCCCAGGTCTTCCCGACCGTCCACCTGGACGTCGGGCTCGCCGTGCACAACGTCGGGCGCCGCGCCCCGGCGCTGCTGGCCGAGGCGCTCGAGCTCGCCCCGTTCAGCAGGTTCCTGTTCTCCACCGACGCGTTCGGGCTCGCCGAGCTCTACCTGCTCGGCGCGCGGCTGTTCCGGCAGGCCCTGTCCACCGTGCTCGGCGACGGCATCGCGGACGGCGACTGGACCGACGACGACGCCCGGCGCGTCGCCGAGCTCATCGGAGCGGGCAACGCCCGGCGCATCTACCGCCTCTCGGAGCCGGGGCGCGAGACGACCGCCGTCACGTCGTCGCGTTCCTCCGGCCGGTCGAGCGGTCCCCGGGTCACCGCGCCGGCTCCCGCTACGCTTGAGGATTGTTGACGTCCTCCCCCGCTGAACGCGGGGGATTCCAACTCCTACACACCCACCAGAGGAGGTGTGGAGTGTTGAGGTTCGCGGTTAGCGGGCGCGGCCGACGTCGCCCCTCCCCGCGCGGTCACGGCCCGTCCAGCCGCGATGTTGCATGCCGCGTTCACGTCCGCGTTGGCCGTATGCCCGCAGGCGACGCACCGGAACACCGCTTGGCTCTCGCGGTTCCCGGGCGCCACATGCCCGCAGGACGAGCAACACAGGCTGGTGTAAGCGGCCGGGATCTTCTCCACCCGGCCGGGTGCTTTCTGTTCCAACCGCCGGGCAAGCAGACCCCAGCCGTTGGCGAGGATGCCCCGGTTCAGTCCGGCTTTCTGGCGAACATTGCGGCCCGGCTGGTCGACAGTGCCTCGGGCCGACCGGGTCATGTTCGTGATGCGGAGATCTTCCACCCGGATGACGTCGAACCGGCGGGCAAGATCGGTGGAGGTTCTCTCCACCCAGTCTTTCCGCCGGTCGACCTCCCGGGCCTTCACCCGGGCGATCCGGGTCTTCAGCCGGCCGCGCCGGTTCGACCCGCGTGTGGCTTTCGCCAGCCGGCGCTGGAGCCGGCGGAGCCGTTCGGCTTCCTTTGGCCTCAGCGTCGGGCAGGACAGCAGCTCCCCGGTGGACAGCGCCGCGGACACGGCGACACCCCGGTCCACACCGACGACCTCGCCGACCTGGCCGGTTCCCGGCGCGGGGATCGGGTCGGGTGCTACGGCGAACGCCACATGCCAGCGGCCCGCCCGATCCTGTGTCACCCGGTACGACCTGAAGTCCGGGATCGTCCGCGACACGCGGAACCTCACCCAGCCGACCTTCGGGATCCAGCATCGGGACCACTTCCGGTTCAGCGTCTCGACCCGCGCGTTCTTCCCCACGATCTGGAAACCCTCGGACCGGCCACGTTTCCGGAAGGTCGGGCGGCGGTGCGAGCCGTTGAAGAAGTTCCGCATAGCCTGGTCGAAGTCTCGAAGCGCCTGCTGCTGAACGGTCTGCGAACCGACCCGCAGCCACTCGAACTCCGCCCGCGCGTCGGTCAACTGCCGGCAACGCTCCGCATGGTTCGGCGCCTTTCCCCGGGAAGGCGTCCACCACGACTGCTGTTCGACCGCGAGATTCCAGACAAAACGCGCGTGCCCGCAGTGCTCTTCCATTCCGGCGACCTGTTCGGCTGCCGGGTCGAGCCGGTAGCGGGACATGCCCTCATTCTACCGAAAGGATTCGATCATGCGGCCCAGCAAGGGACGCCGTTTCCTCGCCGGGCCTGAAGGCCGGGGTATCCACGGCGAGATCCCGATGACCAGCACCCGGACCGACCAGCCTGACTGGCACCTCGGATGATCGTGGCGATCGAGGGGGTCGACGGCGCGGGCAAGAACACGCTGACGTCCCGGCTGGTCGAGGCGGTGACCGCGACCGGGCGCACCGCCGGCACCTTCGCCTTCCCGCGCTATGCCGCGGGCCCGCTGGGCACGGCGGTGCGGGCGATGCTCGACGGCGACGAACGGCTTGCCGGCCTGGCCGGTTCGGCCCGCGCGACCGCGCTGCTGTTCGCGCTCGACCGGGCGAACGCCCTGCCCGAGCTGGCGAGGTGCGTGGCCGCGTACGACGTGCTGATCGTGGACCGCTACCTCGGCTCGAACGCGGCCTACGGAGCAGCCCGGCTGCCCGCCCCCGAGCGCGCCGAGTTCCTCGACTGGATCGCCGAACTCGAGCTGACGCGGCTGGGCCTGCCCCGGCCCGACCTGCAGGTGCTGCTGGACGTCCCGGTGGAGACGGCGCGGGCCGGGGCGCGGGCCCGCGCGGCGGAGGACACCGCCCGGGCGTTGGACACCTTCGAGAGCGACGCGGGCCTGCAGGCGCGCTGCGCCGAGATCTACCTGTCGCTGGCCGCCGACGGCTGGGTCGCGCCCTGGCTGGTCGTCGACCGCGAGTCGGGCGCTCCGAAGATCCTCAGCGCACTGTTCGACTGACGCCGGACCCGACTGACGCCGGGCGCACCGTTCCGCGTTCCGCGGGACCCCGTTTCGTCCCCGAGTTGTCCCGGGATGGCGAGATGGTCCCTGACCGGTCGGACGGTAGCCAGCCGGAACTGTTTCCAGGGAACAGATCCGTCCCTGGATTCCACACCCTGCGGCCATGGCGGCGAATCAAGGCGCGATGGAAGAGTTCACCTATGGGATCACCTACGGACATCGATTTGTTGCGTGAGCTGGAACCGGTCGCCGAGACCAACGTCAACCGGCATCTCGGGCTCGCCGCCGAGTGGATGCCGCACGAGTACGTGCCGTGGAGCCTGGGCCGCGACTTCGACACGACCCCGTGGGAGCCCGGCCAGTCCTCGCTGTCCGAGGCCGCCCAGATGGCCTTCGAGGTCAACCTGCTCACCGAGGACAACCTGCCCAGCTATCACCGCGAGATAGCCGTCGCGTTCGGCCGCGACGGCGCGTGGGGGACGTGGGTGGGGCGGTGGACCGCCGAGGAGGGCCGGCACGCGATGGCCATGCGTGACTACCTCCTGGTGACCCGGGCGGTCGATCCTGTGACGCTCGAGCGTGACCGGATGCTGCAGATGCAGCGCGGCTACGACTCCGGCGGCAAGACCCCGCTGGAGGCCATGGCCTACGTGTCGTTCCAGGAGCTGGCCACCCGGGTCAGCCACCGCAACACCGGACGAGTCACCGGCGAGCCGATCGCCGAGAAGCTGCTCACCCGGGTGGCGGCGGACGAGAACCTGCACATGATCTTCTACCGGAAC
The DNA here is from genome assembly GCF_004337455.1 of Parafrankia sp. BMG5.11. Classification (NCBI taxonomy): domain Bacteria; kingdom Bacillati; phylum Actinomycetota; class Actinomycetes; order Frankiales; family Frankiaceae; genus Parafrankia; species Parafrankia sp. BMG5.11. The sequence continues at coordinate 98,104 of NZ_SJXI01000017.1, read as the reverse complement.
CTGGTGGCCGCGGCGCTGGGCCTGGCGCCCGACCGCATGGTCCCGGTCATCCGCGACGAGATCGTGAACTTCCAGATGCCCGGCACCGGCATCCGCGACTTCGGCCGCAAGGCCCGCTACATCGCCCAGGCGGGCATCTACGACCTGCGGATCCATCACGACGACGTCGTCTCGCCCATCCTTCGGCACTGGAAGCTCCTCGAGCTGGAGGGGCTGTCCGGCGAGGCCACGAAGGCCCGCGACGAGATCGGCGCGTTCATGGCCGGCCTCGACGCACTGGCCACCCGGCAGGAGGAGAAGAAGGCCGCCGCCCAGGCCCGCCGCGCGGCGCGCGAGGGCCGCGAGCAGCAGACCGCGGCGGTACCGGTCGGCTGAGCCGCTGCCGACCATCGGGTGAGCATCGGCTGAGCCGGGGGAACAGCCGATCCGGGGGAACAAGGGGGCGCTGTTCGTAACTGCTGCCCGACATCCGTAGTGTCCGTGGCGTGTCGGCCGGATCATCCGGTCGCATCAGCCCGACAACGGACGGAACGGACGGAGCGCAGTGAGCGAGCATCGCGGATCCGCGCGCCGGATCTCCCCGATCCAGGCGGCGTTCGGAGTGCTGGCGGGAATCGTCCTGCTGGTCGCAATTCTGCTCAGCCAGAAGGGCGGCAGCCCGGAATCCACCGCCGCGGCGCGGTCCTGCCAGGCCGGTGACGGCGGTTCCGGCACGCCGTGCCCCTCCCCGGCCCCGACAACGACACCCACCGGCGGCACCGCCTCCGGCACTCCGAGCCCGCCCGGCTCGGGCTCCGGGATCAAGCAGCAGGGGACCGCGCCGCCCGGCTCGGGTGCCGGCGACGAGACCGTCGCGGCGGGCGGCTCGGGCACCCGGCCGGCCGGCTCGACGTCCACGGCGGGCACCCGCCCGGCCGGGGCGTCGGGATCCGCGCGCTCCCCGCGGCCGCGCCCGGGCGGCGGCCACCGCCAGGAGCCGGTCCTCGACCTCCGGCTCCCCCCGGTCCCCGTGCCCACCTGCGTCGTCGACTGCCGCTGACACCGCGGCGCCCGTCCACCGCCGCTGACGCCCCGGCACCGCACCGCAGCCGCGCCGCACCGCAGCTGCGCCGCACCGGCGTCGGCGTCGGCGTCGGCGTCGGCGTCGGCGTCGGCGCGGTCTCACACGTTCCTCTCACGTCGTGCGGGTTTCCTCGGTGCACGCCGTGCCCCCGCCGGCCCGCCACACCGGGGCGCGTGCCCGGACGCCGGTTGTTCGAGGATGGGTGAGATGAGGGACGCATCGCGGCCGCCGCGGTTCGGCGAGGACGCCGCCAACCCGCCACGGCCTCCTCGGGTCCTGGTCGTCGACGACGAGCCCAACATCGTCGACCTCGTCCGGATGGCGTTGCGCTTCCACGGCTTCGACGTCGTCACGGCGGCCACCGGCCAGGAGGCGCTCACCCGAGCCGCCGCCGACCAGCCCGACCTGCTGATCCTGGACGTCATGCTGCCCGACGCCGACGGGTTCGAGGTGTGCCGGCGGCTACGCGCGGACGGGGCGGAGGTCGCCGTCGTCTACCTCACGGCCCGCGACGCGCACCGGGACAAGATCACCGGCCTCACCTACGGCGGTGACGACTACATCACCAAGCCGTTCGCCGTCGAGGAGCTGATCGCGCGGGTGCGGGCGGTGCTGCGCCGGACCCGCCGTCCCGCACCGGAGCCGTCGCCCGCGTCGGGCCTGCTCACCTACGCCGACGTCGAGCTCGACCCGGACGCCCACCTGGTACGCCGGGCGGACCAGCCGGTCGAGCTCTCCCCCACCGAGTTCTCCCTGCTGCGCTACTTCCTGCACAACCCGAACCGGGTGCTCTCCCGCGCCCAGATCCTGGCCGCGGTGTGGGACCGCGACTTTGACGGCGAACCGACCGTCGTCGACCAGTACGTCAGCTACCTGCGGCGCAAGCTCGGCCAGCACGGGCCGCCGCTCATCCACACCCAGCGCGGCTTCGGCTACGCCCTGCGCGCCCCCGCGCCCGCCGCCGGCCCCGGCGCCGCGCCCGAGCACTCCCGATGACGCTTCGCCTGAAGCTCATGCTCGGCCTGGTGGCGCTGACCGCCACCGGCCTCATCCTGACAATCGTCGCGACGGTCGTCGCCCTGCGCGGCTACCTCGTCGACCGCGTCGACGTCCGGCTGCGGGCCGTCGAGCAGGTCGCCCGGCTGCCGCTGGCCGCGGTGCTGGCCGGGGCGCCCACGGGCAGCCGGCCCGTGCTGGAGCGGGCGATCGCGCCCACCGACTACGTGGTGGAGGCCCGCCGGACCGACGGCGAGATCCTACGGGTGGCGGGTCCGGCGGACCGTTCCCCACCACTGCTCGCCGAGATCGCCACGGGGAAGGCCACCGGGGAGATCACTGGAGAGACCACTGGGACGACCGCGCCGCCGGCCGACGGCACCCCGTTCACCGTGACCCACAGTGGCGAACGGTACCGCGCGGTGCTCGACCACGTCCCCGGCGGCGAGGTGCTGATCGCCCAGCCGCTGGCGACCGTCCGGGACACCCTGCGCCGGCTGGTCGTCGCGGCGGCGGTCGCGGCGCTGGTCGTGCTCGCCGCCATCGCCACACTGGCCTGGCTGCTGCTCACCCGCGGTCTGCGCCCGCTGCGCGTCGTCGCGAGCACCGCGTCCGCGATCGCCGCCGGCGACCTGTCCCGCCGGGTGCCGGAGGGCCCGCCGCGTTCGGAGACCGGGCAGCTCAGCCGGGCGCTGAACATCATGCTCGGCCAGATCCAGGCCGCCTTCACCGCCCGGGTCGCCTCCCAGAACAACCTGCGCCGCTTCGCCGCCGACGCCTCGCACGAGCTGCGCACGCCGCTGACCTCGATCCGCGGCTACGTCGACCTGCTGCGCGCCGGGATGGTCCCGCCGGCCGAGACCGACGACACCCTGCGGCGGGTGGCCGAGGAGACCGCCCGCATGCAGACCCTCGTCGACGACCTCCTCTACCTCGCGCACCTCGACGAGCTGCGCCCCCGCGACCGGGTGGACGTCGACCTGGTCACGATCGCCGAGGACGCGGCGGCGAACCTGCGGGCCGTCGACCCCGCCCGCCCGGTCACCGTCGAGGTCGAGGCCGGTCCCGAGGCCGGCCGGCACGTCCTCGGCGATCCGGACGCGCTGCGCCAGCTGCTGGGCAACCTGCTGACGAACGCCCGCGTGCACACCCCCGCGGGCACCACGGTGACCGTTCGGGTCACCGGATGGGACGCGGCCACCCCGGCCCAGGACCGCGCGGCCGTCCTGGCGGTCGAGGACGGCGGGCCCGGCATGCCGCCGGAGGTCGCGCGGCACGTCTTCGACCGGTTCTACCGGGCGGCCGGCAGCAGGGCCCGGGGCCGCTCCGGCAGCGGCCTCGGGCTGTCGATCGTCGCGGCCACGGCGGCCGCGCACGGCGGCCGCGCCGAGGTGAGCAGCACCCCCGAGGGGGGCACGACCTTCCGGGTGTACCTGCCCGGGGGCGTTTCCGACCAGACCCCCGCTGACCAGGCCTGACCTGCCGCGGACGGCCCGTCCCGGCCCGTCCGAAAGGGGCGGAAAGGGCGGTCCGGACGAAGTCGCCTGCTGGCCCTGGGCGGCGCACCCGGGCCGACGTGAGGTCTGACACGGCATCCTGACGTACCAGTGGGTGCACAGGTAATTCTGTTTCTTCTCGCATCCGGCTCACAGGCGGACGGTGTGCGCTCGGCTCAGGACCCAGCCGAGCCCGGCCGACGTGAGCGTGATCAGACGAACACGAGCACCTGGCCTCCAGCACGGATCTTCGAGGAGCCGCCATGCCGCCCGCCACGCCGCCCGCCACCAGCCCGCGCCCATCCACGACCGCCCGGGGCCCGGTCGACCGGCGTCCAGCCGTCGGGGGCCGGGCCGCGCGGCGCGGTGTCCGCCGCTCCCGCACCGAGGCGGCCGTGCTGGCGGTGATCTGCGGCGCGGTGGTGGGCACCCTCGCCGACCGGCTGGCGGCACGGATCGCCGTGTCGCGGGCGAGCCGCCGCCTCGGCGGACGTCTCGGCGAGTTCGGCGCGACGGTCCGCGTGCGCCCGCCGAGCTTCCCGTACCTGCTCAACGCCGCCACCGGACGGCCGTCCACCCTGGAGCTCTCCGCGACCGCCACCTACGGTGAGCTGCGCCGCCTGCGCAGCGGCTGCGACGCCCACGGCAACACCTGGGACGACCCGTCCTTCGCGCTGATGTCGCTGTTCGGCGGCTACGCCGGGGTGTTCGGCGACTCCTGCGGCCCGATCGTCCGACCTGACCGGGCCGGGGGCGGTGCCGGTGGCCGGGCGCGGGGCGGAGTCAGAGGCGGCGACGGGGGCGCGCTCCCGACCGGCCGCACCGACGCGCTCGACGGCCTCGGCGACTCTGAGGGCCTCGGTGACCTCGGTGACCTCGGCGGCTTCGGCGGTCCGGACGGCTTCGGCGGCCTGGACGGCTTCAGCGGCATCGAGGGCCTCGGTGAGCTCGGGGGCCGTGGCGGCGTCGGGGACAGTTGCCGCGCGCGGCGGCCATCCCCCACCCGGTGGACCGAGATCACCTACGGCGGAGACGAACGACTGTCCATCGGCACCGAGATCGAGCTGCCGGACCGCTCACTGCCGGTACGGATCATCGGCACCCCCCTCGTCCGGGACGGCCGGCTCGCTCTGCTTCCCGAGGAGATCGTCCTGGGAAACCAGCGACTGCCCGGCGAGCTGATGACACCGGCGCACACCGCGGTCTTCGCCGAGCCGGTCGTGCTCCTGCCCTCCTTCCCCCGGGGCACCCGCCTCGCCGAGGTCGTCGCGACCCCCGAAGGCCTCCGTCTGCGCCTGGAGCAACGCGACCCCGCCCGCCGCTGACCACGGCGGCCGGGTGAGTCCCGGCTGTCACTCAACCGCCGCAGTGACTCGGCACCGTGCGTAAGGACCTGGCCGCCACGAACCGCGGTCGATCATGCTGTTCCGTGGAACACCAGAACGCCTGCGCCAACCGGCGCCGTACGTCGGCTCGGGTACGAGCGGATACGTCCGCGGACGGATGACCGCCCTGTCTGAGGTCGCTACCGTCGGAGCGGTGGAGGGAACCCGGCGAGCCGAGGGAGCCCCGCGGGCGGAGCGCCCGTCTCGGACCGGAGTCCGTGACCGGGCGACCCGGCTGATCGCGGCACGCGGCCTGTGGAACCGCCTGGAGGCCATCGCGGGACTCGAGGGCTTCCCCCGTTACCCGGGCAGCACGCTGATCGCGCGGATTCCCGCCGGACGGGCCCGCCGAGCCGGGACCGCGGTGGCCGGTGACGTCCTGCCCACCGCCGTCATCGGCCTGATCCTGCTGGTCGGGTCGACGAACGCGTCGAAGGACCGGATCCCGCCCGGGCACGCCCTGGACGGGGTCGCCTACCTGCTCCTGGCGCTGGCGGTGGCAGTCTTCCCGTTGCGCAGGTACGCCCCGCGGGTCCTGCTCGCCGCCGAGACCCTGATCATCGGCAGCTACACCGCCATCGGCTATCCGCACGGGCCGGCGACGCTCGCGGTCGCCGCGGCCGCCTTCACCGTGGGCGTGCGGGCGCCCGCGCGGGTGACCGGCCGCGCGGCGAAGACGTGCGCGGCGGTGCTGCTGCTCGCCGGCCTGGCGTCGTTCTCCCGCGGCTACCTCGACAGCGGGTGGGACCTCGCCTACACCTGCCTCGCTGTCCTCTGCGTGGCCTTCGTTCCGGCTTTGCTGGGCGCGCTGCTGCGGCTGAGCCGGCTGTCCTCGGCGCGGGCGGAGGAGGAGGCCACCCGGCGGCGGATCGAGCAGGAGCGGCTGCGGATGGCCCGCGAGGTCCACGACGTCGTCGGCCACGGACTCTCGATCATCTCGCTCCAGGCCGCGGTGGCTCTGCACGTGCTCGACCGGCGGCCGGAGCAGGCGCAGGTCGCGCTGGAGGCGATCCGCCGCACCAGCGTCGACGCGCTGGACGAGCTGCGGGCGACCCTCGCCCTCACCCGCGCCCGCGACGCCCGGTCCGGCGCCGGGAACGCCCGGGAAGCGGAGAGCACCGTGCTCGCCGGGAACACCGTGCTCTGCGGGAACACCGCGCTCGCCGGGAACACCGCGCGTCCAGCGCACCCCGGAGGCGACAGAAGCGCCGAGCGCTTCGGAAGCCGGGCCGGAGGCACGGAGCACGCCGGGCGCGGCGAGGGCGCCGGGCGCGGCGAGGGCGCGGCGGGCGCCGGTCCCGGCGAGGCGCTCCGGACCCCGTTGACCGGGCTGAGCCGGCTGCCGGGGCTGGTCTCCGAGGTCCGGCTGTGCGGCATCGCCGTGGAGCTGGTGACCGATGGTGATCTTGCCGGCCTGCCCGCCGAGGTCGATCTCGCCGCCTACCGGATCGTCCAGGAGTCGCTGACGAACGTGCTGCGGCACGCCGGACCGGCCCGGGCCCGGGTCACCCTCCGCTCCACCGCGGACCACCTGGAGGTCGAGATCGTCGACGAGCCCACCGAGCGCAGCGCCGACCTGCCCGCCGACGGTGACCCGCTCGTCCGCTCGACCGGGCACGGGCTGCGCGGCCTGCGTGAACGCGTGGACGAGCTCGGCGGTTCCCTGACGGCGGGCCCACGTCCGCAGGGAGGATGGAGCGTGCGCACCGACCTGCCCACGCCGGCCGCGCCCGCCGACCCGGCCTCGAACTCGGCCTCAGCCCCGGCCTCGAACTCGAACCCGAACCCGGCCGTGTCCCGCCGCTCCGGAGGGGCCCGGTGATCCGGGTCGTGGTCGCCGACGATCAGCCTCTCGTCCGTCTCGGGCTGAAGGTCCTGATCGAGACCGAGGACGACCTCGAGCTCACCGGCGAGGCCGAGGACGGCCAGGCCGCGCTGGCCCTGGTCCGCCGCACCCGCCCGGACGTCGTCCTCCTCGACATCAGGATGCCCGTCCTGGACGGCCTCGCCGCCCTGCGCGCGATCACCGCCGACCCCGCGCTGACCGACACCCGCGTCGTCATGGTCACCACGTTCGAGCTGGACGAGTACGTCTTCGAGGCTCTGCGCAACGGCGCGTCCGGGTTCGTCCTGAAGGACACCGAGCCCGCGGACCTGCTCCGCGCGATCCGGGTCGTCGCCGCCGGCGAGTCGCTGCTCTCCCCCACGATCACCCGCCGCGTGATCGAGACGTTCGCCCGGCGCCCGGCGGCGCCCGCCGCCGTGGACCTGACCAGTCTCACCGTCCGGGAACGCGAGGTGATGGGCCTGGTGGGGCTGGGCCTGTCCAACGACGAGATCGCCGCCCGGCTCGTCATCAGCCCGGCGACGGCACGAACCCACGTGAGCCGGGTGATGGTCAAGCTCTCCGCCCGGGACCGCGCCCAGCTCGCCGTCCTCGCCAACCAGGCAGGTCTGGCCGGCTGATCGCCAGGGACGACACTCGCACCCGCGGCGTACCGTCCCGGCGGTGCGTCAGTTCGGCGGCGCGCCGTCCTCGAGGTAGATCGTCGCGCCGCCGGCGCGCGCTGTCAGGCAGGCGGCCACCCGCCGCGCCAGCAGCGGTGTCATGAGGCCGGGCAGCTCGTCCGCCGTCACGAACGACCAGGCGGCGAGCTCGTCGGCCGGCAGTCGGATGCCGGCCGCCTCGTCCGGTGTCAGCACGCCGCCGTCGAACACCACGATCAGACCCTCGGTGCGCTCCGGCCCGGGCGGTACCCAGTCGACGGCCAGTAACCGCCCGAGGGCGCGGTCCAGCCCCAGCTCCTCGGCGAGCTCGCGGCGGGCCGCCGCCAGGGGTGCCTCGTCCGCCTCGACCACACCGCCCGGCAGATCCCATCCGGGCCGGTATGTCGGGCACACCAGCAGGACGCGGCCGGCGCCGTCGACGAACAGCACCCCGGCCGCCATCCGCTTACGGGGCAGGCTGTTCCGCCAGGCCCGGGCAGATGAGGCGCCGGGAGTCTCCACGCCCGCCACCGTAACGCCGGCCGAGACCGGCGACGACCGGCGACGACCGGCGAGCAGCGAGCAGCGTCGAGGACAGACGACGACCAGGCGCGGCCTCGGCACCGCGAAGTGCGTACGGCCGCGTACGCGGGAATGCGTCCGGTTGCGCAGACAGATGACGATCGTCGCCGGACGACGCGAGATCGCGCTACGGCCACTCTGATCGGCATGACGACAACGACGAGCACCCCCGGCCTGGACGCCCGGACACGGGCCCCGGTGGCCGACCCCCCGCTCACCGAGATCCCGGACGGCCTCCGGGGCACCGGGCTCCCGGGTGGCCCCCCGGCCGCGATCGACGTCCGCGGGCTGACCAAGCGTTACGGGCGGCGGACGGTCGTCCGGAATCTCGACGTCACCGTGCCGACCGGCGTGGTCGCCGGGTTCGTCGGCCCGAACGGGGCGGGCAAGACCACGACGCTGCGGATGCTGCTCGGCCTCGTCCGGCCGAGCGAGGGCAGCGGGACGATCCTCGGCGAGCCGCTGGGCGAGCCGGCCCGGTACCTGCCCCGGGTGGGCGCGCTGATCGAGAGTCCGGCGCTGTACCCGACGCTGTCCGGACGCCGCAACCTCGCGTCGCTGGCGGTGCTCGCCGGGCAGGACCCGGCCGGCGTCGACGCGATCCTGGACGAGGTCGGGCTGGCCGGCCGCGGCGACGACGCCTTCCGCACCTATTCGCTCGGGATGAAGCAGCGGCTCGCCATCGGCGCGGCGCTGCTCTCCGACCCGGACCTGCTCATCCTGGACGAGCCGACGAACGGCCTCGACCCCAGCGGCATCCGGCAGATGCGGGCGCTGGTCCGCTCGCTGGCCGACGGCGAGCGGGAGGCGGGCGCGAACGGCCGGCCGCGCACCGTCCTGGTCTCCTCCCACCTCCTCTCGGAGGTCGAGCAGATCTGCGACTGGATCATCGTGGTGGAACAGGGCCGGCTCGCCTACCAGGGCCCGACGGACGGCCTGATGGCCTCCACGACCAGCCGGGTCGAGCTGCGCCCCGAGCACGCCGACTCCCTCGGGATGCTGGCGGACCTGGTGGCCGGCTTCGGGCTGCCCGTGGACCGGGCGGGCGACCGGCTGCTCGTCGAGCTCGACCACACCGCGCCGGCCGCCGTCCCCGGGCCGGACGGGCCGGACGCCGTCCTGGCCGGGCTCAACCGGGCCGCGCTCGCCCGCGGCATCACCCTCGTCGAGATCACCCGGCAGCGGACCAGCCTCGAGGACCGCTACCAGGGCCTGGTCGAAAGCACCCGAGAGACCGCCCGGAGCACCGGCACCAGCGGCATGAGCACCAGCACCAGCACCAGAGGGGAAGCCCGATGACCGGCGTCTACACCGTGGCGCGCAGCTACCGCGCCGAGCTGATCAAACTGCGCCGGCCGAGCACGGCGCTGGCCATGGCCGTCCTCGGGTTCCTCACCGTCCTGTCGACGGTGCTGGTCATGGCCCTCGCCGACGAGAAGCCGACCCCACCGGACCCCGGCGCCGGGCCGGGCTTCGATCTCTCCCTCACCCAGCTCGCCTCGTCCCAGGGCCTGATTCTGGGCTTCCGCGGCGGCACGACCTTCATCGGACTGCTCATCTTCGTGGTCTTCGCGATCAGCATGACCACCGAGTACGGCCAGGGGACGCTGCGCACCCTGTTCCTGAAGGAGCCCCGCCGGCTGGGCTGGCTGGCCGGACGGCTCGGCGTCATGCTCTCCGCCGTCGCGGTGTCGCTGGTCGCCGCCCTCGGCCTGAGCGTCGCCGCCGCGACGGTCATGGCCGCCGTCCGGGACGTCGACACAAGCGCGTGGTGGACGTCGGCCGCCCTCGGTGAGGTGGCGGGCGCCTACGCGAACGCGCTGCTCGCGGCCGTCTTCTTCGCCCTCGTCGGCACGATGCTGGGAATCCTGCTGCGCTCGACGAGCGCCGCGCTGCTCATCGGCATCGCGTGGATGTTCCCGATCGAGCACATCGTCCAGGAGTCGTGGAGCGGTGCCACCAGGGTCCTGCCCGGGCTCGTCTTCGACGCGGTCGGCCGGGGCGGCCTGCCCGACGCCTCCTACGGGCCGGCGCTACTCACCGCCGTCGCGTACGCGCTGGTGGCGGCCGCGATCGGCGCGGTGAGCCTGCGCCGCCGGGACGTCACGGCCTGACGGGACCCGCCGTGCGCTCCCGTCCGACAGGGGGATTCGTCCATCTCGCCCAGGCGGGTGGCCGGATCTCCCCGTCGCGGCGTTGACTGTGTGCATGGCCGAAGGGACACCGGTGGGACGACGGGTCGTCTTCGTCATGCTCGGCCTCGGGGCGCTGGGCGTCGCCGTCGGCGCGGACGTGCAGCGCGGCACCGACCGGTTCGTCGCCCCACTGCGCGAGAACGACCCGACGGGGCTCACCGACCTGCTCCCCTCCGGCGGGTTCCGCTACTACTCCGTCGTCGCCTCCGTGCCGGAGCGGACATCCGCGGACTACGAACTGCGGGTCCACGGCCTGGTCGACCGGCCCCTCACCCTCACCCTGGACGATCTCTCCCGGATGCCACAGACCGAGCTCGTGCGCGACTTCCAGTGTGTGACGGGCTGGCGGGTCACCAGCGTCCGCTGGACGGGCGTGCGCCTCGCGGACCTGCTGGACGCGGCCGGCACCCGCCCCGGGGCGACCGCGCTGACCTTCCGTTCTTTCGACGGCGCCTACACCGAGAGCCTGACGATCGACCAGGCCCGCAGGCCCGACGTCCTGGTCGCCCTCACCATGCTGGACGGCCCGATCACCCACGATCATGGTGGCCCCGTCCGGCTGTACGTGGCGCCGATGTACGGCTACAAGTCCATCAAGTGGCTCGCCGAGATCGAGGTGGTCGACACCGTCACTCCCGGGTTCTGGGAGCAGCGGGGCTACGACGTCGACGGCTGGATCGGAAAGTCGAACGGCCGCGACGATGAGCCCGTCTGAGGATCCGGCCGGGAACCCTGAGGACCCGGCCGAGGCGACGGCCGCAGACTCCGATGGCCCGGTCGGGGACGGGGCGGCGGCGTTCGTCCGCCGGTTCGGCCCGGCGACCCGCTGGGCGCACTGGAGCACCGCGGCGCTGACGGCGGTGTGCCTGGCGACGGCGGCCGTCCTGTACCTCGGACCGCTGGCGACGCTGGTGGGCCGGCGCCAGCTGGTCTCGGCGGTGCATCTCTACGCCGGGCTCGCCCTGCCGGCACCGATGCTGGCCGCGGCCCTCTCCGCCGCATACCGGCGTGACCTCGCAGAGCTCGACCGCTTCACCCCCGCCGACTGGAAGTGGCTACGGACGAGACCACGCCGCCGGCACACCGACGCGGTCGGCAAGTTCAACGCGGGCCAGAAGCTGTACGCCGCGTTCGTCGCAGGTGCCGTGCTCGTCATGCTCGGCACCGGTGTGATCATGGAGTTCGGCGGCGCCTTCGCCGTCACCCACCGCACCGGTGCCACCTTCGTGCACGATCTGCTGGCCCTCGGCCTGTTCGCCGGGATCTGCGGCCACCTGTGGATGGCCTCCCGCGACCCGGCCGCCCGGCTCGGGATGCGCACCGGCGTGGTCCCCCGCCCCTGGGCCCTGCGCGAACACCCCGCCTGGCACACCGAACCCGACGCACCGCCGACCGAGTGACCCGACTTGGCGGTCCGCGGCCAGGTCTCAGACCGACCAGGCCACGGACCGGCACAGCGCGGGCCGGGAGAGTCCTAGCCCAAGTAGGTACCCGAGGCGTTGGAGTCGAGTGCGCCGGAGGCGCCCAGGACGAAGCCCAGGACGACGACGGCCAGGCCGACCCCGAACGAGACGATGCACCAGGTCTTGGCCTTGGCGGACGCCTCCAGGGCCCCGGCGTAGTCACCGATCTGCTGACGACTCTGGACCTTCGTCGCGAAGACGATCGCGGCGATCCCCGCGGGCAGGCAGCACAGCAGGGTGCAGGCGATCGACTGCCACAGGTAGGTCGGGATCGGCTGGCCGTAGGGGGGCGGCGGGCCGAAACCGCCGGGCCCCTTCACCGGCGGCGGATAGCCACCTGGCTGGGGATACCCGCCGAAGTCCTGTGGGGCCCCGTAGCCGCCGGGGGGCGGCCCGTACCCGCCGGGCGGGGGAGGCTGCGCCCCCCAGCCGCCCTGGGGTGGGTTCTGTCCGCCCGCGTTGGGGTCGTACCCGCCGGGCGGGGGAGGCTGCGCCCCCCAGCCGCCCTGGGGTGGGTTCTGTCCGCCGGCGTTGGGGTCGTAGCCGCCGGGGCCGTAGCCGCCGGGCGGCGGGTACTCGGGTGGCTGGGACACGTCGTCTCCAGAGGGTGGTTCCGACCCCGACGGGCCCGGCCATGACCGGATCCCGCACCGGCGGCCCCGCCGGCACCCACCGGATCCGGAACTGGTGCCGGCGGACGTGCCTGGCAGCACCGTTGCCGATGCGCCTCACAGGCACCGTTACACACGAGGACGCGGACGCTCCGCGCGGCGGACATTGTGCCACACGCGACACCCGCGCCCCCGAAAGAGACACCATCCTCAACACGAACTACATAAGAGCGACAGCATCACTTTTGTTTGTCGCCTAGGCGACAGGAGCGGCCCGAAACAACCATCCGCTACGCAGGGCGACAGTCCGTGCAGGATCCCTCCCCCCGTCTACCTGGCCATGTGAACCCGTGTACTCTGCCGTCATAACTGTCTAGTCACGTCACAGTGACCGGAGGAATTCGCCAGCCAAGGCATGTGGAGGTCGTCCGCTTCGTCACGAAGCAGCGGGTGGGGATCGGGGGGTCCACAACGACACCGCCCGGCACGCCAGATGCCAGGCACGGAGGGATATCCGCGGTGAGACATCGTGCGGAGGGTGAGCCCAACCCCCCGAACACACGGACCGGCGCGCACAAGCGGCGCCGTCCCACCCGCAACCCCGCGTGGATCGCGTCGCTCGGCGTCATGGCCCTCGTCGCCATGGCCGTCGGCTGGACGCTCGCCCCAGACCACGACGGCACCGGCTCGGCCGTGGTCGAGGCCTCGGCCATCGACACCAAGGGCCTGCGCGGTACCCGGACGGGCGCCCCGCCCGGCCACAGACCGACCAGCACGGCAACGCCCTCGGCGGCGGCGAGCCTGAGCCCGTCGCCGGTTCCGGCCGCCACCACCCAGGCACCGCCGACGTCACCGCCCGCACGCGCGCCGCAGGCCGCCGCCGTCCCGCCGGCCGCGCCGGCGGCCCCGGCCGGCGGTGGCGGCGGCCGGGTCCCCGGCGGGATGAGCGGCGTCTACGCGAACTCGATGACCACGGTCCGCAACTGGGAGGGCCTGCGCGGCTCACCGGTGAACGTCGTCCTGACCTTCACCGACCGCGGCAGCTGGGAGACGATCACGCATCCGTGGGTCGGCGGCAGCCCGGAGAAGTTCTCGACCTTCCCCGGCACCTGGGTCATCTCGCAGCCGTTCTTCCCGACCGGCCAGGGCAGCATCGCGGCCTGTGGTTCCGGCGCCTACAACAGCCAGTGGGCCGAGTTCGGCCGGTGGCTGGTCGCCAAGGGCCGGCCGGCGTCCATCGTCCGGCTCGCCTGGGAGTTCAACGGCAACTGGTTCGAGTGGTCGGTGCGCGGCAATCCCACCGCCTACGTGAACTGCTTCCGCCAGGTCGTCAGTGCGATCCGGTCGACCGACCCGCAGGCCCGCATCGACTGGGCGATGAACGCCCACAGCACCAGCCCGTGGGCCGCCTACCCGGGTGACGAGTACGTCGACATCATCGGGATCGACTCCTACGACCAGTGGCCCGCCAGCACCACCCCGGCGAAGTTCGACGAGCAGTGCAACCAGGCGGTGGGCCTGTGCTCGGCGATCCGCTTCGCCCGCCAGCACGGCAAGCAGTTCTCCGTGCCCGAGTGGGGCCTCGTCGCGAAGTCCGACACCGAGGCGGGCCGGGCCGGGCAGGCCGGCGGTGACAACCCCGTGTACATCCAGAAGATGTACGACACCTTCCGGGCCAACGCCGACATCCTGGCCTACGAGACGTACTTCAACGACTCGAGGGCCGGGAACGTCCACTCCTCGCTGGTCTCCCCCAACGAGAACCCGAACAGCGCGGGCACCTACGCGTCCCTCTGGTAGCCATCCCGCAGGTGTGGCGGTTCAGGAAGTCCATGGACTTCCTGAACCGCCACACCTGTTTCGGCCGGCGCTCAGGTGAGGGAGTAGGGGGTCTCGGGAGGGCCGGCGGTGAGCCAGGAGGTGAGGAAGGGGGCCAGGGCGGGCGGGTAGACCGTGTCGGGGGTGGATCCCAGCTCCGGGAGGGTCCACCAACGCCAGCCGAGAGTGGCCCGGCGCTCCACGTCGCTCCACGCCGCGTCGTCCACGTCGACCCGGTTCGGCAGGCGCGCCACGAAGAAGGACTCCTCCTGCCGGTAGTCCACGCCGAGGAAGGTGAAATAGGCCGTCCGGGTGGCGACGCAGGGCCCGAGGTCGGCGACGGTCACCCCGACCTCCTCCCGGATCTCCCGCACCCCGGCCTGCGCCGGCTCCTCCCCCGGATCGAGGCCACCGCCTGGCACATGCCACCAGGTGGGCCCGTCGGGAAGATCCGGATCGTGCGACCGGATGAGCAGGAAGGCGTCGGCGGGATCGAACAGGATGACCCGGGCGGCACGGCGGAGTACGGGCATTCTCTTAGCCTGCCAGTCCGGCCGGCACCCGAGGTGCGAATGTGGACGTCGTCGCCAGGCCTCGGCCCGTCGCCAGACCGGCCGACCCCGGCGATCACCGCCACCCGGGGAACGGGACCGGCGTCAGAGGCCGGCGGGCGCCCCGGCCAGCGCCGTGATCGCCTCCGGGTCGCCGCGCAGCTCGACCCGGGCCGCGGCGCGCCGCCCGAAAGCGAACAGTAGGAGCTCCTCGGGGGGTCCGACGATCTCGACCACCGGTTCGCGGCGCCGCAGGGTCAGCCGCCCGGGGGTGTCGGTGCGCTCGGCCACCACCCCGACCTCGCTGTGCCGGAACCCGGCGAGGCCGACCAGCCGGAGCGCGCCCCAGAGCGCCTCCCGGTCGGCGATCACGTCGTCACCCGGCTTCAGCCCGAGCCCGACGCCACCCACCGCACCACCGGAACCGCCCACAGCACCGGCGAGACCACCGGAATCGCCTACGGCGGCGAACCCGGGCGCGGCCCGGAGCAGATCCTCGGTGTGGACGTAGAACTCGATCGCGTTGGCGGCGTCGTCGACGACGGCGAACCGGGTCGGATGCCACCACGGCGGGCCCGCCCGGAACATCTCCACCAGCTCGGGGAAGGTGTGCGAGCGCATCGTCGCGCGCTCGGCGCGTTCGGTGACACCGTGCAGCGCGCCGACGACCAGGCCGGGTGCCGCCCACGGCACGCGCTCCCGGGTGACCAGGTGCGCGGCGAGGTCGTGCGCCGTCCAGCCCTCGCACAGTGTGGGGCTCGCCGGCCCGAGTTCGCGGAGGAGATCGGCAAGTTTCTCCCGTCGGGCCCTTGCCCGCCCAGCAGCCATGGCGTGACTCTAGGCCATGGATACGGGGGTAACGGCGCTTCAGAGCCGCCGCCGCGTGGACGAGCCGCCCACCCGGCTAACCCGGCTACTGCGCGGGCAGCCGGGCGACGGTGATGAAGAAGTCGTCGATCTGGCGCACAACCGCCACGAACCGCTCGAAGTCCACGGGCTTGGTGATGTAGGCGTTGGCGTGCAGGTCGTAGCTGCGCAGCACGTCCTCCTCCGCCTCCGAGGTGGTCAGCACGACGATGGGGATGCGCCGCAGCCGCTCGTCCGCCTTGACCTCGGCCAGCACCTGCCGCCCGTCCCGGCGGGGCAGGTTCAGGTCGAGCAGGATCAGGTCGGGCCGCGGCGCGCCGGCGTACGGGCCCTCCCCACGCAGGTAGGCCAATGCCTCGACACCGTCGCTGACCACGTTGAGGTTGTTCTTGAGCTTGTGGTCCTCGAACGCCTCGCGGGTCATCAGGACGTCGCCGGGGTCGTCCTCGACCAGCAGGACCTCGACCGGGACAACGGGCTCGGTCACGAACGATCTCCTGACTTCGGCGGGACGGCGGCCACGACGGGACCAGTAACCGGACCGGGACCGGAGGACGGGACAGGACCGGTGACCGAGGCCGGCGGCGCCCCGTCCGCCTCAAGGTCGGCGGGCAGGACCACAGCCGGGCGTTTCGGGAGCGTCCAGCGGAAGGTGGTCCCGGACTCCACCGTACCGTCGAGCCAGATCCGGCCGCCGTGGAACTCGACGATCTTGCGGCACAGTGCCAGACCGATGCCGGTGCCTTCGTAGACGTCCCGCGCGTGCAGACGCTGGAAGATCACGAAGATCTTCTCGGCGTACTCCGGCTCGATGCCGATGCCGTTGTCCGCGCAGAACAGCTCCCACTCGACGTCGCGGTCGATCGCCCCGATCCGCACCCGCGGGGCCTCGTCGCCGCGGAACTTCAGCGCGTTGCCGATCAGGTTCTGCAGGAGCTGGGCCAGCAGAACGGGGTCGCCGGGCACCGTCGGGAGATCACTGGCGGTCACCTCGCCACCGGAGCTCTCCAGGGCGAGCGACAGCGTCCCGCGCACCCCCTCGAAGACCTCGTTCAGGCGGACGTTGACGAAGCTGTCGGTGGTGCGGCCGACCCTGGAGAAGGCGAGCAGGTCGTTGATGAGCTGCTGCATGCGCTTCGCGCCGTCGACGGCGAAGTGGATGTACTGGGTCCCGCGCTCGTCGAGCTGGTCGCCGTAGCGCCGGGACAGAAGCTGGCAGAAGCTCGCCACCTTGCGCAACGGCTCCTGCAGGTCGTGGGAGGCGACGTAGGCGAACTGCTCCAGGTCGCGGTTGGACCGGCGCAGGATCTCCGCCTGCGCCTCGGTGGACAGCCGCGCCCTGCGCGCGGCCTCGAGCTCACCGATGAGCTGCAGACGCATCGATTCGACGTCCCGCGCCAGGGTGACGATGTCGGGCGGCCCCACCGACTCCACCTCGTGCTCCAGGTGCCCGGCGGCGACCTCGCGGACGTCCGTGCCGACGGCCTCCAGCGGCCGCGTCACCCACACCCGCAGCGCTCGGAAGATGAGTGCCAGCAGCACGATGAGCGCCAGCGCGGCCACGACGAGCGAGATGACGAGCGTCCGCAGTGCGCTGGTGACGTCGTCCTGGGCCGCCAGCGCGGCGATCCGGACGGCGTCGTCGAAGTCCGCGGCCGCGGCGCGCACCGCGTCGAACCGGGTCTTGCCGAGAACGGGATCGAGGATTCCCGGCGAGTCGGTGCCCCCCCGGCGGACCGCCGCGATGGACGGGTCGGCGTAGTCGCGGTGCCAGTCCGTGATCCGCGCCTGGAGGACCCCGAGCAGCCGCTCGAGCTCCGGGCGGCCGGCCACCCGGCCGACGAGGACGGAGCTCAGCCTCACCTCGGACTGCCGCCCGGTCTCGTACGGGGTCAGGAACGCGGGGTCGCCCTGCAGGAGATACCCGCGCATGCCGGTCTCCTGGTCGACCAGGCTGGACGTCAACCGAACCGTGACTGTCTGCGCGGGCGCCAGGACGTCGCTGCGCACATGGATGGCGTCGTCGAGCCGGACCAGCGACCAGGCGACGATCCCGGCGGCCAGCAGCAGCACCATGGACAACGCGATGTACACCGCGGCGAGCCGTCGGCGCAGCCGCCAGCCGCGCATCCTGCGCAGCACCGCCGGTGCGGGCTGGTCACTCACGGGACCTGCCCACGGATGAGCAGCAGCAGCGCCACGTCGTCGGTCAGCGGGCCGCCGTTACGTTCCTCCACGCGGTCGATCAGGTCGTCGAGCAGGCCGTCCGGCCCGCGCTCGGGCCACAGTCGGGCCACCTCGGGCAGCACGCCCTCCCAGCCCAGCGGCTCCCCGCCCACGCTGTCGCGGCCCTCCAGCAGGCCGTCCGTCGCGAGCAGCAGCGCCCAGCGCTCACCGAGCTCGATGGTCACCTCGTCACTCACCGCCTCGTCGAGGATGCCCAGTGCCGGCACGACCACGTCACCGCGCAGCGCGGCGATCCGCGGGAACAGCAGCGCGGGCGGCGGATGCCCCGCGAGGGTCATCCGCAGGCTGCGCCGGTCCGGCGCGATCGCCAGCGCGCAGACCGTCGCGAAGATCTCGTCCCGTTCCCGCTCGCTGACCAGGACCTGTTGCAGGAAGCCCAGGCGGTCGGCGTCCGGAACACCGGCCAGTACCAGGGTGCGCCAGGCGATGCGCAGGCTCACCCCGAGCGCGGCCTCGTCCGGCCCGTGGCCGCAGACGTCGCCGAGCAGGACGTGCACCGTGCCGTCCGACGTCGACACCATGTCGTAGAAGTCGCCGCCGAGCAGGGCCTGCCGATGGCCGGGGCGGTACCGGGCCCGGTGGTCCAGCGTCGGGTCGTCCACCAGCGGCCTGGGGAGCAGGCCCCGCTCCAGGCGCGCCTTCTCCTCAGCCTGCAGCTCCGACTCGCGCAGCGCGAGCGCCGCGGTGTCCGCCCGCTCCCGCTCGATGGCGTACCGCACCGCGCGCAGCAGATCGCGCCCGTCCACCTGGCCCTTGACCAGATAGTCCTGCGCGCCCGCGGCGACGGCCTCGGCTCCGCGGTACTCGTCCACCAGGCCGGTGAGGACGACGACCGGCGCGCCCCGCTCGACGGCGAGCAGCCGGCGCAGGGCCGACAGGCCCTCGCTGTCCGGCAGCCCCAGGTCCAGCAGGACGCACGCGGCCTTCTGGGTGTGGAGGATCGCCTCGGCGACCGTCCGCACCCGGGTGAGCCTGAGCGGGGCGGCCACCTCGTCAAGGAGCTCGGACACCAGGAACGCATCGGTGTCGTCGTCCTCGACCAGCAGGACCGCCCAGCTCACACCTTCGGCGCTCTCCGTGCCGGCTACCGGCGGCCGCACGACAAGGCTCTCGCTTCCGGACACATCTCCTCGGCAGGGACGACAGGTCAACGACAGGTCACGTGCAGATGTCGGATCAGGCAGAACCGACCCATGTCGGGCCGCGCCCGGACTTCGCAGCATGGCATGACGAAAGGGCCGTGCGAACGATGGAACGCCGAATCACACAACGCGAGCGCGCTCGAACGCTCGCGGGTCAGGTAGTTCTCACCATCTGGTGACACCGGGACGGCCCGATCCGGGCGGGCGGCGCGGATCGGTCAGGGAACGCGCCCGGCCAGAAGGCGCCCGGTCGGGACGCACCCGGCCAGAACGCGAACAGAGCCGGGAGGCGAACAGTCAGGGGGCGAACAGTCAGGGGGCGGTCGTGCGGGCGTGGCGGCTCGGCTCCCGCTGCGGCTGGTCCGCGGTCGGGCGGCCCAGCAGGTACCAGCCCCACAGCCCGGCGGGTGCCGGCGCGCGGATCGGCCGGCCCGCCACCGCCCGGGCGTCCATGGTGTCGAGCAGGTGATCCCAGCGCCCGGCGACGCGGGCCGCGAGCCGGCTCGAGCGGCTCGGCCCGTGCCCGAGGTGCGGATGGGGCCGGGTGGGCGCCCGCCGCATGGCCCGCTCGAAGTCGATGCGCAGCCGGCGCCGCCGGGTGTCGGAGAGGACCGACTCCAGCTCGTCGAGCAGCTGGTCCTCGGCACGGGCATGGGCCGCGGCGAGGTCGGTCAGGTCGTCGCGGAGCTCGGCGAGGCCGCGGCCCGGGCGGTTCAGATCCCCCTGGACGTACTGCTCCATCCCACGCATCACCGACGCCGCCTCGCGCGCCAGCACGCGCAGGGCCGCCGTCCGTGCCCGCCCGTGCGGAACCAGCCGGGCCGCCCGCGGGTACACGACACTTTCCATCACGCTCAGGTGGGCACTGAAGGCCGCGACCGCCACGTCACTGGCGTGCAGGGTCTGTCGAGGGTCCGCGGGGAGCACCTGGGCCCGGCCGGCGAGTTCGAGCAGGTCGCTGGCATCCTGGTGTGCCGCGTGGACCAGACCGGCCAGGGAGCGAGCCTGACTGTCGTGATCCTGGTTGTTGTGGTCCTGGCTGTCGTGATCGCTGTGGTCGCTGTGGTCCGTCTTGTTGGTGTCGGCCATGGCAGACCTCCTGTACCACCAAGCTACGCCGACGCGTATCCGACCGCATCACTCCGCTTACACATCCAGCGGCTGTCGTCCACCCGAATCACACATTTTTCCCAGTCCTTACAGGACCATGCCTACGGTACGGAGGGTTTCGGCTACTGTTCAGCACATGCTCGGCAGCGTCGCCCCCACCCCACTGAGCGAGGCGATCATCGCCGCCCGTTCGCGGCTCGGCCACGCTCGCAGTCTTCTGATCCGCCAGGAGCTACCACCCCTGGGCCACCTGATCATGCGTCATCAGATGCCCGTCCCCGGCGGCGCGGAGGCGCTGTGGGCCATCGTGTCGTCCTGGCCGGATCTCCACTCGATCCGCGGCCGGAGCCTCAACGACGGCGCCCACCCCGCGCTGCTCCACGTCCGGATGGGCAGCCCCGTCGTCATCCCGGCCGCCGCGGTGATCGACTGGGCCGTGATCGGCGACAACGGCCAGATCAAGGAGGGCGGCTGGACGCGCGGGCTCGACGCCTCCACCACCGCTCTCCCCCGGTGACCGCCCGTCGCGCGTGGTGGCCTCGTCCCTGGTGACAGCTCCCCTGGTCACAGCTCCCTGGTGACCGCTCCCCTGGTGACCGCCCGCGGGCGGCGCCGGGTCAGTCGCCCCAGCCGGTGATCTCCACGCCGCGAGGGTGCTCGAGCCGGTAGGACAGCGTGATCTCGCGGCTCGAGCCCGGCTCGAGCTCCAGCTCCCAGGTAAGCAGCCCCAGATCGGTGTGCTCGGTGGCGGCGGGAGCGGTCACGACCTCCCTGACCTGGATGTTCTCGTGCCGGGAGACCGGCACCTGGTCCCGTACGGTCACCCGGGCCCGCATCGGCGCGTGGTTGGTGACGGTGGTGCGGTGGACGACGTCCGTCCGCCGGGTGTTGCCGACCACCCGCCGGCCGGTGACCCGGCTGACCAGCTCGCGTTCCACCCTGATGCGGTCGTCCACCCCGAGCCGAAGCTCCATCTCCCCGCCGGGCGGGACGAGCTCGAGGCGCGTGGTGCCGACGAACTCCGGGCCGTGGAAGACCGACGCCTTACCTGGCGGCAACGTGTGCGACGAGGTGTTCACGACCGCGGCGCGCAACAGCGCCTCGGCGGCGAGCTTGGGCACGGTGACGTGGTCGAGAACGGCGTCGAGCTCGATCACTGCCACGGTGGTGCGGTGCGGGTCCCCGTCCGCGGGTACCGCCACCGGCCGCGGCGGGCGGTAGGTCGACGCGGGGCCGGCCGACTCCAGCGTGGCCTCGGCGGCAGCCATCGGCGGCGGGGCCGATGCCGGTGCCGCCATCGCCGCCGGCATGAAGGTCGTCACGCCGTCGCCGCCACCGCCCCTGCCTTCGCCGGGCGCCTTGGCCCGCCCGCGGGGAAGGACCCGCGGGCGGGCGATGTCCACATACTGCGGGCTCAGCTCGGGCAGGTCGACGCCGCTGGACGGGCGGGCCGTGGACAGCCGCAGGTCCGTCACGGGCCAGTCCTCGCCGGTGCGCTGGCTGATCATCGCGAACCAGGTCAGGGTGACCCGCTCGCCGTCCAGCCGGGCGTCGTAGCCGGATCTCCAGGAGGCGGAACGGACCAGGTAGGAGACCTCCAGGTCCACCAGCGAGGCTGTCCCGTCGACCAGCGCGCCCTCCGCCGGGCCGCCGGCCGGCGCCTCAGCCGAGCTCCCCGCCGGGCCTTCGGTGGCCGTCGGCGGCTCGAGGTCGACGACGATCGCGCGGGTGTCCGGCTCGGGCCGCGCGTGGCGGGCCTCGATGACCCGGCCGAGCACGGTCAGCTCCCGCTCCGTCTCCTCCCGCCGTTCGGCGAGCGCCCGCCGGCGCGCGTGGACGGCCGACATCTGCGCCGCGAACGCGTCGCCGACAGTGACCAGCCGGGCTGCCGCGTCCCCGGGCCCGTCGCCCTCGCGGTCGGTGCCTTCGCGCGCCCAGCCGCGCGCGAGGGCGCCGGCTCCCACCCGGGCGGCCACGTCGAGGAAGGAGCGGCGGGCCCGCTCGGTCTCGTCCTCGTCGCCGATCTCGGCCAGGTGCGCGCGCAGCTCGGCCTGGCGGGCGCGCAGGTCGGCGAGGGCACCGGCGTCGGGGGTAGCCCGGGCCTGGGAGACGACCCGCACCCCGAGCACCCGCGCGGAGCCGGTGCCGCTGACCCGCACCGAGTCCTCGTCGAGCTCGAGCGGCAACCCGCTGAGAGTCACCTCGACCCGCTCGGACGGCGAGCCGGGCGTCGCGACATCGAACCGGCCACGGCGGGTCACGCGCGCGGCGGTGGGATAGACGACCACGGCGCTGATCGGCGCGTCGAGGAGCACCGACGGCGGCGCGCCCGTCGGTGCGCCCGTCGGTGCGTCAGGAAGGTCAGGTGTGCCGTCCGCCGTGGACATCATCCGGACACCATACGGTCGGCGACCGTGCTATCCCCGTGGGGCACCGCTGATCCCGATGCCGCCCGATGCCGCCCGGGCCGGGCGGCCGCGGGGCCCGTTACGGTCCGCCCGTCCAGGGAGACCCGAAAGGTGCGTCACCGGCCCCGTCCACCAGGACCGCGGCGCCACGGCAGGCTCGCGGCGGCGGGCGCCGGGCGGCTGGCCCGCGTGCGACCGTGGCCCCGGTGGCCGACGCCGCCCGCTCGACCGGGGTGGAACGCCACACTGAAGATCGTTTTTTGGTGGGCGCGCCGAGCTCCAGGCGACGGCCGAGCCCTCCGCGGCCATGACCTTGCGTCACCGTCAGACCGGAGGCAGGCACCGCGCCGGCTCGACCGCTCGCAGGCGAAGGCCTTCAGGCCCGCGAGCCCGGAGGCCATTCGGCCCATACCCGGCCGAGGAAGCAGCGGCCCGACCGAAGGTCATATCCCACAGCCGCGGAAATGCCCGGTGGACGTCGATCCGATCACCGGAGGGGACCGGCCGTTCGACGCCCCCACCGGGCCTGGAACAACATCGAGTGCACCACCAGGATTGCTGAACGGACCTCGCCCTCCGTATGACTCCGCGGCCGCTTCCTGACTTCGCGTCGACCCGCTCACGACCGCGGAACCGCGCCGGCGACCGGTCATTGCGACGCCGCACAGCTCTGGTCTCTGGCCGTCCGACGCAGGTCGTCGGATCGGTCTCCCGGCGCGGCGGTACGGCTCACCAGGAACGGGTGGGAGACCACGCCGAATCAGCCCAGCAGGGAGGACCCGCCAAGCGGCCATCAGCCGATCGGATAGGCATCGATCCGATCAGCGCTGCGCGTAGCCGTTCCGGCTGGAGATCGGGAAGGCGCCAGATTCGCGCCGCCCGATTCGATTGTCCGACGATCTCACCGATGGTGGCCGCAGTGCCCGACAGCCCGTTCCATCCGATCAACGGAAACCGCGCTCCGTATACCGCGTATGCCGCGCCCGGCCGGGGTGCCGGAGCCCGCGACCTAGCCGACACCGAAGCCAGAGATATTACTCACAGTAACCATCATCGTCAGCGAGACCCGCGGCCGGGAGCGGCCGAATCCGCTTCCGACGCCTCTGGCCGCATCCCGTGGTGGTACGGGGTGTTGTGGGTATCGAGTCCGAGCGTCGTCTGCCCGCGCGGCAAGTCGGGTTGATCCCGCGCAGACAGGGGTATCCGTTGGTCGACACCCGATACGCGACACCCGTCTCCGTCGCCGTCTGTTGGCCGACGGCCGGATCCGGCCGACCGCATGCCGGAAACCCGATGCGTCGACTAACGTAACCAACCGTGTCGGAACTTCGGCGACGGTCGCGAGTGGCGTGGTGGCGCACATCCCACGCATTGCCGGACCGCGCCGCGACGCCCATGGGCCGGCCCGGTGCCGCTGCCAGCCGCCGGAGCCGGGCATGACACACCCACGCCCGCAGCACCACGAGATCTCCGTACTGCCCGACCGCGAGGACCTGATGGCCGAGCTGGCGAGCCGGCTCGAGGCCCTGGACGCCCTGCTGAGCCGGCTCGAGGATGCCGAGCGCCAGGCCGCGGACGCCGGTGAGCACCTCATCCGGACACGGCAGTGGCAGGAGGACACGGTCCGGACCATCCAGGAGGAACGGGCGCGGATGCGCCAGCGCCAGCAGGCCCTGGACGACCTGGCCGAGCACGCCCGCGCGGCCGTCGAGGCCCTGCACGGCAGCCACCGCTCGCTGCCGCCCGAGGTGAAGCAGCTCGAGATCGAGCTCCAGGTCCTCAACAGCTCCGGCTTCCTGACCCGGCGCAACGGCCGGGCTCGCTGAGCGGCGGTCCCCGCCGGGCGTCGAACGCTCCTCCTCCTCCTCCTCCTCTCAGCCCCTGGTCCTCCTCTCAGCCCCTGATCAGCCCCTGACCCCTGGCCCCTGGCCCGGCCTGGTGGCGGGTGGCTCGCGTGTCCGCCCATGGGCCGTCCACCTCGCCGTTTGGTGTCCGCCTCGCCCTTTCGGGGCGCGATCAGACCGGGTTCGGCCCCCAAAGGGCGAGCGGGATACCAAAGGGCGAGCGGGACGCTCACGACGACTGGCCCGATCCGGTAGTTGACGAACTTCCGCGGGCCTGGCCGGCCAGGCCCGCGGGACTCGGGGCCCGGTGCCAGGTCGGTGCGCGGTGGCAGCGAGGCCCGGTGGAGCTTCCGGGGGGTGCCTGCCCGCGGGCGGCGCGTCGATCCGTTCACGTCCCAGGAGCACCGCGAAGGGGTCCTGGGGATCGGGCCGCGCGGTCGTCCGCGGCCGCCGGATCGAGGCGGGAAGAGACGGGCCGGGGACGGAGCGAACCGGGCCCGTGAGGGGCTCCGCGGGTAGTCCCAGCCCGGTCGGCCGGTACGGGAAACCCCCGCGCAAGCCAGGAAGTTCTGGTCACCTAACGTGTTGGGACGTGATCCTCGTGTGGGCGTCCGAAAACGTGACCGAAGGCTCAGCACCCCTCCTGACCTGGGCAGATGCGGCGCAGCAAGGGGCACTTCTTTGCACACTCGACGTAGTTGAGGAGGACTAGTGTTTACCCACACCATCCGTGTGGACTAGTCTCGCTTCCGACGTCACGACAACACCGGACCGAACGCCGAATCCTGCCCGCGGTCCTGGTGTCCCCTCCGAGTCGTCACCACGGGCAGGAGCGGGGGACCCACCTCCACCGGCTGGCGCCACGACACGGCGCTGGCCTAGGGGTGAAGTCCATCGCGTGAAGGTCGCGCTATGGACCGGGCAGCCCAGCCCGAACCCGACAGCTCACCTCGCAGGCGTACGGGAAGGAACGCAACGTTGTCTGCGCAAAGTGTGCAGCTTGATGCTGAGAGACGCCGGCAGGAAGGGCGCGGCCGCCACCGTGCGCCGTCCGCCCCCACGGCGTCCAGCCGAGCCAGAGCCAGGGCCCGTACCGTCGCGGCCATCACCACCGGAACCGTCGCGGTCTCCGGGGTGGCGCTCGCCGGGTGCGCCCAGGATGTCAACTCGGACGTCGCGCTGGACGACGGCACGAACACCGCCCCGATGACGCTCGCGACCCAGATCGGGTCCCGGCTGGCGGTCGACGGAGCCATCCAGGCCGCCACCGCTACCGGCGGCGGTTCGGGCACCGTTCTCGACGCCACCACGGACATCTCCGCGCCGACTCTCTCGTCGAAGATCGACGTCGGCCTGCGCGTGACGAACCCCGAGGTCACGGTCAACGCGGACGAGCCCGTCAACATCGGCTTCTCGCTCTACAACGAGGAGACCCAGGCCCCGATCCCGGACCAGCTCATCAAGGTCCAGGTCAAGCTGCCGACCGGGTGGGCGACCTTCCTGCACCTGACGACGGACGACCGCGGCTTCGCGTCGTACACCGCGAAGGTGCTCACCACCACGAACGTCACGGCGATCTTCGACGGCACCGACGCCCTCCAGTCGGCGCACTCGGAGAACGACGCCACGCTGCGCGTCCGCCCGGCTCCGCCGCCCGCACAGGCCTCCCGCAGCGCGGACCGCACGGGCGTGAACGTCAACACCCCGGTGGTCAGCGTCAACCTGCCGACCAACACCCTCGGCGAGAAGGCCGTCTACCTGGCCTCGCTGCAGGCCGGCAAGCCGTACGTCTACGGCGCCGAGGGCCCCAACTCCTTCGACTGCTCCGGGCTCGTGCAGTACGTGTACCGGCAGCTCGGCAAGAGCCTGCCGCGTACCACCGACCAGCAGTACGCGGCCACCACCCATATCTCCCAGTACAACAAGGCGCCCGGCGACCTGATCTTCTTCGGGAGCCCCGGCAACATCTACCACATGGGCATCTACGCCGGCGACGGCAAGATGTGGGTCGCGCCCCGCACTGGTGATGTCGTCAAGCTTCAGACGATCTACACGACCTCGTACTTGGTCGGCCGCGTCACCTGAGAACGGCGGGCCCACGGCCCAGCCAGGAGACTGGCTGTTCTCGACGTCGATCGTTCCACAAGCCCACGCACCGCTCGGACGGGGCTGCCCGAACGCAGACGCCCCGTCCCCCGGAACGAGCCGCAGCGCGATCTCCCCCTCCGGTCGCGCGCGGCTCCGCCGCCGGGTCGGGGTTGTCGGGATCAACCTCGGCCCGGCGGGTCTTCCGGAGTTCACCAGGTCCCCTGTACCGGACCGCCGGTGTCACGTCTGCTCAGAACGTCTGTGCTGCGGAATGTCCGGAGTAGCTCTGCCGCGGGCAGATTTCGACACCTTCCGCGATGCTTCCGCCACGTGGCGCCATCGATGAGCTGGCCGGCAGCCATGAACGGTAGGCCGTTGCGGCATCATTCTACTTCGTCATAAGTAGCGTAGATGTAGCTTTAGCCGGCCAGACTGCCACTATCAGGCAGCAACACCCCCATTCGAACCAACCCAGCACCAGCACCAGCCCACGCGA
Source organism: Parafrankia sp. BMG5.11 (assembly GCF_004337455.1). Taxonomy (NCBI): domain Bacteria; kingdom Bacillati; phylum Actinomycetota; class Actinomycetes; order Frankiales; family Frankiaceae; genus Parafrankia; species Parafrankia sp. BMG5.11. Next base: position 71,255 of record NZ_SJXI01000017.1, on the reverse strand, counting down.
AAGTCAACCGCACCCCACCGATCCGAGATCCTTCCGGTGGGACGGACGTCAGATCCCCCCCCATCTGACGTCCGTCCGGCCGGAAGGCCCTGGACTCCGCTGGCCGTCTGTCCGATCCCCCCCCCATCGGGCCGGCGGCCAGCGGACCCCCTCAAGCCTTCCGGCCGCCCACTGGTCCGTCGGGGCCGTTACCCCCCTCCCGGCGACGTCGACGGACCGCTCGAGCCCCGGCCGTCCCACCCCGCGCGGGGTGGGACGGCCGGGGCTCCGGGAAAACTCGAAGGACCCCTCCGCGCGGCGAACGCGCACCTCCGCGCCGGACCCTCGGCCCACACGGCCGCGGCAGGCGCAAGCCCCGAAATGGCCAGCAAGCCGTCCCCGGCGGGGCCGGCGGCCGGCCAATCTGTTAAATGACTAGTTCTTTGCTACTAGCGCGAACTGTCTGGTCAGCGCACCGAACCAAGCTGGGTCAGACCTTCCGGCGAAGGTCGCGGGAGAAGTCCCACAACGTGCTGCTGACCTTTTTGTCCCAGTCCGTCTCGGCAACCCGCCCGTGCTGGGTGACGTTGTCGCAGGTGGGGCCGGGCTCCGCTTCGAACTGTCCCACGACGCCCACCGCCGCGTAGACGGGGGGGCCGGGCGAGCAGGCGGCGAGCAGGGCGAGCCGCGCACCCTCCCCGATACCCCAGACGTATATCCGGTTCAGGTCGATGTCGGTGCGTTCCTCGTCCATGTAGCGGACGACGTCGCGCAGGTACTGCTGGTCCGCTCCATTCGGGTCGTCGAGTCGCCAGGTACCGGCGACCGCCTCCGGGAAGGCGAGCGCGAAGTCACGGCGGTTCGCCAGCGACGACGCGTCACTGTCATGTTCCAGTGAACTCGCATCCGTATTGTCATCGTGCAGGATGATTACCAGGGGCAACGGGTCATTCGGTTTGGAGGGTGCCTGAACGAGCAGTTCCCGGTCGGCTGACGGATAGCCATCCGGGATTGTGACCCGTTCGACCTTGGGACGGCCATTGGCCGCGACGAGCCACCAGATGGCCACAAGTGCCACCCCGGCGATGATCACGTTTCTCTTGTTCTTGCCCCACCAGCCGGCAAGGGGATTCGACGCCACGATCCAACCGAACCACACCCGGCCCCCGGAAATCGCCGGATTCAGCCCAGCGCGTCAACGCGGACCCGGGCGGGACGACGTCGGGTGGCACTTACCAGCCGTCCGCGGGCGCCCACTCAGCCGCCGGCGAGCGCCCGCGCCCGCGCCCGGCGCAGCATGTCCGCCTCGACCGGCGCATCCAGCGGCGCCAGCCGGCCGTGCACCCAGGTCAGCAGCAGATCGGCCAGGGCCGGGTTCTGGGCCAGCACCGGCCCGTGCAGGTAGGTGCCGATGACCTTCCCGTCCACGATGCCGTCTGTGCGCGCGGGGGTGCCGTCGCCGACGCCGAGGCGCACCGTGCCGAGCGGGATGCCCCGGGACCCGGGAAGCGGGCGGGTGCGCCCGCCGTGGTTCTCGTACCCGTACAGCGTCGGCAGGCCGAGCCGCTGGTCGGGCTCCACCACGATGTCGCCCACGGCGCGCGGTGGCGGCGGGACGTCCGGCGGGTCGAACGAGCGGCGGGTCTCCATGTCCACCAGGTGGACGCCCTCGTGGACCCGGCCGTTGCCGGCCGGGAAGCTCGCCCCGATCACCTGGTAGCCGGCGCAGACCGCGAGCACCGCCGCGCCGCCCGACACCGCGCGGGTCAGGGAACGGTTGCGGCGCATGCCGTCCGCGGCCAGCACCTGCGGCTCGTCCTCGCCGCCGCCGAGCAGGTAGATGTCGCAGTCGGCCGGGACCACCTCGCCGGCCGGCACCTCGACGATCTCCGCCCGCAGCCCCCGCCAGCGCAGCCGCTGGGCGAGCACGATCGCGTTGCCGCCGTCACCGTACGTGCCGAGCAGCTCCGGGTAGATCAGGGCGATCCGGGTCGCCGACTCGCGGCTCACCGGGTCGTCCGCACGAGCAGATCACGGAAGGCGGTGTAGTTCGCGACGACGTCCAGCGCCTTGTCGTTCGCCGCGGTCGCGGCGTCCTCGGCGTCGGCGTGCACGGTGTGGGGCACCTCGGCGTAGGCGAGCCGCACGCTCATGTCCTCCTTGCGGCCTCCGGTGACGAGCACCTGGCGGCCGGCGAGCCGCTCGAACGGGACGTCCCAGATCCAGGACGGGTCGCGCCCGTCCGCCGTCTGCGAGTTGAAGTCGATCAGCACCGGACGTGGCGGGGCGGAGTTGAGCAGCTCCATCATCTCCACCCAGCCGGCCGGGTTCTTCGCGAGCAGGAGGCGGGCCAGCTTCCCGTCGGGGCCCAGCGGCACCTCCTGGTAGCGGCCCTGCACGTCACCGATGCCACGCATCGCGGCGAGCGCGTCCTCGACGTCGACGCCGAACTCGCGCGCCGCGGCCGCGGCCATCGCCGCGTTCGCGAGGTTCACCCGCCCCGGCAGGTCGATGTGCGCCGGAATGCGCCGCCCGAACCACATCAGCTCGCCCAGCCCGGCGACGGAGACGATCGGCTCCGGTCGGGCCAGGCCGCACTCGCACCACCAGCCGGTGGCGTTGCGGTGCAGCAGCCGGGCGCACTGCGGGCACACCATCGCGTCGGCGGTCCAGTTCTGCCCCGCCGACACCCAGATCTGGCGGGACCAGGTCATCGCGGACCAGGCCACAAGAGGGTCGTCCACGTTCGCCACGACGACGGTGTCGCGCAGGTCAGCGCCCAGCTCGCGCCAGAGCGCCGCGATGCGTCGCGTCTCGTTGGACCGGTCGAGCTGGTCGCGCGAGATGTTGAGCAGCAGCACCACCCGCGGCTCGATCGCCCGCGCCACCTTGGGGAGCCAGATCTCGTCGACCTCGAGGGCGGCGGCCGCGTCGTAGGGCGGCTTGGACAGCGCCGCCAGCACGCCGGGCGCCATGTTCGCGCCCCCGCTGTTCGACTTGACCGGGCCGAGCGTCCCCAGCGCGCGGGCCAGCAGCCGGGTGGTGGTCGTCTTGCCGTTCGTGGCCGAGACGCACGCCGTGAGCCGGTTGGAGCCGACCTCGGCCAGTGCGTCCGGCGCGATCCGAAGGGCGAGCTTGCCGCCGATCATCTCGCCCGAGCCCCGGCCGAGGCGGCGGGACGCCTCAGCGGCCAGTCGCTCGACGGCGAGCGCGGCCTGGGTACGGGCGGAGAACCGGCGGCGTGGAAGGGGGGTCATCATCGCTCCTCCAGACTGCCATGCCCGCACCCGCCGCCGGTGCCCACCCCGCGCTGTGCGCCGTTCGCGCGGTTCGCGGTATGCACGCCGCCTCGCGGCCGTCCCGCGCCCGCGGCGGTGGGCCGCCAAGTGGGTAGACCCAGCCCTGACCCGAGCCCCCGGCCGAGTGTCCGGGAGCACTCATGAGCGGGCAACCACCGCCCCAGGTGGATGAGTAGGACACCCAGAGGTGAGAATCACAGAAGTGATGGGGCATCACCCCGGGTCGGCGGACGCACAGATCACGTGAGGACACGTGAGGACCCGGCGGGAAGGGACGTGAGGACAGACAGTGACCACCAAGGGGATAGCGATCGCCCGTGACGGCGAGCGATGGACGGCTCACGACCTCGACATCGCCGACATGGAGGATCTCGACGCGCTCGTCGACGCCATGCACGACCTCTCCTCGGGCACGGTCATCGCGTTCGTCGAGGAGGACGACGAGTACCTGGCCATCGTGCGCATCGGCGCGCAGGACCCCGATCCGAAGGTCTTCCTCTCGGACCGCCGGGTCCTGCTGAGCTCCGACCTCGCCGAGCGGCTCTTCGCCGACGCGCTCCCGTCCATGGTGGCGCTCGAGGACGACTCGGAGGACGACGCCCCGGTGGGCCAGGCGTCCCCCGTCGGCGACCTCGACCTGCTGGCGGATCTCGGGACGACCGCTGATGCGCTGCTGGAGCTGATCGCCGAGGAGGGCATGCTGCCCGCCGACGTGATCAGCGCGGTCAGCGAGCGGGCCGGCGCCGGGGAGATCTTCGACGAGGTCCGTGGCTGACACCCGCTCACCGGTGGCGGACACCCGCGCACCGGTGACGGACGGCTACCGCGAGGCGATGGGCCTCGCCCTGGCCGAGGCCGATCTCGCCCGGGCCGCCGGGGACGTCCCGGTCGGCGCGGTCGTCGTGGCGGCGGACGGGGCGGTGCTCGGCCGCGGCCACAACGCGCGCGAGGCCGCCGGCGACCCGACCGCCCACGCCGAGGTCGTCGCGCTGCGCCAGGCCGCGGCCCGGCTCGGTTCCTGGCGCCTGACCGGGGCGACCCTCGTGGTCACCCTGGAGCCGTGCACCATGTGCGCCGGGGCCCTCGTCCTCGCCCGGGTGGACCGGCTCGTCTACGGCGCCGTGGACGACAAGGCCGGCGCCGTGGGCTCCCTGTGGGACGTCGTCCGCGACCGGCGGTTGAACCACCGCCCCGAGGTCGTCGCGGGCGTCCGCGGGCAGGAGTGCTCGGAGCAGCTCGCCGCCTTCTTCGCCGACCGGCGGACGCAACGCCGCGACACACGCCGTCCGCGCACCCCCGACTAACCGGACCAGGACGACGTCGCGTAAGCTAGCCCGCGGTGGAGTCGCCTAGTGGCCGAGGGCGCACGCCTCGAAAGCGTGTGAGGGGGCAACCCCTCCGTGGGTTCAAATCCCACCTCCACCGCCCAGAAAGCCCGGCCCGGAACACCGGCGGCGACACCGCCGTCTGACGGCACGACCACCGGCCATGGCCGTCACCTGCCCGTTCCACCAGGGCCGGTGACGGCCATCCGCCGTGAGTTCACGGCCATCGACCTTCACTTCTCGACCGCGATGTCGGCACTTCTCGACCGCGGTGTGCGGCCTTCTGTTCCGGTTCGCTGTTCCCGATCGCTGTTCCCGATCGCAAACGAAGCCGAGTTGCATTGACTCCGGAGCGTGTCATAGTCGATACGCAAGGTAACGATCCGTGACCATGCCACCGTCGTTCCGCCAGCGGATCGATATCTCCACGGTCACTGCGTCACCCGAATCCGGAGGTCAGGAATGGCAAGGATCGTTGTTCTCGGTGCCGGTGGTCAGGTAGGGCGGTCCATCGTTGCCGAAGCCGTCAGGCGCGGCCACGAGGTCACGGCGGTCGACCAGGACCAGAACGCGCTGAAAGGGGTTCCCCGCCAGGCCACCGCCGTCACCGGGGACGTCACCGGGCGCGACATGGTCCAGCAGCAGGCGCAGAACGCGGACGTGGTCGTGGTCGCCCTCGCCGGGTGCACCCGGCCCGAACACGCGAACACCGCGCGCGCGGTCGTCGAGGTGGCGAACAAGCTGGGTGCCAAGGCGCCCGCGGTCATCCACATCGGCAACGGCGGGCTGCTGGAGAACGCCGACGGCGAGCGCATCGTCGACACCCAGGAGTTCCCCGCCGCCGAGCGCAAGGAGGCCCTCGACCAGGCCGACGCGCTCGACGTCCTCCGGGCCGCCAAGCACAACCTCAAGTGGACCTGCGTCGTCCCGCCGCCGCGCAACTTCGGCCCGGGCCGCCGGCGTGAGGCCTACCGCACGGCCGGCGACCGCCCGGTGACCGACGCCCAGGGCAACATCGGGATCTCGTACGAGGATTTCGCGTTCGCCGTCCTGGACGAGGTGGAGAAGCCGCGGTTCCGCAACAAGCGGTACACGGTGGGGTACTGACCTCCCGCTGGCGACACCATTCGCCGCGGGATGACAGTCTGACAGCCTGAAAGCCGGGCCTCCGGCGGAACGCCGGCCGGAGGCCCGGCCGCATCGCTTGTGAAGCCCATGCTTGCGAAGAGCCCATGGGCGATCGCTTGTAAAGGCCATGCGCGCGTTCAGGCGTTCAGGCCATGGTGGCGAGAATCAGGTCGATGTCCTCCGGTGTGGTCGCCGGATTGACGATCGCGAACCGGGTCACCGTCTCCTGCCGGTGCACGGTCGGGGTCACGAACGCGAGCCCTTCGGCAAGCAGGCGTTCCGTCCACCGGTGATAGCTCTCGGCCGGCCAGCCCAGCCGGCGGAACACGACGACCGAGAGCTCCGGCTCGCGCACGAGCTCCACGAACGGCAGGGCCCGGATGTGGTCGGCCGCCGTCCGCGCCGTCGCCAGGCAGCGCTCGACCGCGGAACCGTACGCATGTGTCCCGTAGGTGGCGAGCGAGAACCAGAACGGCAGGCCGCGGGCCCGCCGGGAGAGCCCGACCTCGTAGTCCGAGGGGTTCCAGGCCCCCGGCGTGTCGAGTACCTCCAGATAGCCTGCCTGCTGCGCGTGGGCGGCGCGGGCCGCGGCCGGGTCGCGGTACACCAGCGCGCAGGCGTCGAACGGCGCGAACAGCCACTTGTGCGGGTCGACGATGAAGGAGTCGGTCTCCTCGATGCCGTCGAACAGGTGCCGCACGGACGCGGCGGCGGCGCCCGCGAGGCCGTAGGCGCCGTCGACGTGGACCCACACGTCGTGCCGGCGGCAGGCGTCGACGACACCGCGGATGTCGTCGACGATCCCGAACTGGGTGCTGCCGGCCGTGGCCACCACGGCGAACACCCCGCCGTCGCCGGCGAGCTCGTCGAGCGCGGTGGCCACCGCCCCGCCGGTCAGCCGCCCGTCGTCGCCGGTCGGGACGACCACCAGGTCGACGTCCATGACCTCGGCCGCCTGGCGCAGCGAGGAGTGCGCCTCGGAGCCGCACAGGAACCGCCAGCGCGGTGGCTGAGGGAGCCCTCGGGCCGCCCGGCGCGCCCGGGCGGCGTGCCGCGCGGCGACGAGCGCCGAGACGTTGCCGACCGTCCCGCCCTGGACGAACACCCCGCCGGCTCCCGGCGGGAAGCCGACGAGGTCGGACAGCCAGCGCAGCGCCTCGTTCTCCGCGTGGACGGCACCGCCGCCCTCCAGCCAGCTCCCGCCGTAGATCGACGAGGCGCCGACCACCAGGTCGAACAGGATCGCCGCCCGGGTCGGCGCCGCCGGGATGAAGGCGAGGTTGCGCGGGTGGTCCGCCGATATACAGGCACGCGACAGCACCTCGTCGAACACCCGCAGCGCGGCGAGACCACCGATGCCCTCCGGGGTGATCGTGCGCCCGGCCCGCGCGGACAGCTCGGCCGGTGGGCTCGGACCGTCCAGCGGGACGGGATCCAGACTCATCCGAGTGCGGGCGTAATCCACCACCGCCTGGACGAGCTCCGGGCGCTGCGCGCCGAAGATCGGCACATCGAATGGGTGCACCCGGCGCAGTCTAGGTCCCCGCCGGAGCGCTGCCGAAAGGATCACGCCGGCGCGCGCACCGGGGTAATCCACCGATCACCGGCGAATACCGGGAGACACCCGGCGGGTGAATGCCGGAAAACAATCAGAAAACAACCGGGCCCTGCGTGACAGCGACAGGGAGCCGTACCCGTCATGCCGTCGGCCCGCTCCCGTCAGCCCGGGCCACGCGGACAGACAGGGTCGCCTAGCTGCTGCGCTGGCGCCGCACGAGGAAACCGCCACCGACGAGAGCAACCAGCATGACGATCATTCCGATGCGCTTCATGAGACACCTCCACGATGAGGACCGGCGACCACCGGGGGTACCGGCGATCACCGCGTTCAAGGGCACAACATACCGGCTGACCGAGGCTCGGTCGCACCGCCGTGCGGAAATGAAGGATCGTTGTCCGGATCCGGTCTTTACCGGGCCCGCGCCCACCTGTTACACACCGCAGGAAGGCCACGGCATCGGGACGCGACGGTGCCCGGCCGCGGCGGTGGAGACCCGGGCGACGCCACCTCGCGCCGGGCATTCTTCTCATTCGCGTTTCGCTGTCGCCATATACGTCATGAAGCCCACGCCCAACCCATGCCGATCACTTGGCGCTAAACGTTGACGCGTCGACCCCGGCGCCGACCGGCCGTCCGCTGTTAGCTTTCAGGACATACGAGCCCCGCGGGAGGCGGCCCGCGGGGCGACGTCGAGGAGGCGGCAACGTGAAGGTCGACAGCACCCTTGGCGCGCTGGACATCGCTGCCGGCCAGGCCCGCGCCGCGCAGGCCGCCGGCTACGACGCCATCTGGACCGGGGAGGTGAACCAGGACCCGTTCCTCCCGCTGACCCTCGCCGCCGACGCGACGTCCACGATCGAGCTGGGCACCTCGATCACTGTCGCGCTGTCCCGCTCGCCGATGTCGCTGGCGTACACCGCGCACGACCTGCACGGGTTCTCCGGCGGCCGGCTCCGGCTCGGCCTCGGCTCGCAGGTGAAGGCGCACATCACCCGCCGTTTCTCGATGCCGTGGGGCCGGCCCGCGCCACAGCTGCGCGAGTTCGTCCTGGCGCTGCGCGCGATCTGGTCGTCCTGGGCGGAGGGCACCCCGCTCGCCTTCGAGGGCGAGTACTACCGGCACACGTTGATGCCGCCGGCGTTCGTCCCGAAGCCGCACCCTTTCGGGCCACCCCAGGTGCTCCTCGCCGGCGTCGGGGACGTCATGACCCGGGTCGCGGGCGAGGTCGCCGACGGATTCCTGTGCCACTGGTTCACCAGCCCGCGCTGGATCCGCGAGCACACCGTTCCCGCGCTGCTGGCGGGCCGGCAGCGCGCGGGCCGCACGCTGGACGGCTTCGACATCGTCGCCGGCGGGTTCGTCGCCACCGGCACCGACCAGGAGATCACCGAAGGGCTGGCAAGGATGCGCGCCCAGATCTCCTTCTACGGGTCGACCCCGGCCTACCGCCCCGTGCTGGAACTGCATGGATGGGGCGATCTCGGCAGCGAGCTGACCGCGCTGTCCAAGCAGAACCGGTGGACCGAGATGGCCGCCCTGATCGACGACGACGTCGTCGAGACCTTCGGCATCGTCGCGGCGCCCGCGGACGTCCCCGCCCGCATCGCCGAGCGCCTCGGCGGCCTGGCGACCCGCACGACGTTCACGCCGCCGCCGTCGTTCGGCCCCGAGCAGACCCGGGAGATTCTGGCCGCCATCCAGGCGATCCCGACCGCGGCCCCGACCACCGGCGCGGCGGGCCGGCACGGGACCGGACCCGCGTAACCAGACCCGGTCCCGGACTCCCCGCGCGGCGCGCCGCGCGCCGCGCGGGGAGATGCTCACTCAGACCTTGATGGGCAGCTTCTCGTAGCCGCGCACGGTGCTGGTGTGCAGGCGCACCGCGTTGTCGCGGTCGACCTCGTAGTTCGGGAAGCGGCGCAGGGTCTCCTCCAGCGCGATCCGGCCCTCCATGCGGGCGAGCGCCGCGCCGAGGCAGAAGTGCGGGCCGCGGCCGAACGCCAGGTGGCTGTCGAAGTTGCGCTTGATGTCGTAGCGGTCCGCGTCCGGGTACTTGCGCTCGTCGCGGTTGGCGGACGAGGTGAGCAGCAGGATCCTGGACTTTGCCGGGATCGTGGTGCCGTGCAGCTCGACCTCACGGGTGTTCACCCGGCCCTGCACGGGGGACGGCGACTCGTAGCGCAGCGTCTCCTCGACGGCGTTGCCCAGCAGCGACGGGTCGGCGGCCAGCTCGGCACGCTGGTCCGGGTGGGCCTCGAGCAGGTCACCGGCCCAGCCGAGCAGGCGGGCGACGGTCTCGGTACCGGCAGCGACGAGCAGGTTGGTGAAGTCGGCGGCCTCGGAGGTGGTGAGCCGGCGGGCGCCCTCGTCGGTGGTGATCTCGGCCTCGGCGAGGCCGGTCATCATGTCGTCGCGCGGGGCCGTGCGCCGCGCGTCGATCTGCTCGGAGAAGTAGGTGTGCAGCTTGATCTGCGCGGCGAAGGAGACGTCGTTGATCATCCCCTTGCCCTCCTCGATGTGGAAGGTCTGGTCGATCGTCTGCCGGATCTCCTCCCGGTCGGCCTCGTCGACGCCGATGAGCTTGGAGATGACCAGAGAGGGGAGCTGGGCGGCGAAGTCCTGGATGTAGTCGAACCCGCCGCCGCCGATCTGGGGATCCAGCAGCTCCGCGCAGATCTCGCGGATGCTCCCCTCGAGCCCGCCGACCCGTCGCGGCGTGAACGCCCGCGAGACCAGGACGCGCAGCAGCGTGTGCGTGGGCGGGTCCATGAAGATGATCTGACCGGTGTTGAACGGCTCCGGCCCCATGAGCTCGAGGACCGTGCCGTGCGCGGAGCTGTACGTCTCGGGCTCGACGTGGGCCGCGTCGACGTCCGCGTGCCGGGAGAGCGCGTAGAAGTCGTGCTTCTCGTTGCGGTAGACCGGCGCCTCGTCCCGCAGCCGGCGCCACAGTGGATGCGGATTGACGTCGATGATCTTGTCGAACGGGTCCCAGTACAGGTCTTCCGTCACGGTTGAGCCCTTCTCTGTGCCAGGCCCGCGCTGCGAGCCACCGAGGACAGCCAGTTCACGTCGCCATGCCCGCGCCCGGCCGGTCACCGGAGGCATCACGGCCGCAACTCCCTGACCAGGCCGATGTCTGCACCGGGCAAGACACGTCACCGCCAGTTCGTCAACGCTTATGAGCAGATTGGCGTGGGACGCACTCCACGAGCAAGGGACTTACCCCGACAGTCCGGGTCGAGCCGGGCCCCGTGCCGCGGGTGGAACCGCCGCAGATCGCCCTCGCCTCGAAGAAGCGGCCAGCCAGGATGAACTCGGAGCCCTCCGCTGGTCGATCCGGCCGGGTCGGTTGCGGGCCGTCGACCCGTGCCCGGCGGCCGTCGGGGCGATCTCCGCCGGTGAGTCACCCCGCCGACCGCAAGCCGCATACCCCTAGGGGGTACCTGTCAAGCCACCCGCGGAGCGCGGTTCAGAGATCGGGCAGCCAGCAGCTCAGGTATTCCAGGATGGGCAGCCCGCCTCGCTGTGCCCCCGCGTCCTCGTCGCACAGCGCCGACGGCCTGTCCTGCTCGCACGCGGTCCCGTCCCCGTCGTCGTCCAGCGCGGACCGGTACCCCGGCTGGCCCCTGTGCAGCGGCGCGGCGCCGGCGGCGCGGGCGTCCGCGCAGGACTGGTAGGACGTGGTCGCCGGGCGGGTGGGCCGCGCCTGGTCCGGAGTGGCCGACGGCGTGGGCGTGGGCGCCGCCGTCTGCTCGGCGGTCGGCGTCGTCTCCGCGGGGGACGGGGGCGCGGGCGGCGGCGCGGCGGCCACCCGGGCCGGCGCCGCCGACGGGCGGGGCACCGCTGACGGAGCCGGCGGCGCCACCGGGGGCGCGGGCGACGGCCCCGGGGTGGTCGGTATCGCGACCGGCGCAGGCTCGCCGAGCGCGCCGACCGCGCCGGAGCGGGCCGCACCCGATCCCGGCGCCGGTGCGAGGGCGGCCGCTACCAGCAGTAGCAGAAGGACCCCGCCTACGCCGCCGCTGACCCGCCGGTGCCCGCGAACCCAGGCGTGTATCCCATGGCCCCACTCCACCGGCCGCTGGCGCAACATCCGCATGCTCCTCCTCCGCTGGTCCGATCCTCATCGGACGAGCGGGGCGAAAGCCACTGCGCGAAGCAAAGTCGCTACTTTTCGGCACCACCGCACGGGTGGCCCTCCCGACACTTCACTTTCGGGGCGCAACGGGCGGGTCGCCGGCCTGTTCGCCGCGACGGCCGTGGCGGACGCCGGCGCCGCGCGACTGGATGCCGGCGCCGGATCAGTTCCGGTTGAGAGTTGGCCGCACTGGCCGCCAGCACCGCCGGTGCGGTGGCCGCCTCCGGCTGAAACACGGCGTCACAGGCCGGCGAGCATGCCGCCGTCGACGATAACCGAGGTGCCCGTCAGGAAACTCATGTCCGGCGAGGCCAGGGCGAGGGCGGCGGCGGCCATCTCCTCCGGGCGGGCCATCCGGCGCAGCGCGTCGACGTTGTCCGCGCCGTACTGGGCCTTGCCGGCTGCCCACTGCTCGTCGGTGATGTTCGGGGGGCGGCGGCGGTCGACCAGCCCCGTGTCGGTGGTGCCCGGGGAGAGCGCGGCAACCCGGATGTTGTCCTGTCCGTAGTCCAGGGCCGCGGTGCGTACCAGGCCGGTGACGCCTCCCTTGCTCGCGCTGTAGGCGCCCAGTCCGGGCCTGCTGGCGAACTCGTTCGCGGAGCCGGTGACGAGGATGACGCCGCCGCCGGACTCCCGCATCGGTGGCACCTCGTACTTGATGGCGAGGAAGACCCCGCGGGTGTTGGTGTGGGCGGTGTCGTCCCACTCCTCGACGGTCATCTCGTGCAGCGGCTTCACGATCTGGGTTCCGGCGTTGTTGAGCGCGACGTCCAGCCGGCCGTACCGGTCGGCGACACCGGCCACGAACGACTCGACCTGGGCGGGATCGCGGACGTCGGCCCGCGTGTAGGCGGCCTCTCCGCCGGCGGCGCGGATCTCCGCCTCCACACGGCGGCCGAGCTCCTCCCGCCTGCCGCAGAAGCCGACTTTCGCTCCCTCCCGGGCGAAGGCGATGGCCGCCGCCCGTCCGATGCCCGAGGTCGCTCCCGTGACGAGGACGACCTTCCCCGCGAACCGACGCGCCGGCGCCGGATTGGGCGTCGGCGCGGGGGTCGGGGCGGGGGCGGGGGCGGGCGCCGCGGCGGCCACACCGACGGGTACGGCCGTCGCCGCGGCCACCGTGGTGACGAGTCCCGCCGCCCCGGCAAGCAGGCTCCGGCGGCCCGGGGGTCTGGCCCCGCGGTGGTCCTTGGTCATCGTCGCTCCTCCACGGCAGGGGTGACATCCACGGCCAGGGACGACCGCGGACAACCGCAGTACACCTGCCATGGCGCGGCGTGGCATCGGACCACAGTCCCTCCGCCGGCGGACGACGGTACGACCACCGTCCCCACCCGGGTCCCATCCGCCGCGGAACCGGACGGGTGACGAGCAGCGCGGGCGGGCGAGCGGGGAAACAGTTCCTCGACGGCTGGCCGCCGGTTCCGCCAGTTCCGTCGGCACCGCGGGCGCCTCCGGCTGACAATGCGTCTGCCTGAACCCGCGACCGTCGGAGACTCTCGGCGGAACTGCCGATGGCAGCGCTATGTCGGCTGGATCCGTTCGAGCTTGGTCCAGCCGCGCCAGCCGCGCTCCTCGAGCCGTTCCAGGAGCCGACGGGCGGTCGGCACCGAGTCGAGGAAGACCGAGTCGAGGAGCTGCGCGAGTTCGTCGGGCATCACCTCGTCGTGGTTCTCCCATCCTTCGGCATCGGCCTCGATGAGGGCGACGAGCCGGTCGCCTACGGCCGCCACCCGCGGGTCGTCCGCCTCCCAGCCGATCATCGCGGCGAGATCGCGGTAGAGTTCGACCGTTGCCGGGTCGTCGAGTTGCTGCTGCTTCACCTTCATGTAGAGCGGCATGTGCTCGGGGAGTTGGGCGGCCACCAGGATCCAGGCGTCCCGCTCGCCCCCGATCATCAGGTCCGGCAATCCGAGCTCACGCAGCCGGTCGAGGTACGCCACCGCCTCCGGCGGCAGGGCCAGGCTGTCTCCGGCTGCCAGTTGCGCGATCCGCTCGCGGTGCCGCTGCCGCTCCCTGATCTCCGCGCGCAGGCGCCGGTCGATGTCGGCGACGGCAGCGTTGAACTCCTCCTCGCCCGCGGCCAACAGCTCGCGGACGCGCGCGAGCGGCACGCCGGCGCCGGCGAGCGTACGGATCCTGATGAGCTCGACGACGGCGTGGGCGTCGTAGCGCCGGTAGCCGGAGTGGTCGCGCTCCGGTTCCGGCAGGAGACCCTTGGCGTGGTAATGCCGCACCGCGCGCACGGTGACGCCGGCGTACGACGCCAGCTGGCTGATCGTGAGCACCGCGCCAGTCTCTTATCTCGCGGGCACGCGGAGGAAAAGCCGGCGCGACCAGAGGTAGCCGAGCAGCGCGATCAGGGCGCACCAGCCGATCGCGAGCCACGGGTCGGAGTCCGTCGCCGCGCCCGTGACGAGTGCGCGCAGGGTGTCGATCATCGGGGTGAACGGCTGGTGCTCCGCGAACTGGCGCAGCCCGGCCGGCATCGCGTCGGTCGGTACGAAGGCGCTGCTGATGAACGGCAGGATCACCAGGAACAGCGGGGTGTTGCTGGCCGTCTCGACGCTGTCCGCCGCCAGGCCCATGCCGACGGTCAGCCAGGTGAGTGAGAACGCGATGAGGATCAGCAGCCCGATCGCGCCGAGCCAGCCGAGCGGACCGGCGTCGGAGCGGAACCCGAGCAGGAACGCGAACGCCGTCACGATCACCACGGCGAATCCGGTCCTGATGACAGCCCCCAGCACGTGGCCGGTGAGCACCGACACCCGGGCGATGTCCATGGTGCGGAACCGGGCGATGATCCCGGTGGTCATGTCGGTCGCGGTCGAGATCGCGGTGCCGAGCGCGACGCTGGCGACGGTCATGATCAGGATGCCTGGCGTGATGAACACGAGGTAGTCGCCGCGGTCTCCACCGCCCTCCTGGCCTGGCAGGCCGGCGCCCAGGGTCCCGCCGAACACGTACACGAACACCAGCAGGAACACGATCGGCTGTGCTACCAGCATGATCGACAATGAGGGATAGCGGCGGATGTGCAGCAGGTTGCGCCGCAGCATCGTCGCCGAGTCACGGACGGTGTAGGTGGTGCTCATGCGGGGATCTCCTCGGCCGCGGGCGCCTCGGTCGCGTGGCCGGTGAGCGCGAGGAACACGTCGTCGAGGTCGGGGGACTCGACCGTCAGGCCGGCGACGCCGTCGTCGTCGAGGCCGTCGAGCACGCGGCGCAGCCCGGCGATGCTGCCGTCGCCCGGCACCCGAAGGGTGAGCGCCTCGGCGTCGGTGGTGGCCTCCGGATGCGCCGCCGCGGCCGCGGCCAGCCCCGCGGCGTCGGTGAACTGCACCGACACATGCCCGCCGGGCACCCGCCGCTTCAGCTCCGCCGCCGTGCCCTCGGCGACCAGGCGGCCGCCGTCGAGGACCCCGATCCGGTCGGCCAGATGGTCGGCCTCGTCGAGGTACTGCGTCGTCAGCAGCACCGTCACGCCGTCGGCGACCTGCTCGCGCACGATCGCCCACAGGTCGCGACGGCTGCGCGGGTCGAGACCGGCCGTCGGCTCGTCGAGGAAGATCAGTCGGGGCTGGGCGATGAGCGTCATCGCCAGATCCAGCCGCCGCTTCATGCCGCCCGAGTAGGTCTGCGCCCGCCGGTCGGCCGCGTCGACGAGATCGAAGCGCTCCAGCATCACGGTCACGGCGGCGGTCGCGGTCACCCGGTCCAGGTGCGCCAGGTCGGCCATCAGTCGCAGGTTCTCGCGGCCGGTGAGCAGCTCGTCGATCGCGGAGAACTGCCCGGTGACACCGATCGCCGCGCGCACCCCGGCAGGCTCGCGTCGTACGTCGAAGCCGGCGACGCGGATCTCGCCGTCACCGGGGGTCAGCAGGGCGGAGAGGATGTTGACGATGGTCGTCTTGCCGGCGCCGTTGGGTCCGAGGAGCGCGTAGACGGTGCCCTCCGGGACGGTCAGGTCGACTCCGTCCAGCACGGTGTGGTCTCCGTAGGACTTGGTGAGTCCGGAAACCTCGATCGCGGGGTTGGTGGCGGTCACACCGCCATGCTGGAGCCCTGACGCAGGGTCAAGGTCAAGCCAGTGCCCGCAGGAGACCTTTCTGGGCGCTCCTTCCGCCCACCAGATGACAGTTGTCGGCCGCCTGCGCGACGCTTGCTGCCGACGTCCGAATCTCGGGAAACCGTGTTGTGGCTTCGCTTGCGACAGCCGACGTCACGAACACGTTCACGACGTGTACGCCCAGCTCGTCGAACACGCCTGGCGTCGTCAGCCAGTCTCATTCGCACGCGACGCCGTCGTGGTCACGGTCGAGCTTGCTGCTGTAGCCCGGCTGGCCCTGGTACAGCGGGGCAGCGCCAGCCGCGCGCGCCTCGGCGCAGGACCCGAAGGAGACGGCCGCCGGCGCGGGTGCCGCTGGCGGCGGAGCCTGCGCGGGCTGCGGTGCGGGCTGCCTGTGGTGCGGGCTGCGCAGCCGCCGGAGGCGGAGGCGGGGCCTGCTGCTGCACCGTCTGCGTCGGCGCGGGAGCGGGAGGCGGCGCCGGCCGGCGCACTCAAGCTGGTCGTCGGAGTGTGTCACCGGGACCCGGTCGGCACCTGCGAAGCCAGGCAGGGAGTGGATCTCTGAGAGAGCATCTCCACTGGTGCTGAAGTGCTCTTACCCACACTCGTATGGCGGAGGATGAGAGATTCGAACTCTCGAGGGGTTGCCCCCAACACGCTTTCCAAGCGTGCGCCCTAGGCCACTAGGCGAATCCTCCGTGGGGGAGCCTATCCGACGGCGGGCCCGAGTGGGGTCACCGGGGGCGCGAACGGGGTCACAGGCGGGCACCGGACCCTCCCGTCCCCGATCGCCGGCGGACCGCTAGACTGCCCAGCAGACCCCTCGTGCGGCGCTACCCTCGTGAACTCCCCCAGGGCCGGAAGGCAGCAAGGGTAAGCGGGCTCTGGCGGGTGTGCGGGGGGTCCTCCTCGTTCGGACGATCATCTCGAGCATCCGGAGCAGGCGAGTGAGCACAGCGCTGTACAACAGGTACCGCCCCGCGACGTTCGCCCAGGTTGTCGGCCAGGAGCACGTCACGGAGGCACTGGGGCACGCGCTGCGCTCCGGGCGGCTGCACCACGCCTACCTGTTCAGCGGCCCGCGCGGCTGCGGGAAGACCTCGTCCGCCCGGATCCTGGCGGCCTCCCTGAACTGCGAGAAGGGGCCGACCCCGGAGCCGTGCGGGGTGTGCGATCAGTGCGTCTCCATCCGCACCGGCTCCTCGATGGACGTCACCGAGATCGACGCCGCTTCGCACGGGCTCGTCGACGATGCCCGTGACCTGCGGGAACGCGCCTTCTTCGCGCCGGCGTCCGCCCGGTTCAAGGTGTTCGTGGTCGACGAGGCGCACATGGTCACGGCGGCGGCGTTCAACGCGCTGCTGAAGGTCGTCGAGGAGCCGCCGTCCTACCTGAAGTTCGTCTTCGCCACCACCGAGCCGGACAAGGTCATCGCGACGATCCGGTCCCGGACGCACCACTACGCCTTCCGTCTGGTGCCTCCTGGTGTGCTCCGCAAGCACCTGGAGTCGATCTGCGTGCAGGAAGGCGTGGTCGTCGAGCCGTCGGTGCTCCCGCTGGTGGTGCGGGCGGGCGCGGGCTCCGTCCGGGATTCGCTCTCCGTTCTCGACCAGCTTCTGGCCGGCGCCGGCGACGGCGGGCTCAGCTACGAGCGCGCGGTGGCGCTGTTGGGCATGACGGACGGCATCCTGCTCGACGAGACTGTGGACGCCCTCGCCGAACGCGACGGCGCCGCGCTGTTCACCGTGGTCGACAGTGTGGTCTCCTCCGGTCACGATCCACGCCGGTTCGCGACCGACCTGCTCGATCGGCTCCGTGATCTCATCGTGGTCGCCGCGGTACCGGACGCGGTGGAACGCGGCCTGCTCGAGGCGTTCTCCACCGACCAGGTGGACCGGATGCGCGCCCAGGCCGGCCGGATCGGGCCGGTCGAGCTCTCCCGGACGGCCGACGTCCTGCACGCGGGTCTGGTCGAGATGCGCGGGACGGCGAGCCCACGGCTGTTGCTGGAGCTGATCCTCGCCCGCGCCCTCCTCCCGGGCGCCGCCGGGGATCCGGCCGCGCTCGCCGTCCGGCTCGAGCGGCTGGAGCGCCGAGCGGTGGTCGGCGGCGGAGCCGGTGCCGGCACGGCCCCGGCCGGCGGCGCCGAGGTCGGTGGTGCGACGCCCGCCGACGCGAGGTTCGGTGGCGCCCGGCCCGCTGACGGGGGGCCCGGCGGCACGGGGTTCGGTGGCGCCGCTGACGGCGCTCACGGGCAGGCCGCGGGCCGCGAGGTTCCTCGCGGCGCGAATGGTTCCGGGGCCGGTGTCACCGCCGCCCCGACGGCCGGGGATACCGGCCCGCGGATGCCCGCGCCGGCCGTGGCCGCGGCACACGCCCCGGCGCCGGCGGCGCACACCCAGGCGGCCCGGCCGGCTTCGGCCGCACGGCCCACGATGCCGGCTGCCGCGGCCACCGGCGGGGGCAGGCTCGACGCGGCGGCCCTGAACGCCCGCTGGGACGAGGTGCTCGCGCTCGCCGTCCAGCGCAGCCGGCGCACCCACGCGATCCTCAAGGACTACGCCTCGGTCGCCGAGGTCCGCGGGGACGAGGTCGTCCTCGCCTTCTCCGCACCGGCCATGGCGAAGATGTTCGGCCAGGGGAACAACGTCGAGATCCTCGCAACCCTGCTGGCTGAGAAGTTCGGTGGGACATGGCGGGTCACGATCGGCGGTGGCCCCGGGTCCTCGGGAGACCGTCCCCAGGCACCGCGCGGGGGGCCCGGCAGCGGCCGGCCCGACAACGGCGGCGGCAGCGGCGGGCCGGGCGGCTATGGCGGTCCCAGTGGCCCGGGCGGGTCGGGTGGTCAGAGCGGTCCGGGTGGCGGCCAGCGGGGGCCGGCCGAGCAGGCCGGTGGCGGCTGGTCCGCGGAGGCGGTGGCCCCGCAGCGGCCCAGCGGTTATCCGGTGAACGCGGGCGCTCCCGGCGGCTGGTCCGCGGCGGGAGCCGTCGAGAGCCACGGCTCGGCTGCCCCAGGGGCCGCCCTCCCGGCTTCCTCCATTCCCTCAGGTGTCCCCGCTCCCTCCGGTGTTTCCGCCGCGCCGGCGTCCATGGCGTACGCCGGGTCCTCCGGCCCAGCGGCGCAGGACGGCCTCCCCCGCCCGCCGGCCGGCCTCCACTCGGCGACGGCCACAGCCAGCCTGGGAAACGCGAGCGTGAGCAGCGCGGCCGCAGGGTCCGGTGTGGGCTCCACCACCGTCGCCGCCCCCCGCCCGGGCACCGCGGAGGCCGGGCTCGCCGCGGCGCGGGCGGCGGTGAGCGCAAGAACCGGCCTCAACGGCTCCACTCGGACGTCGACCGGTCCCGGTGGGGGACCGAGAGCGGCGGGTGCGGCAGGCGCGGCGCGGGCGGGGGGTGCCCCCGTGGCGGCGGCGTCGATGTCCGCCACGGACACCGCGCCGGACGAGGTCTCGCTCGACGACGAGGACGCGCCGACCCAGCTCGACGGGGCCCGGGGCGGCGAGGACGCGGCCGTGGCCCTGCTCCGCACGAGTCTGGGCGCGACGGTGATCGAGCAGTCCGGCTGACGGACGAACGCCGGTGGGTGACCGAGTGGGCCGGGTGGGCGGTTCGGGTGGGCAGTACGGGTGGCTGACGCCGGTTCGGGGCCCGGCGGCACGTAGGCTCATGGTCATGTCGAACCCGCAGATCCCCGCTGGTGGCGGGGCCAACCTGGGGCAGATCCTCGAGCAGGCGCAGCGGATGCAGTCCGCCCTGTTCACCGCCCAGCAGGAGCTGGCCGAGGCCCGGGTCGAAGGCTCGGCCGGTGGCGAGCTCGTCGTTGCGACGGTGAACGGCGGCGGTGAGCTGGTCGACCTCGTGATCAAGCCCGAGGCCGTGGACCCCGAGGACACCGAGACCCTCGCCGATCTCATCCTCGCGGCGGTGCGTGACGCCACCACCAACGCGCACCGGCTCGCGGCCGAGAAGATGAACGCGGCGACCGGCGGTCTCGGTGGCGCGCTCGGCGGTCTCGGTGGCGCCGTCGGAGGGCTCGGCGGGCCGGGCGGTGGCGCGGTCGGCGGTGGTCCCGGCGCGGCCCGGGCGCTGCCGGGTGGCGGGGCGCTGGGCGGCCTGGGTATTCCCGGGCTCGGCTGAGTCAGCCGGCGCCGTGTACGAGGGCATCGTCCAGGATGTGATCGACGAGCTGGGGCAGCTCCCGGGGATCGGTCCCAAGAGCGCGCAGCGCATCGCGTTCCATCTGCTCGCCGCGGACCCGGCCGATGTCCGCCGGCTGGCCAGCGCGTTGACCGAGCTGAAGGAAAAGGTTCGGTTCTGCCGGATCTGCTTCAACGTGGCCCAGTCAGAGCTGTGCCGGATCTGTTCCGACCCGCGGCGTGATCCGACGTCCATCTGCGTGGTCGAGGAGTCGAAGGACGTCGTCGCGATCGAGCGGACCCGTGAGTTCCGCGGCAAGTACCACGTCCTCGGCGGGGCCATCAATCCGATCGGCGGTGTGGGGCCGGACGACCTGCACATCCGCGAACTGGTGGCCCGCCTCGCCGACGGGACCGTCACCGAGATCATCCTGGCGACGGATCCGAACACCGAGGGCGAGGTGACGGCGTCCTACCTGGCCCGCCAGATCGGCCCGATGGGCCTGACCGTCACCCGCCTGGCGAGCGGGCTGCCGATGGGCGGCGATCTGGAGTGGGCCGACGAGGTCACGCTCGGCCGCGCCTTCGAGGGCCGGCGGATCGTCAGCGCCTGACCGAGGGGCCGGGCGGGCCGGGCCCGGCCCGCCCGGCCCCGGCTCGGCCCGCCGCTGTGTCAGAACCCCAGGATCGGGGCGTAGGCGGAACTGGGGATGGACGCGAGCGTCAGCAGCACGACGCTCATGTCCAGCGAGTCCGCCACCGGCTCGAACTCCGCGTGTAGCCCTCTGGTGGCGTAGACGAGGACACCGGAGTCGCGCATCACGCGCACGCCGAACAAATGAGTGGCGCGTACCCACCACACCCGTCCGCCGGCGCGGATCCGCACCTGCCGCGCGTCGCGGCTCAGGCCCGTCGTGAGCCGCTGGAGGCGCCCGGAGGGAAGCCCGGGCTGGTCCAGGTAGCCGACGATGTCGCCGGACGGGCCGTGCACGATGATCCGGGCCGGGCTGCCGGGCGGCCCGGGCTCAACCAGGCTCATCTCCGCGGAGATCTCCTGCTCCCAGGGGAGCATCTCGGCGGCCCAGATGCGTTCTCCGCGCAGAATCCGCTTGCCCAGCGTGCCGCCGTCGGGATGGCCGCGCGGCAGCAGCCCACCGACGACACGGCCGGCGCCCTCTATCCGCCAGGCAACCGAGACGATCGCCCCCGCGGGGGTGTCCGGGTATTCGACTGCCGTCGCGAGGGAGTCGGTCACACGCATATGCGAGATCCGCCTAGACATCCCGGCCGGGGGCGGCCGGGACGCCGGTGGCACGGACGGCGGCGTGCGGATCGGGAGGCCCCGGCAGCGGGGTGGCGACACCAGCGCCCACCGCTGCCCGGCTCGGGCGGGGTCGCGGATGGGGCCGGGACGGCACCGGAAGCGCCCGACCATAGGATGGTGTGCAGATGCCAGTGCACGCACGCCTGCGGCTGCACGTGCTGGTGCCGGTGAGCACACGTCTGCGAGGGATGGCCGTCACGCCTCACCTTCCGACCCCCGGCCCTGTCACTGGCCCGGTCAACCCGCCATCTTCGATTTGTCCAGTCACACCGTGTCGACCATGCCGGCCCGGTACAAGCTGGAGTTCCAGCCACAGATACCACACCACTGCGCTATGCATGCAGATGCTACGTGCCGTGCGGACTGTCCGGAGTCCAACGGGCACAACTTTCCCGGCAGTCTCAGGCCACGGCGCCGCGGCTCGGCGGGCGCGGGCGTGTGGACGCACCCCGGAGCAGCGCCCGCCGGACCCCGGCATGGCACCCGGCGGACCCCGGTGCGGCGCCCGCCGGGGCCGGGGACAAGGTGGAACCATGCCTGGGAACCAGGCCAGTACCCGTCTCGACCAGGTGAGCAGGAGCGGCCAATGATCATCAGTTCGCATGTCGGTGCCGGCGCGTTCGTCGGTATGGCCGTGCCCAGGCTGGGGCCGGCGCTGGCCGCGGGCTTCCTCTCCCACCTCGTGATGGACGCGCTGCCGCACTGGGGCACCGGGCCCGGCACCGAGTCCGAATGGCTGCCGATCGCCCGCAAGGACGGCGTGGCCGGCCTCGCCGCGATGGCGCTGCTGACGGCCGCGGCGCCGGCGGACCGCCGGATCGGGGTGCTCGCCGGCATGGTCGGCGCCTGCCTGCCCGACACCGACAAGGTGGGCCGTTACTTCGTCGGTTCGAGCCCCTGGCCCGCCCGTTTCGACCGGTTCCACGAGGCGATCCAGAACGAGGCCCGGCACCGGCTGCCCCGGGAGGTCGCGACCGCCGCCGCCCTCACCGCCGCCGGCACCCTCGCCCTGCGCCTGCTCGCAGCCCGCCCCCGCTGACCCGACGCACCCACGACACGCCTACCGGCTCTGTGAAGCCAAGCCAGGCCCCTGCCAGGGCAGGCGGAACGATGTGTGGCGGGTGAGGGGGTCCATGGACGTCTGTGGACCCGCTCAGCCGCCGCGGATCTCCGCGGTGATGTCAGCCAGGTCGTCGAGGGCTGTCTCGGTGGCGGCGATGACGGTGCGGGTGGCTCCGGCGGCGCGTTCGGCGGTGGCGGCGGCGAAGCCGAGGGCGTCGTCCACCCAGCTGTCGGCTCCCGCGAGCATCGCGGCCTCCGCGCCGTAGCTCGGCTTGACCGCCTGCGAGGTGACGGCGCCGAGCAGCCGCGCCGCCGGCCGCGGCCGGCCGAGGCGTTGGAAGAGCACGACGAGGTTACGCAACGTGGTCAGCAGGTGGGTCAGCGCATACTGGTCGCGCCAGTGTCGCAGCACCTGCGCGAAAGCCTCGACGGCCTGCTGCGGGTCACCGCAGCGGGCCCGGACGGACACCGCGGACACCCGTGCCACCCCGCCCAGGTAGGGGTTGTCGACCGAATCCGCCAGGGCGACCGCGCGGTCGAGCAGCCGCAGGCAGCGGTCCGGGTCGCGGTCAAGGATCAGCTCGGCCTCGCCGTAGGCCAGCCAGCCGAGCTCGGACGGCGCGAGCGGCCCCGCGGGGGCCTGGCTGAGGGCGGCCCGGCCGTCCTCGGCGTGCCCCGCGTAGGCGTGCGCGATCGCCACGTTGAGCAGCCCGGCCACCTCGGCGTGCGGGTCGGCGCAGGACCGCGCCGCGGCGACGAGCTCCCAGCCGTGGTCGACGGCCTCGCCGATCCGGCCCTGGTAGGAGGCGGTGTCGCTGAGCAGTTCGAGCGGGAACCGGCGTTCGGGCGCGTCACCGGCGATCAGCCGTCCGCGCTGTGCACAGGCCACGGCGAGCTCGAGTTCACCGGCGCTGACGTACCAGCATGCCGCCGTGGCCAGGGTGGTCGCCGCGGCCCCCGCCGTCACGCCGGGTGGCAGGCCCGCGGCGAGATCCGACACCAGGTCCGCCAGCCGGTGGGGCTCGCCGCCCGGCGGCGGGTGCAGCCCGAGCGAGCGGACGAGTTCCACCGCGGCGTGCAACGGCTCGACCCGCAGCCGCGTCATCGCGAACACGTGCATGCCGGCCGCGATCTCCACGGCCAGCGGGGGATCTTCGCGCAGCGCCCATGTCTGGGCAGCGCGGGCCTCGACCATCAGGTCGGTGATCCGGCTGTGCCCCGCCGCTTCCCGCGGGGTGCGCAGGACCGCGTCCGCGGCCCGCACCTCGGCGAGGATGTACCGGGCGTGTTCCTGACGCAGCACGGCGTCGGACGCGCCGAGCTGCCGTCGCGCGTACTCGCGGATGATCTCCAGGAGCGAGTAGCGGGCCGGTACCCGGGACGGATCGACGACCACCAGCGACCGGGCCACCAGGGCGTCGAGCAGATCCAGCGCCTCCGGTTCGGGCAGGCCCGCCAGCGCGGCGACGTCCACGGGACTCACCGGGCCCGCGAACGCGCCCATGGTCCGCAGCATCGCGCGGTGCGGCGCGTCCAGCAGCGAGACCGACCAGCCGACCACGTCGGCGAGCGTGCGGTGGCGCGGCGTTCCCACCCGGCGGACGTCCCGGAGCAGGCCGAGGTGGTCCTCGAGCCGGTCGGCGAGCTCGGGCAGGGACATCGTGCCGCTGCGCGCGGCCGCCATCTCGATGCCGAGCGGCAGGCCGTCCAGCCTCCGGACGATGCGGTCGGCCGCCTCGAGGTCTCCGTCCGAGGCCGGTCCGGCCCCCGGAACCGGCGCCGGGCAGGCGGCTCGGACGCGGTCCCAGAACAGGGCGTGCGCGGGTGCGTCCGGGCCGTCGACGCGCAGCGGGCGTACCGGCCAGCAGTGCTCGCCGTCCACGCCGAGCAGCTCGCGGCTCGTCGCCAGCACGCGCACACCGCGACCGTTCTCGACCAGAGCCGATGCGACGGCGGCGGCCGCGGCCACCACGTGCTCGCAGTTGTCCAGGATCACGAGCGCGTCAAGCTCGGCGGCGGCTTCGAGGGCGGCACCGGCGTCGCCGTCGGCGCCGCGCATGCCCAGCGCGTCCGCGACGAACGCGGGGACGGCGGTCGGGTCGGCGACGGTCGCCAGCTCCACCATCAGGACGCCGTGCGGGAACCTGTCCGCGAGGCGGTCGGCGAGGTACAGCGCCAGCCGCGTCTTGCCGACCCCGCCCGGCCCGAACATGGTGACCAGCCGGGCCGACGCGAGCAGGTCGCAGACCGCGGCCGTGTCAGCCTCCCGGCCCAGCAGGGACGTGACGGGCCGGCGAGGCCGACGGCGCCGTCCCGAGCCCGCCACCCCAGCCACCCCAGACGCCCCAGCCGGGCCGGCTGGGGCGGAACCTGTCGGCTCAGCCCTTTCAGGGGCGGGGGCCGCCACGGGGGCCGCTGTGGGGACGACGGTGGGGGCGGCGGTGGGGGCTGCCGTGGACAGCGCCACGGCCTGGGCCGCGCGCAGCGCCGGGCCCGGTTCGAGGCCCACCTCCGCCAGGGCCGCGTGCGCCCGGCGGTAGGCGTCCGCGGCCTCGACGGCCCGCCCGGAACCGCTCAGCGCCCCGAGGAGGGTCCCCCAGGCGCCCTCCCGCCACGGGTACTCGGCGAGCAGTTCCTCCGCGGCACCGACCGCCTCGGCCGGGCGCCCGACCGCCAGCAGCAGCGCGGCCCGGGATTCGCGCGCCGCGCCGCGAGCCTCGCCGAGGCGCACCGCCACCGGTCGCAGCGCCGGGTCGTCGGTCAGCTCGCCGAAGGCCGGGCCCCGCCAGAGGGCGAGCGCGTCGTCCAACGCGGCGAGCCGCGCGGACGCGTCCTGGACCTGCCCGGACAGCCGCAGCAGACGCTCGAAGACGGCGATGTCGACCTGTTCCGGGGCGAGCCGCAGCGACCACCCGCCGGGATGGGTCGGCAGCGCGTCCCCGAGGACCCGGCGCAGCCTCGAGATGTAGGAGCGCAGCGTCGCCTCGGCCGACGGCGGCGGGGACTCCCCCCACACGGCATCGACCAGACGCGCGGGAGGCACCACGTCCCCCACGCGCGATCCGAGGATGGCCAGCAGCAGCCGCTGTGTGGGGCTGCCGATGGCGATCGGCAGCCCGGCGGCGTCCACCACGTCCACCGGGCCCAGCAGGCGCACGCGCACGAACCGATCATAGGAGTCCCATGGGTCCACAACCCGTCACACGCCGGACACGCCACCCCCGCGCTATCCCGCTGCAAGCCGGCCGCATCACTCCCGCAGTCCATACCCGGATGCTGAAGTCATCACCCGGCGTCACGAGGGAGCGGATAAATCATGACAATCATCACCGACTCGGCCACGGGCACGCCCGACGGCACGTCCGCCGCGGTCGAGGCGTTCACCCAACGGGTCTTCGACGCGGTGCTGGGCGCCCAGGAGGTTCAGGCGATCTATCTCGGCGACCGGCTCGGGTACTACGCCGCCCTCGCCGAGCGCGGGCCCCTCACCTCCTCCGAACTGGCGGACGCGACCGGCAGCACGGAGCGGTACGCCCGTGAGTGGCTCGAGCACCAGGCGGTCTGCGGTTACCTCACCGTCGCGGCGGACGTCGACCAGGACGAGAACGCGGACCGTGGCGCGGGCGGAAGCCGGGACGAGCATGGCGACCGGGGCGCGGGCGCGGAGCCCGCAGGAGACGGGCAGGCCGCGGGCACGGCCGAGGCGCTCTCCCGCCGTTACCTGCTGCCCGCGGGGCACGCGGAGGTCCTCGCCGACGTCGACAGCCTGAACTACCTGGCTCCGCTCGCCCGGTTCGTGGCCGGAGCGGGCCGGCAGCTCGGCGAGATCGCCGAGGCGTTCCGGACCGGCGGAGGGGTGAGCTGGGAACGGTTCGGCGCCGACGCGCGCGAGGCCCAGGCCGCCGCGAACCGCCCGATGTTCCTCTCCCTGCTGTGCCAGGAGCTGCTGCCGGCCGCTCCCGAGGTGCACGCCACGCTGGTCGCCGGCGCGCGCGTCGCCGACATCGGCTGTGGGGCGGGATGGTCATCGGTCGCGCTGGCCCGCGCGTACCCCGGAGTGACCGTCGACGGCTTCGACCCGGACACCGAGTCCGTGCGGCTCGCCGAGCGCAACGCCGCCGCCCTCGAGGTGACCGACCGGGTCACCTTCACCGACGCCGACGCCGCGCAGGCCGCGGACGGCGAGGCGGTGGGCGGCTACGACCTGGTGTTCGCCTTCGAGTGCGTCCACGACATGGCGGACCCGGTTGCCGTGCTCGACGCGGCACGCCGCCTGCTGACCGCCGGCGGCAGCATGATCGTCATGGACGAGCGGTGCGCGGAGTCGTTCCACGCCCCCGCGGGCGAGATCGAGCGGCTGCTCTACGGGTACTCGCTGGTCGGCTGCCTGCCGGACGGGATGTCACGGCAGCCCTCGGTGGGCACGGGAACCGTGATGCGCCCGGCGACGCTCGCCGGCTACGCCGAACTCGCGGGTTTCACCTCGACGGAGACGCTGCCCATCGAGCACGACTTCTTCCGGTTCTACCGCCTCGTCCCGTAAGCCGGCCGTCAGACGCCGTCCGGGAACAGCACGGCGGCGCCGTCCACCCGGTCGCGTGCGAGGTCCTCGAGCGCCTGGTCGACGGCCGTCAGCGGGTACGGGGTGGTTGTCACCGCGAGCCGGTGGCGCCCGGCGATCTCCAGGAACTCGCGGCCGTCGGCGCGGGTGTTCGCGGTCGTGCTGCGCACCGAGCGCTCCTGGAACAGGTGCCGCTGGTAGTTCAGGACCGGGACGTCGGTGAGGTGGATCCCGGCGATCGAGAGGGTGCCGCCCCTGTCCAGCGCGGCGAGCGCGACCGGGACCAGATCGCCGACCGGCGCGAACAGGACCGCCCCGTCGAGCGGCTCGGGTGGGGAGTCGTAGGCGCCGGTCGCGGACGCCGCGCCGAGCTCGAGGGCGAGGCGGCGGGCCCGGGCGGACCTGGTCATGACGTGCACCGTCGCACCCTGGGCGATCGCCACCTGCGCGGCGAGGTGCGCGGACGCGCCGAACCCGTAGACGCCCAGCCGGCCGCCGGGCGGAAGCTCGGCGCGCAGCAGCGCCCGGTAGCCGACGATCCCGGCGCACAGCAACGGGGCCAGCTCGCCGTCGCTGTAGCCGGCGGGCAGGCGGTAGGCGTAGTCCGCGTCGACGACGGCGTACTGGGCGTACCCGCCGTCGACGTCCCAGCCTGTGTAGAGCGACGCGGGGCAGAGGTTCTCGGCGCCGCGCCGGCAGTAGGCGCACGTCTGGTCCGTTCCGGCGAGCCAGGCGATGCCGAGCCGGTCACCCAGCCGGATCGGGGCCGCCGGGGCCGGATCCGGTGGCCGGGAGCCGGCCGCGCCGGCCGGCCCGGAAACCCCATGGCCCCCGGGACCGAGCGCGTCGACGTACCCGACGATCTCGTGACCGGGCACGGTGAGCGGCCGGTGCGGGGGGAGGTCGCCCTCGGCCAGGTGCAGGTCCGTCCGGCAGACGCCGCAGGCGGCGACCTTCAGACGGACCTGACCGGGACCGGGCTCGGGGATGGGCAGCTCGACCGCGCGCAGTGGCGCCGTGGCCACCGGCGCGGGGCGGGTGACCTGCCAGGCCAACACGCGACGCACCCCCCGTCAGCGGCCGGTCAGCCCGCGGGAACTGACCCGCAGGCACTCGGCTCGCGGGCGGTCAGACGTTGACGCCGTGGTCGCGGGCGAGGCCGCTGAGGTCGTTGTGCCCCTGGCCGACCGCGCGGAACTTCCAGTCGGCTCCGTTGCGGTACACCTCGCCGAAGATGACGACCGTCTCGGTCGAGTAGTCCTCGGAGAGGTCGTAACGGACGAGCTCGGTGCCGGTCTGGTCCACCACGCGGATGTAGGCGTTGCGGACCTGGCCGAAGTTCTGGGCCCGGTTCGCCGCGTCGTAGATGGAGACCGGCACGACGATCTTGTCGATCTCCGCCGGAACCAGGCCCAGGTTGATGTTGACGGACTCGTCGTCGCCCTCGCCGGCGCCGGTCACGTTGTCGCCGGAGAGCGTGATGGCGCCCTCCGGGGACTTCATGTTGTTGAAGAAGACGAAGTGCCCGTCGGACAGTGCCTTGCCGTCGTTCTTCACGCCGATGGCGGAGGCGTCGAGATCGAAGTCGGTGCCGGTCGTCGTGCGGGCATCCCACCCGAGCCCGACGGTGAGCGCGGTCAGCGCTCCGGTTCCTGCCTCGGCGGCCTGCTTCGTGAGGCTGACGTTGCCGCCCTTGGCAAGGCTGATCGCCATGACGAATGTCCTTCCTGAAGGATCCCTTTAACGCCGACGATCCTCCACGTCGAGGACCATCGGACCAACACGGTCGCTTCCCGGGTCACCCTTGCACACAAGGCCGAACTCTCCGGGTAAGCCGTCGGTCGGATGACACACGTGCCACCGGATGACCGCCACGCGTGATCGCTCTCCGGTCACACAGGCGATCCGCCGTCCCTCGCAAGGCCAACGAAGCGGGGGCGGGCAGGGTTTCCGGCACGAGCAGCCGCCGGTCGGGATCCGCGGATCCCGACGGACGGCGGCCGACCACACATCCGCGGATCTCGGCGGAGGTGCCCCTGGTCTCGGTAATCTGGCAGCCATGGCGCTCCTGGTCGCGAAGTTCGGCGGGTCCTCGGTCGCGGACGCGGATCGCATCAAGCGGGTGGCCGACCGGATCGTCCAGACCCGCCGGGCCGGGAACGACGTGGTTGTCGTGGTGAGCGCGATGGGCGACACCACCGACGATCTGCTCGATCTGGCCGAGCAGGTGAGCCCGCTGCCGCCCGCGCGGGAGTTGGACATGCTGCTCACCGCCGGCGAGCGGATCTCCATGGCGCTGCTCGCGATGGCGATCACCAAGCTGGGCGCGGAGGCGCGTTCCTTCACCGGCTCGCAGGCCGGCGTGATCACCGACTCGGTGCACGGCCGGGCCCGGATCATCGACGTCACCCCGGGCCGCATCCGCACCGCGCTGGACGAGGGCGCGATCGCGATCGTCGCCGGCTTCCAGGGTGTCAGTCAGGACACGAAGGACATCACCACGCTGGGGCGCGGCGGTTCCGACACGACCGCCGTGGCGCTCGCCGCCGCGCTGGGCGCCGACGCCTGCGAGATCTACACCGACGTGGACGGCGTCTTCACCGCCGATCCGCGCATCGTCCCCGACGCACGCCGCATCGAGAAGATCTCCTACGAGGAGATGATGGAGATGGCGGCCTGCGGGGCGAAGGTGCTCATGCTGCGGTGCGTCGAGTACGCCCGCCGTTACTCCGTCCCCGTGCATGTCCGCTCCTCGTTCTCGTCGAAGCCGGGCACATGGGTCACCGAGACTCCGGAGGCACAGCTCGTGGAACAGGCCATCATCCGCGGCGTCGCGCACGACTCGAGCGAGGCGAAGGTGACAGTCAAGGGCTGCCCGGACAAGCCCGGGGTGGCGGCGGCGGTGTTCCGCGCGGTCGCTGACGCGGACGTCAACCTCGACATGATCGTCCAGGTCGGCTCGGTCGCCGGCTCCGGGCGGACGGACATCTCGTTCACCCTGCCGATGACGGACGGCCGGACGGCGCTCGGCGCGCTGGAGAAGGTCCGCGACCAGATCGGCTTCGAGCGGACCCTCTACGACGACCACATCGGCAAGCTGTCCCTGATCGGCGCCGGGATGAAGTCCCACCCCGGGGTGTCCGCCCGGTTCTTCGGCGCCCTCGCCGACTCCGGCGTCAACGTCGAGATCATCTCGACGTCCGAGATCAGGATCTCGGTGGTCGTGCGGGACACCGACCTCCCGGTGGCCGTACGCGCCGTGCACGCCGCCTTCGAGCTGGGCAACCCGGACGAGTCCGCCGTGGTGTACGCGGGAACCGGTCGATGAGCGAGCGGAGTCAGGGCATGGGTGGGACGTCCCGGCGGCCGACGCTGGCCGTGGTCGGCGCGACCGGCGCGGTGGGCACGGTGATGCTCGCGCTGCTGACCGAGCGCCCCGACGTCTGGGGTGAGATCAGACTGGTGGCCTCCGCCCGCTCGGCCGGGCGCACGCTGCGGGTCCGCGACGAGGACGTCACCGTGCGGGCCCTGTCGCCGGAGGTGTTCGACGGCGTCGACATCGCGGTCTTCGACGTGCCGGACGAGATCTCGGCCGAGTGGGCGCCGGTCGCCGCCGCCCGGGGCGCGATCGCGGTGGACAACTCCGGCGCCTTCCGGATGGATCCGGATGTTCCCCTGGTCGTGCCCGAGGTGAACGCCGCGGCGGTGGCGGACCGCCCGCGCGGCATCATCGCGAACCCGAACTGCACCACCCTGTCGATGATCGTCGCAGTCGGCGCGCTGCACCGGGCCTTCGGCCTCGAGTCGCTCTTCGCGACGTCCTACCAGGCCGCGAGCGGGGCCGGCCAGTTCGGCATCGACACCCTCTACGCGCAGCTCGCCCTGGTCGGGGGCACCAGCGAGCTGGGGCAGAACGCCGGCGACGTGCGCAAGGCCGTCGGCGAGGAGGGCCTCGGCCCGTTCCCCGCGCCGCTGGCGCTGAACGTGGTGCCCTGGGCCGGCTCGCTCAGGGACGGCGGCTGGTCGTCGGAGGAACTCAAGATCCGCAACGAGTCACGGAAGATCCTCGGCATGCCCGGGCTGCGCGTCTCGGCGACCTGTGTGCGCGTGCCCGTGGTCACGACGCACGCGGTGGCGGTGCACGCCCGGTTCGTGCGGCCGGTCACGGCCGAGCAGGCGCGGGACGTCCTGGCGTCAGCGCCGGGCGTGGCCGTGCTCGACGATCCCGCCGCGGGCGAGTTCCCGACGCCGGCGGATGTGGTGGGCACCGACCCGACCTGGGTCGGGCGGATCCGTCAGTCGCCCGACGATCCGCACGAGGTCGCGTTGTTCGTGTGCGGGGACAACCTGCGCAAGGGCGCCGCGCTCAACACGCTGCAGATCGCGGAGCTGCTCGCGGCCGACTGACGCCGAGGGAGATCGATTCGAGACCTGCGTGGACGCGGGTGATTCGCGACCTGCGTGGACGCGGGTATCGACGCGGGGCGTGAACCTCTCGCAACACTGAGCATCGCGCGACTCTCGCCGCGGCGCGATATTTGCGCCCTCACGCATTCCACGCGGAAGCTTTTACGGATACGAGTAATCCAACAGACGCTTCCCGAAACATCGGCAAGCTGTCCTCGGACATTGGAACGATCGGCGTCGGTCATTCGTTAAGACCCCGCACGGTTCAGCCGCTGCATGCGACCAGTTCAGAAGCGAACCGGTTCAGAAGCGAAGCATGTTCGTTCCGTGGTCTGTCCGGGTCCAGACGAGGGCGCAGATAAGACGCCCCCGAACAGATCGGAACAGATCCGCAAGACCCGTGGATCCCGCCGAAAAACGGTCAGCCCGCCCGTCGGAGACGTCCGACAGGCGGGCTGACCAAACCTGGTTCTACTGCTACTCGTGGCTCAGACGACGCGGACGGCGTCGGCCTGCGGGCCCTTCTGGCCCTGGGTCACCTGGAACTCGACCCGCTGGCCCTCCTCGAGTGCCTTGTAGCCGTCCATCTGGATTGCGCTGTAGTGGACGAAGACGTCAGACCCGCCGCCGTCCACGGAGATGAAGCCGAAGCCCTTCTCCGAGTTGAACCACTTCACCGTGCCCTGAGCCACGTGCCGTTCTCCCTGCTGGTGCAGTCAGGACCCGCACCGCGCGGGCCCCGGGCCGAACGTGACAGCGATACGATTCGCCGCCGCGTTGTTCCGCCGTGTCTCGGTTGAGGCACGAACTGGCGAACTCTGGCCACGCCTGACGCTACACGCACGCAGCCTCTGACGGGAGACCTCCGGCAGAAGAAGTCCACTTCACGGCTCGACATTACGAACATCGACTTCGTCACGCCGGTGCGCCACGGACCACTCCACCGAAGCCACCGCGCACCCCGAACACCCTCTCCAGATGACCGGAGGAACGCTGTGAGTCCTCACACGAGGGCGCTGCCAGGCAGCGCGGGGCCCTGCCGAGACGGCCCCGCACCCACATCGAGACGTTCGACCGCGACGCCGATCTCGTCCAGGTCGAGGTCGGTCAGGACCACCGCTCCGCCCGCGGGCAGCCAGGCGTCGATCTGGTCCGGGCGCCGGGCCCCGACGATCGCGGCGGTCACCCCGTCGAAGGCCAGCGTCCAGGCGACGGCCACCGCGGCCACCGTCGTGCCGTGCCGGGCCGCTATCGGACGCAGCACATCGACCAGGGCCAGGTTGCGCTCGAGGGCCGGCGGGTTGAACTCCGCCGCCGTCCGCCGCCAGTCGTCCTCGGCGAGCGCGCGGGTGCGCTGCACCGACCACCCGCCCGTCAGCAGCCCGGACTGCATCGGGCTGTAGACGATCACACCGATGTCACGCATGGCGCAGTACGGCAGCAGGTCGGCGGCCGCCAGCCGGTTGACCAGAGAGAACGGCGGCTGCAGGACATCGACACCGCCCGCCGTCGCCGCCGCCTCCAACTGGGCGACCGAGAAGTTCGACGCCCCGACCGCGCGGATCTTGCCCGCGGCGCGGAGCTCGTGCAGGGCGCCGACGACCTCGGCGATCGGGGTCCCGTCCTGCGGCGGCCAGTGGAGCTGGTAGAGGTCGATGCGCTCCACCCCGAGCCGGCGCAGCGACGCGTCCACCTCGGCGCGGATCGAGGCGGGCGCCCCGACCCGCAGGGGGGGCCGCGTCGGGTCGCTCTCGTCCCAGACCAGGCCGCACTTGGTGAACACGTAGGGACGTTGCTCGGCGGGGATGCCGGCCAGCGCCCGGCCGACGAGCTCCTCGGAGTGCCCGAGGCCGTAGACCGCGGCGGTGTCGACCCAGTTCACCCCGGACCGCACCGCGGCCCGGATGGCCTCGACCGCCTCGTCGTCGTCCTGGCGCCCCCAGCCGAACGCCCAGTCCGCCCCGCCGATGGCCCAGGCTCCGAACCCGACCCGAGTGATCGACATGTCGGTCAGGCCCAGTCGGGTGGTGCGCAGGGTCGCTGGCGCGGTCATCGGCGTCTCCTCACGGTGCGGGGATCTGCTTGGCACGGGGCCCTGCTGGCGCCGGCTGTGCTGGCGCAGGGCTGTGCTGGCGCGGAGCCGGGGCTACCGGGACCGACCAGTGCCGTACCGCCCCGATGCTGCCCGATCCGGGCCCCCGCCGCCCACTCGGACGGCACCATACCGCCACTCTGCGCAACATGTGCGACCAACATCACACGCGCCCGGCCGGCACGGACGGGGCCGGGCCGGCCCCGGACGGGTCAGCGGCGGACGAACCAGCGCCGGTGCCGGCGCGCCGACGCGTCCGGCCACAGGTCGAAGAAGTCCCGTTCGGCGGTGCGGGCGCGGCACTCCTCCAACCCGAGCAGTACGCCCAGGGTGTAGGCGGTCGGCTCGCCGGCTGTCTGCGCCTCGACCCCCCAGTCTCGCAGCAGGCCGCGGGCGATCGTCGCGTCCTGGTGGGTGCCGAGCAGCTCCTGCATCGACTCGGCGAGCCGGGCGAACGCGGCCGCGGGCGGGCCGTACACCGGACCGACCACCTCGGCCGCGTACCGCAGCCGCTTCGCCTGCTTGCGCGCGGAGTGCAGGAGCTCGTCGCGTTCGGCACCCACCGGCAGGGGGGCGGCGCGGCCGACCTTGCGGCTCAGCCGCCGGTCGGCGTCGTGCAGGAGACCGGGCAGCACCTTCTCCGCGGGCTTGCCCGAACGCCCGACGAACGGGCCGTTGACGAGCGCGAGCAGATCCTCCACGAGGGTCAGATAACGCTCGCTGCGCAGCATCTCCAGTGCCTGGGCCCGGGCGGCCGTCTGGTCGGCCGCGAGCCGGGCCGAGATCGCGCCCACGACGTCCCCGCGCAGCAGGTCGGCGGGCAGGTCCTCGAGCCGGCCCGTGAAGTAGTCGATCTGTACCTCGGCGTCGCGCGCGGCGGACAGCGCCCCGGCCAGGTCGCGCAGCTCGACGTCGAGGTGCGCGACCAGCTCCGCGGGGAAGAAGGGTGCGAAGGTCCGCAGGGTGCTGCGGGTCCGCCGGCAGGCCACCCGCATCCGGTGCACCGCGTCGGGCGCGTCCAGGCGCACCCGCGGGTCGGTGGCGAGCAGCGCCTCGACCTGCGCGATCAGGTAGGCGCGGACGACCTCGCCGGCCGGGGTCCGCCGGCGCAGCTTCGCCGCGGCGCGCGGCACGTCCGGGCCGGGCGCGCCGCTCAGCGCCGGGCCGAGCACCTGGGCCAGCTTCGACGCCGAGGCCGACAGCTCGGCGCCGGCGGCGGTCAGCACGGCCTCGACGGCGTCGAGCACGCCCGGGTCACCGGAGCCCAGCTCGACCTCGATCTCCCGCCACTTCTGCACGACCGTGGTCGCGCCGAGCGTCTGGGCCGTCACCTGGTCGTCGACGACCTCCGCCAGGTCGCAGCCCGCCTTGTCGCGCAGGCGGCGGGCGGTGCGCAGCGTCACCAGGCGGGCGACCGGGCGCAGCTCCGCCCCGCGCAGGTGCACGGTGGCGAGGTCGACAAGATCGGCGGGAACCGGATCGTGGGAGCCGAGCGGGCGGTGGATCTCGTCACGCACCCCTGGGGCCACGGGGAGCTTCAGGTGCCAGCCGGCGTCGTCCCCGCCCGTCCGGCGGCGCAGGGTGATGCGGTTGCGGGCCAGCCGCAGGTCATCGGAGTCGTAGTAGACGGCCTCCAGGGTGACGGTGCGGCGGGTGCGGGCGGTCGCGACCCCGTCCACCTGCGTCAGCCGGGGAAGTACAAAGCTCTGGTCGACGGAGTACTTCCGCTCGATCTCCCGCGAAGAGCCCACGCCCGCTCCTTTCCGCGCCCTCAGTGCCCGCAAGCGCCCGCGACCCCGGCGGATCCGTACCGCCACCCGCGGCCGCTGGCCCTCGCGACCGGTCGGCGCTACCCGACCGCCCCGGCCCGTGGCGTGGCATGGTGTTGGTCCGCCGTTCGGGCGTCGACCAAGCGGCCCGGGGTACCGGGGGCCGTTACGGTGCGTGCCCAGCTCGCACCCAAAAGGACGATCGTTGTTTGCCTTTTGTTAACCTTAGCGCGGAACGTTAGCGCGGAACGGGTATCCACGACACCCTTCCGGCCAGCGTCACATACCCCACGAACGCGACCGTGTCGATGAGTGTGTGTGCTACGACGAGCGGTAGCACCCGGCCGGTCCGCTGGAAGATCCGGCCGAACAGCAGCCCCATCGCGACATTGCCGGCGAATCCCCCCAGCCCCTGGTAGAGGTGGTAGGAGCCGCGCAGCAACGCGCTGGCGGCGAGCGCGCGGTTGTCGCCCCACCCGAGCTCACGCAGACGCACCAGCAGGTACCCGGCGACCACCACCTCCTCGGCCAGACCGTTCTGGGCCGCCGAGGCGACGAGGACCGGGATCCGCCACCAGACGTCCGGCAGGTTGGACGGCGCGACAGTCAGATTGGCGCCGCTGTGCCAGGCGACCAGGTAGAAGGCGAGACCGGTGCCCCCGACCGCCGCCGCCAGCGCCGCGCCACGGAGGGCGTCCGAGCGGGGACGGCGCCGGTCCAGGCCGATCACCGCGGGCCCGCCGCCGTGGCGGCCCAGCAGGTGGACGACGAGAAACACCGGTACCAGCGCGGTCGTGAGCGAGGCGGCCTGCAGCGCGAGATCGAGCCAGGGGCGCCCCGGCGCTGCGGACGAGTTGAGCCGCGCGACCTGCGAGCGGACCGGCTGCTGCGCGGTCAGCACCCCGAGGTAGCGGATGAGCGCGAACAGGCCGGAGGCACCGAAGGACACCCCGAGGACGAGCAGGACCTCGGTGCGCAGCGACCGCCGACCCAGCGGCTCGCCGCCGGCGGTGCCGGTGGTGGTGCCGGTGGTGGGGCCCGCTGGCCCGTCGGAATCGCTGGCCCGGCCGCTGCCGATGCTGGCCCTCGTCACCCGTCGACGGTAGTCGCGGGCGGCGGGACGCCTGGTGCCGGCCGGCCGGCGCACACCTCCGCGCGCCGGCCGGCCGCGCCGGTCAGGACTTGACTTCGGGGTTCGCGAACAGGCGGAACAGCATCCACAGCGATGGGATGAGGACCACCAGCCCGCAGGCGACCGCGATCAGCATCGCCACGATGTTGGCCTCGGGCGCGGCGGCGGAGTCGACCGTCGCGCGGCCGACGACCAGATCCGGGTACTGGGCGGCCGCCCACCCCCAGAGCACGCCGGCCACCGCTGCCCCCGCCGTGATGCGGGCCGCGGTGAAGCGGTGCTGCCACAGCGCGACCAGCGACGCGATCCCACCGAGGGCCGAGATCACGACAAAGGGCACGGACCGCTCGGCGAACCGCTCCGCCACGACAGGTGCCTCCGACCACAGCAGCGGCAGCAGCGCCGCGGCGAGCAGCCCCGAGACGACGGCCCCGCCGAGCGCGCGGCGGCGGAACCCGGGCACCAGGTGCTCGGTCTCCGGGCTCGACGCCGCGTCCCGGCACAGGTACACCGCGGCCAGGAAGGCCGTCACGGCGAGGGTGAAGACGCCGCAGACGATCCCGAAGGCGCTGGTCACCGGGGCGAGCGCGTCGCCCTCGGTGACATCACCGGTGGCCAGCGCGGCGCCGCACACCCCGAGCGCGACCGGGGTGATCGCGGACGAGATCGCGAACACGTGGCCCCACCAGTGGTCCGGCCCGGCCGCGCCGGCGCCGTAGGCGCGGTACACGTACGCGGCCCCGCGCAGGACGATCCCGGCCAGCGCGCAGATGAGCGGTATCTCCAGCGTCGACCCGACGATGCCGAACGCGGCCGGGAAGCCGCTGAACATCATGACGATCACGAAGATCAGCCAGACGTGGTTGGCCTCCCAGACCGGGCCGAGCGCGGCGGAGACGAGCCGGCGCTGGTCGGCCGCGTCCCGGCCGCGGGCGAGCAGGTCCCAGACCCCGCCGCCGAAGTCGGCGCCCCCGGTGAGGGCGTAGGCGGTCAGCCCGATCACCATCACGACGGCGAGCAGGTCGGCGGCGGTCATCGGGCGTCCCCTTCGCTGCTGGACGGATCGGTTCGCGGCGTGGTGGGCGCGGACGTCCCGGGCCCGTCGCCACCGTCGCCGTCACCGCGGACCCTCGCGGGAGTGTCGGGAGAGGCGGGAGCGGGACGCGCGTCCGGGATGTCCGGAGTCGTGGAGGTCTCCCCCACGGTGGCGGCCAGCTCAGGGCCACCCGTCGCCATCCGGCGCAGGATGAGGATGAGCGCCGTCGCGAGGCCGAGGTAGAGCAGGATCGTGCCGGTGAAGATCGCCGGCATGCCCGAACTGCTGGTCACGGCCTCGTCCACCCGCATCCGGCCGTAGACGATCCAGGGCTGGCGGCCGCCCTCGGTGACCTCCCAGCCGGCGAGCATCGCCAGCATGGACGCCGGTCCCGAGGCCGCGGCCGCCCAGAGCCACGGTCTTCCGGTGGGCAGCAGCGGGCGCTCGCCGCGCCGCCGCCGGCGCAGGACGACGACCCCGGTGACCAGCGACAACGCGATCAGGGCCATCCCGAGGCCGACCATCACGTTGAAGGCCGAGTGCACCAGCACGGCGTTCGGCCGCTCCTCGGGCGGGACGGCGGTCAGGCCGGTGATCTCGTGATCGGCGCTGAGCCCCTGCATGAGCGACAGCAGGTCGGGGACCTCGATGCCGTGCCGGACCTCGCCGGTCTGCTCGTCGTAGATCCCGCCGATGGTCAGCGGGGCGTGCGTGCGGGTGTGCCCGAGCCCCTCCATCGCGGCGAGCTTGATCGGCTGCTCGTTGCCGACCACCCGGGCGGCCCAGTCACCGACGATCAGCTGCAGGGGGGCACAGACGAGCAGGACGGCCAGACCGACGCGCAGTCCCCGCTGGTGATACGCGTCGCGCCGGCCGCGCAGCATGCCGACGGCGTACACGCCGGCGACGATGCCGCCGGTGCACATCAGCGCGGCCAGCAGCATGTGGATGAGCTGATGCGGCGCGGTGGCGGCCAGGAACGGGGCGAACGGCTCTGCCGATACGACCTTGCCGTCGACCTCTGTGACGTGGCCGGGGGTGTTCATCCAGGCGTTCGCCGTGATGATGAAGAGAGTCGAGAACGTGCCGGCGATGGCGATCGGCCACAGCGTGAGCCAGTGCGCCCGGGCCGACAGGCGCTTCCAGCCGTACAGGTACATGCCGATGAAGATCGCCTCGGCGAAGAACGCGAAGCCCTCCAGCGTGAACGACAGTCCCAGCACCCCGCCGTACCGGGCCATGAAGGCCGGCCACAGCAGGCCGAACTCGAAGGACAGCGCCGTCCCGGAGACGGCGCCGACGGCGAACATGACCGCGAAGGCCCTGGACCACTTGCGGGTCAGCGCGAGCCAGACGGGGTCGCGGGTGCGGACCCAGCGCCCCTCGACGAACAGCAGGAGCCATGGCATGCCGACGCCGAACACCGCGAAGCAGATGTGGAACGCCAGCGAGAACGCGGTCTGTGCCCGGGCCAGGTTGGTGGACACGGAGCTCGCCTGGGGCGGGTCCGCGGCCTGGGCGAGAGCCGCGACGTGGGAGAGAACTTCGGCGGCATGGACCATCTGGACCTCCTCCACCGTGGGCGGCAGCACGCCCGTCGCATTCTTCTACATTACGTAGAAGATTCTACGTTCGGTAGAAGATTTTTTCGTTGTGAGATCGACCGGGCTCGACGAAGTTCCGGGCAAGAACTTCTACGCGGCGTAGGATCGGTCCCATGGCACGCCTGGGTGACCTGGAACGGTCTGTCATGGACGTCCTGTGGTCGGCCGACGACTGGCTGACAGCACGCGACGTGGCGGCCCGCCTGCACCACGAGCGCGACCTCGCCTACACCACCGTGCTGACGGTGCTGGAGCGGCTGGAGCGCAAGGGCTTCGTCCGGCGCCAGCGGGCCGCCCGTGCCCACCGCTACGCGGCGACCGACAGCCGCGAGACCGTCGTCGCCGAGGCGATGCTGGAGGCCCTGGGCACCGCCGACGACCGGGGTTCCGCACTCGTCCGCTTCGTCGGCTCGGTCTCCGCGGAGGAGGCCGAGATCCTGCGCCGCGCGCTCGAGCCGGCCGGCGACGCGGCGACCGACGGGACCGCCACCGCGTCCGGGCCGGGCGGCGCCGTGAGTGACAGCGGCGCAGGCAGCGGCTCCGAGGGCATCAGCGCCGAGGGCGTCGGCACCGAGGGCGCGGGCCGTGGGCCGGGCGCTCCCGGCGAGGCGGGCGGTCCGGCCACGACCACCGTCGGGGGGCCGGCGGACGTCGCCGACGTCACGGACAGCACCGCGGCGGCCACCGTGGCCAGCATGTCCGAAGAATCGTCAGTCACGGCCGAGCCGCGACCGGTGCACCTCCCGGTGGACGAGCGGTAGCGTCTGCCGGGACATGACGACCGCGGCCCTTCTCGCCCTGTTCGCGGGCGCGCTGGCCTGGCCGGTTCCGCGCCTGCTGGCCGCCGCGCGGTGGCCGCACCGCTGCCCGCGGGCGGCGATCGTGCTGTGGCAGGCGATAGGCCTCGCGGGTGGGGTGTCGGCCCTGCTGGCCGCCGCGGCCTTCACTGTGGCCCCGCTGTCGCAGGGCATCCCGTCGGCACTCGCCGACCACGCCTCCAACCTTCTCGCCGGTGAGCCGCTGGTCGGGCTCGGGCGGACGAACCTCGTCGGGCTGGCCATCGCGGCGGCGCTGGCGGCACGCCTGTTCGGCGTGCTGGCCATGTCGACGGCGGCGACTC
This sequence comes from Parafrankia sp. BMG5.11, assembly GCF_004337455.1. Classification (NCBI taxonomy): domain Bacteria; kingdom Bacillati; phylum Actinomycetota; class Actinomycetes; order Frankiales; family Frankiaceae; genus Parafrankia; species Parafrankia sp. BMG5.11. The sequence continues at coordinate 31,510 of NZ_SJXI01000017.1, read as the reverse complement.
TGCGCGAGCGCCACCGGCACCGGCACCTCGTCGACCTCGCCGGCCACCGGCACCGGCACCGCGGGCACGACCCCGGTGGCCCCGGCGACCCCGGCAGCTCCGGTGAGCACGGGGAGCACGGCACCGGGTGCCGCCTGTGCGAGCACCGGGACAGGGCCGGCACCCGGCTGCGGATCCTGGACCATCCCGTCGCCGTCGCCTACTGCGTCCCCGGAGTGCGCCATGCACGGGTCGTCGTCTCCGCCGGCCTGCTGCGGACGCTGACCCCCGAGGAACTGGACGCCGTCCTCGCGCACGAAGAAGCACACGTCAGCGGCCGGCACGACCTGGTCATCCAACCGTTCGTCGCCTGGGAGCGCACCTTCCCCTTCCTGCGCCCGGCCCGTGAGGCGACGGCCGCCGTCTCGCTGCTGGTCGAGATGCTCGCGGACGACGCCGCCGCCCGGCGCACCTGCGGGCGGACCCTGGCCCGGGCACTCGCCCGCCTCGGCGTCACCCGCGCACCGGTGCCCGCCGGGACGCTGAGCGCGACGGGCCCGGTCGGACCGGCGGACTCCGGACCGGCCGACTCCGGACCGGCGGACCTCGGGCCGGCGGACCTCGGGCCGGTGAGCCCGCCGGAGTCACCCGCCGTGCTCGGAGTCGCCGGCGTGGGTCGGCTGGCGGCCGTCGCCGCCGCGGTGGCCACGGACCGCACCGACCCGGCGCGCAACGCGGGCGTGCGGACGCCGGTCGTCGCCCGGATCGCCCGGCTGCTCGACCCGCCGGCCGTCCCGATCTGGCTGCCCGGGACCGCCTACCTCACCGCCGCCGTGGTGTTCCTCACCCCGGTGATCCTGCTCCTCACCTGAACCTGAGCTTTCCGTTCACCTGAGCTTTCCGGCAACCCGGGTACCACAGAAGCGCACACAGTCGGCAGACTGGACATGTGCGTCGGCAGGGCAACAGCCCGCTCGCCGGCGCGGCGACACCGCCGTCGCCGGATCCGGACAGCGAGCCCGCACCCGCACCTGCAGAGCCCGCACCCGCACCTGCCCCGCAGACACGTCCTCACCTGATCGCTGTCGCGGAGAGCTCTTCCGCGACATCAACCCATCGGAGACGGCGGCGTGACCACCACACCTGGCATCCCCGGGACGGCGAGCACCGAGAGCCCGGAGAGCAGCAACAACCCGGCGAGCACCGGCAACCCGGCGGACGGGCGTCCGGACCAGCAGGCCCAGGACCCGGGCGGCTTCTCCGGCGGCGTGTCCTCCGACGCGCGCCACGCGGCCGTCCGCGCCGGCGTGCGCCGCCTCGGCGCGCTGCTCGGCGAGGCCCTCACCCGCCACGAGGGCCCGGAACTGCTCGCGCTGGTCGAACGGGTCCGCATGCTCGCCCGCGGCGAGGACGGCGGCACCGAGCTCGCCGCCGTCCTCGACGGCGTCGACGCGCGGCAGGCGATCCTGCTCGCCCGCGCGTTCACCGCCTACTTCCAGCTCGCGAACATCACCGAGCAGCTGCACCGGGCGCGGGAGATCTCCGACCGCCCGCGCAGCCGGCTGCGCGACCTCGCCGACCGCATCGCCGAAGCGGTGGACGAGGGGGCCGTCGACCCGGACCTTCCGGCCGAGGTCATGCGGCGCCTGCAGCTGCGCCCGGTCTTCACCGCGCACCCCACCGAGGCCAGCCGCCGTTCCGTCCTGGAGACGCTGCGCGGCATCGCCGACCTGCTCGACGCCACCGACGACCCGCGCCGCCCCGGCGCCGACGACGAGCGGCTGGCCCGTCGTCTCGCCGAGCTGGTGGACGTCCTCTGGCAGACCGACGAGCTGCGGGTGGAGCGGCCGAAGCCGGCGGACGAGGCACGCTCGGCCGCGTACTACCTCACCTCGATCGCCACCGAGGTCCTGCCCGATCTGCTGGAGGAGCTCGACACCGCGTTCGCCCGGATCGGGGTCGAGCTGCCGGTGGCCGCCCGTCCGCTGGCCTTCGGCTCCTGGGCCGGCGGCGACCGGGACGGGAATCCGAACGTCACGCCGGAGGTCACGCTGGAGGTCCTCAACCTCCAGTACGAGTTCGGCATCCGGGCGCTCACCGCCCTCGTCGACCGGCTGGTCCGTGAACTGACGGCGTCCACCCGGGTGGTCGGGGAGGTCAGCGGCGGCCTGCTCGCCGCGCTGGCCGCGGACCGCGCCGCGCTGCCCGAGGTGTACGACCGCTTCATCCGGCTCAACGCCGAGGAGCCGTACCGGCTCAAGTGCAGCTACATCCTGGCGCGGCTGGCCGGCACCCGCGCCCGGCTGGCCGCCGGCGCACCGCACGTCCCGGGCAAGGACTACCTGCGGCCCACCGACCTGGTGGACGAGCTGGAGCTCATGCGGGTCTCTCTCGCCGCGAGCCACGGCGAGCTCGTCGCGAACGGGCCGCTGCGGCGCGCGATCCGGACGGCGAGCGCCGTCGGCCTCTCCCTGGCCACCCTCGACATCCGCGAGCACGCCGACGCCCACCACGCCGCCCTCGGCGCGATCTACGACCAGCTTGCCGAGCTGGACGTCCCCTACCGCGACCTGGACCGGCCGGCCCGGCTCGCACTGCTGTCGGCCGAGCTGGCGGGGCGCCGGCCGCTGCTCGGTGCCGTCCCGCCGCGGCTGCCCGAGCGGGTGGCGCGCACCCTCGAACTGCTCACCACGGTGCGCCACGCGCTGGACCAGTACGGCGACGGCGTCATCGAGAGCTACATCGTCTCGATGACCCGCGACGCCGACGACATCCTGGCCGTCGCCGTGCTCGCCCGCGAGGCCGGCCTGGTCGGCCTCGGCCGGCCACCGGGGACGTCCAGCGGCACGGAACGTCACGGGCCCGCGGTGCCGGCGGTCGCGTGGGCGCGGATCGGGTTCGTGCCGCTGTTCGAGACCGTCGCCGAGCTGCGCGCCGCGGGGACGCTGCTCGACCGGCTGCTCGCCGACCCGTCCTACCGGGCGCTGGTCGCGGCACGCGGTGACGTCCAGGAGGTCATGCTCGGCTACTCGGACTCGTCCAAGGACGCCGGCATCACCGCGTCCCAGTGGGAGATCCACAAGGCGCAGCGTGAGCTGCGGGACACCGCCCGCGCCCACGGGGTCGTGCTGCGGCTCTTCCACGGCCGCGGCGGATCGGTCGGCCGCGGCGGCGGCCCCTCCGGCGAGGCGATCCTCGCCCAGCCGTTCGGCACCCTGGACGGGCCGATCAAGGTCACCGAACAGGGCGAGGTGATCTCGGACAAGTACACCCTGCCGCAGCTGGCCCGGCAGAACCTGGAGATCACCCTGTCGGCGGTGGTGGAGGCGTCCGTCCTGCACCGCACCTCCCGGTTCACCGAACAGGCGCTCGCCGGCTGGAACGGGACCATGACGGCGGTCGCGGACGCGGCGAAGGACGCCTACCGCTCCCTCGTCGCCGACCCGGCCCTGGTTCCGTTCTTCCTGGCGGCGACGCCGGTGGAGGAGCTCGGCAACCTCAACATCGGCTCCCGCCCCTCGCGGCGGCCCGGCGGCTCCGGAGGGCTGGCGGACCTGCGGGCCATCCCCTGGGTGTTCGGCTGGACGCAGGCCCGGATCATCCTGCCCGGCTGGTTCGGGGTCGGCTCCGGGCTGGCGGCGGCGCGCGAGGCCGGCGCGGGCGGGGAGCTGGCCGAGATGTACCGCTCGTGGCATTTCTTCCGGACGTTCCTCGGCAACGTCCAGATGACCCTGGCGAAGTCGGACCTCGCGATCGCCCAGCGCTACGTCTCGGCGCTGGTCGACCCGGCCACGGCCGCGCTGTTCGACGTCATCCGGGACGAGCACGCGCGGACGGTGCGGGAGGTGCTGGCCGTCACCGGGCAGGCCGGCCTGCTCGAGACCGCGCCGGTGCTGCGCCACACGCTGCTGGTCCGGGACGCCTACCTGGCCCCGCTGCACGCGTTGCAGGTCTCCCTGCTGGCCCGCACCAGGGCGGCCGGTGACACCGCCGACCCTCAGCTTCGCCGCGGCCTGCTGCTGACCATCAACGGAATAGCCGCCGGCCTCCGCAACACGGGCTGATCGTCAGAGCGCGGGCGCAGGGCCGGGCGGGTGGTGGGTCAGGGGCTGGGCTCCGGTTCGGCGGTCACCGGGTGGGCGGCCTGCTGGTTCCCAGCCTGTGGGGTCGCGGCCGGTGGGGTGGCAACCTGCTGGGTCCCTTCCTGCGGGGTGGCGGCCTGCCCGGGAGCGGGGGTGGTCAGGAGACGGGACCGGGTCTGGTCCGCGGTGCGCCGGGCCCAGGTGCCCGTCGTCGCGAACCCCAGGGCGAGGACGGCGGCGCAGGCCGCGACCACCGCCCACCAGGCGGCCGTGCTGGTGGGGTCGATCCCGACTCCCGGGCCGTCGCCGACGGCCCCGACCGTCGCGGTCGCTGCCGCGACGGAGCCGATCACGGCCACGCCCAGCGACTGGCCGACCTGGCGGCTCGTCGAGGCGACCGCCGCCGCGACCCCGGCCTGCGCGAGCGGCATCCCGGAGACCGCAGTGTTGGTGATCGGCGCGTTCACCAGGCCGAAGCCCGTCCCGAAGAGGACGTAGGCGACCATCAGGGTGGTGACGGAGGTCTGTGGGGACAGGCCCGTCATCGCCGCGCTGCCGGCGGTCAGGGTGACACCCGCGGCGAGCAGCGACGGACGCGGGCCGAAGCGGCCCACCGCCCGGCCGGACAGGGGCGCGACCACCAGGGTGGCCAGCGCCATCGGCAGGGTCAGCAGGCCGGCGTGCAGCGCCGAGTAGCCACGGACGTCCTGCAGATAGATCGTGTTGAGAAAGAGGAAGCCGGCGAGGGCGCCGAACGCGCACACCGCGATCGCCGTCGCGCCGGAGAAGGGCGCGCTGCGGAAGAAGCGGACGTCCAGCAACGGCTCGGTGCGCCGCGACTCGTAGCCGACCAGCAGCGCCGCCGCGGCGACCGCCGCCGCGAACAGGACGAGCGTTTCGGTGGACGTCCAGCCGGCCGCGGGCGCCTCGATGATCGAGTAGGTGAGGGTCGAGAGGACGGCGATCACAAGGAGCTGTCCGACGGGGTCCAGGCGGCGTGGGCTCGGCGCGCGGGACTCGGGGACGAAGCGGTGCGTGAGCACCAGCGCGGCGAGCCCGATCGGGATGTTGATCCAGAAGATCGCCCGCCAGCTCACCGTCTCGACGAGGATGCCGCCGAGCACCGGGCCGAGTGCCATGCTGATCCCGATCACCGCGCCCCAGAGACCGATGGCGCGGGCCCGTTCCCGCGGGTCGGTGAACGTGTTGGTGATGATGGACATCGCAACCGGGTTCAGCATCGAGCCGCCGACGGCCTGCACCATTCGGAAGGCCACCAGCCAGCCGAGCCCGGGCGCGAGGCTGCACAGCAGCGAGCCTGCGGTGAACAGGGCCAGTCCGGTCTGGAAGATCCGGCGGCGGCCGAGCCGGTCGCCGGTGGAACCACCGAGCATGAGCAGGCTGGCCAGGACGAGGGTGTAGCTGTCGATCGTCCATTGCAGGCCCGCGGGCGACGCACCCAGATCCCGGCGCAGTGCGGGCAGGGCCACGTTCACGATGGTGCCGTCCAGCCCCACGATCAGCAGACTCATGCAGCAGATCGCGAGAACGGCGAACCTGCGGCGGCTGGTCGGCTCGGCCATCGACAACCCACCTCTCCGGCCGCCGCCAACTCGGCCGCAGGTGCGCGGGCGGACGACTGTTCAGCGTACGGCAGGTCTCTTTTCCTCGCGCTCGCGCTCGTGCTTCCTCGCGCTCGTGCGACGCGGCCGGTGGTACCGAAACGCCGGTGGCCCGGGTGTCGACACTGACACCCGGGCCACCGATCGCGTTCCACGGACCATCTGTCACGCTCAGCCAGGGCTCAGCCAGGCTGGTCCGTCACCTGTCTGCTCCATTCGACGGCCGCGTCAGATTCATTCGACGGGCCGCGTCAGAGCCTGGGGGCTGGGGGCTGGGTCAGAGCTTGGGGCCCCAGCAGCTCTTCGAGGCGTACCACGGGCTGGTTCCCTGCTGCGCGTACAGGATGTGCGCGCGCTTCCACTGCTCGGCGGCGCTTGCGTTCTGCGGGAGACCCTGACCACCGACGCCGCGCCAGGTGCTCGGCAGGAACTGGAACAGGCCGCCCGCGCCGATCTCGTTGACCACGCGGGGGTTACCGCCGGACTCGCAGGGCACAACCGCGCTCAGGAAGCGGTGTGCGTCCGGCCGACCCGCGGCGCTGGCGGGCTGTGACATCGCGATTCCGCCGCCGATCGTGGCGGCGAGGAGCGGTGCGACAAGCAGCGCACGGCCGCGGCGGATGGAACGACTGGTCTTACGAGCACGCGAAGCCATAACGGACAAAGTGATGCCCCTCCCCACGCCTGCGAAGTTAGCTGTCGGGTTCGGGCTGGGATTTACCCGGTCGCGCTACGCGACTTCACCCCGAGGACGTCTGTGATCGACGCCCGAAGGTTGGTTCCCCCGCTCCCGCCCTGAGGTTTGTTGTTCACCGGGCGGGGCAGGATTCGGCGTGTCGCCCGGTGCGCGCTTTCCTGAACGAAAGCACGGCGCAGACGTTACACACAACGGACCAACAATTGCCAAGGCTCTGTGGCGAGCACCACATGGCCCATCGAAACCTTGAAGATTCTCCGTAGACGGCGTATCACGCGCGCAGGCGCGTTCCTCTTTAACGGACCGTCCCATCACCGTGACCGCCCCGCCACGATGGCCGAGAGCGGTGACACGGAGAGTGGGTGACGTGCTCACCTCGGCGCAGGAATTCGACCCGTGAACCGGGAAGAAGTTGCGCGAGCATCAAGTTGGAAATGGTCCCGGCGTTCGTCCGGGCACCACCCAGACCTGTTGACAGGCCCCTGATGCGGACGAGTCGTAATTTCGTCCGTTCCGGGTCAGATTTCCGGAGTCGGCAGCGCAACCTCCGGAGCCGGCAGAGGCACGACCCCGTGGTGCGCGGTCAGGCCCCCGTCGGCGACCAGCGTCGTTCCGGTGATGTAGGACGACTCGGCGGAGGCCAGGAACCAGACGGCCGAGGCCAGCTCGCCCGGCTGCCCCCAGCGCCCCATCGGAATGCGGCGGCTCACCGCCGCGGTGGACGCCGGGTCGGTGCGGTGGCGCGCGGTCAGCGCCGTCTCGGTCAGGCCGGGGGCGACGGCGTTGATCCGGATGTTCTGGGCGGCGTGGTCGAGCGCCGCGGCCCGCACCATGTTGATCACAGCCGCCTTGGACGCGTTGTACGCCCAGTTCCCCGGTTCGCTCTGCAACCCGCCGCTGGAGGCGGTCACGACGATTGAGCCGCCACCGCCCGCCCGGAGCGCGGGGACCACCGAACGGATCCCGATCGCGACGCCCCGCACGTTGACGGCGAGGATCCGGTCCAGCCGGTCGATCGCGCCCGGGGCCTCCCACGGCAGCGTCGTGCCGATCCCGGCGTTGAGCACCGCGACGTCCAGCCGCCCGAAGCTCGCGAGCGCCAGCTCCGCCATGGCGGCCCCGGTCTCCTCGACCGAGACGTCCCCGACCATCGGGACGATCCGCGGCTCCGGCCCGCCCGCCGGCCGGGAGTCCGCCCCCGTCACGGCACCGGCATCCGCCGCGGTCCGGGGATCCGCCGGGGCCACGGCGGGCCGCGGGGCGCGCGACTGTGCTCGGGTCAGCGCCGCCAGGCCGACCTCGTCGACGTCCACGGCGACCACGCCGAACCCCCGCGCGGCGAACAGCTCCGCGCACGCCCGCCCGATCCCGGATGCCGCTCCCGTGATGACGACCGCCGAGGTGACCACACGTCCTCCACGAGCTCCGAGAGACCTCACCAGCACGGCAAGTCCCGCCCGCCGGACGGATCCCGGCCGACCGCGCCGAGATCAGCCTGGCGGGTCGCGGTGAACGGAGCCGATCCAGCTCATGACGAAGAGGGATCGGGGCGGGGCAGGACGAGCCGGAACGTGGCGCCGCCGCCCGGTGTCGGCCGGTGCTCGGCCCGTCCGCCGTGCGCGGCGGCGACGGCCTCGACAATGGACAGGCCCAGCCCCGTCCCGCCGGCGTCGCGGGAGCGGCCGGAGTCGGCGCGGTAGAACCGCTCGAAGACGTGGTCGACGGCGTCAGCGGGGACTCCGGGTCCATGGTCGATCACCGAGATGACGACCTCCCGGTCGTCATCCACCGCACCGGCCACCGCACCGGCCGCCGCACCGCCGTCGGAGTCGCCGTCCGCGTCCGTGTCGGCGTCGCGGACGGTGAGGGAGACCGTCGCCTCGGGCGGGGTGTGGACGAGCGCGTTGCGGACGAGGTTCCCGACGGCCTGGCGCAGGCGTCCCCCGTCCCCCGTCACCTCGAGGATCGGCGGGGCGTCGACCTCGATCGTCCGTCCCGGGCTGACGGCGCGGGCGTCGGCGGCGATGTCACGGAGCATGGCCGCCAGGTCGACGGGTTCACGCTCGAGGTCGGGCTGGTGGTCGAGGCGGGCGAGCAGCAGCAGGTCGTCGACCAGCTCGCTCATCCGGGCCGACTCCTCCTCGATGCGCCGCATGACCATCGCCAGGTCCTCGGGTCGGCTTGCCGCTCCCCTGCGGAACATCTCGGCGTAGCCGCGGATCGACGTCAGCGGGGTGCGCAGTTCGTGGCTGGCGTCCCCGACGAAGCGTCGCAGGCGCCGCTCGGAGGCCTCGCGGGCGCGGAAAGACGCCTCGATCTCGGTGAGCATCGTGTTGAAGGCCAGCCCGAGACGCCCCACCTCGGTACCGCGGTCCGTGTCGGTGACCCGTTGAGTCAGGTCGCCGTCCGCGATCATGCCCGCGGTGTGTTCGATACGGGTCAGCGGGCGCAGCCCGAGGCGGATGATGACGTAGGCCAGCGCGGCGAGCACCACCAGCATCGCCGCGCTCACGATGATCTCGATCCTGGTGACGTTGTCGAGAGTGGTCTCCATCTCGGCGAAGGGCACCGCGACGACCAGCACGTCTCCGTTGCCGAAGCGCTCGGCGAGCAACCTGAACCTGTCCCCGCCGCCTTCGGCGGGGACCGTCCACAGGGAGGCGGTCGCCAGGTCGGGCCGCACCGGGGCGGCGGCGAGCATGCTCTGGGTGACGGCCGGGCGCCGGGTCGGTGCCGCGGGGCCGTTCGGGCCGGGGCTGGTCTCGGCCACTCGCCGGCCGGCGCTGTCGTACAGCGCCCCGTAGGTGCCGACGAGGAACGCGGTGCCGAACCGTGGCGCCCGGTCGTCGGCGTCGTGGTGGTACGGCATGTGGTCCGTGTCGCCGCCGAGCAAGGTCTGTTCCATCACCGGGTGGGCGTCGCGCACCTGCCGGTCCAGCCGGCCGAGCAGGTACGACTCGACGGCGTTCTGGGTGCCGAACGCGCCGAGCATCAGGCCGAGCGCCAGCAGGCCGACCAGGGCCAACAGCAACCGTGCCCGCAAAGAGACCATCCGCGAGGACACGAGATGCCGCCGCAGGACGCGCCGGTGCAGGACGCGGTGCAGGACGCGCCGGGGCGGGGCCGGATGTCTCACCGCGGCAGGCGCAGCACGTAGCCAACCCCGCGCACCGTGTGGATCAGCGCCGGCGGAGCGTCGTCGATCTTGCGGCGCAGATAGCTGACGTAGGTCTCCAGGACCCGGGCGTCACCGCCGAAGTCGTGCCCCCAGACGTGGTCGAGGAGTTGGGCCCGGGTCAGCACCTTGCGGGCGTTGACCAGCAGGTAGTGCAGCAGCCGGTACTCGGTGACGGTCAGCTCGACGAGGCGCCCGGCCCGGCGCACCTCGCGGGTCCCCGGGTCCAGCTCGAGATCGGCGAAGCGCAGCGGCTCCGGCGCGCCGTCGACCATTCCGGCCCGGCGCAGGATCGCCCGGACCCGGGCGACCAGTTCACTGACCACGAACGGCTTCGTGACGTAGTCGTCGCCGCCGAGCATCAGCCCGTGCACCTTGTCCTCGGTGGTGTCGCGGGCGGTCAGGAACAGCGTCGGCACGTCCCGCCCGGCGTTGCGCAGCCGCTGGCAGACGGCGAAGCCGTCGATGTCGGGCAGCATGACGTCCAGCACGAGCAGGTCGGGCGGCTCCCGCGAGACCTGCGTGAGCGCCGCCTGCCCCGAATGCGCGGCGCTCACGTCGAAGCCCTCGTAGCGCAGCGCCATGGCGACGAGATCGGTGATCGCCTCCTCGTCGTCAACGACGAGGACCCGGACGGGACGCTCCATCCGCTCAGTGTCACCTCCCGTCAGTGTCACCTCCCGTCGGGACGTCCGGCGGCCGGCCTCGGGGCGGTCGCTCGCGCGCCCGGCCTCGGGGCGGTCGCTCGGACGGCCGGCCGCGGGGCTGTCTCGGCAGCCGGCCCCGCGGCGGTCGTGGTGACCTGGCCCGGGAAGCCCGCGGAGTGCGTGAGCCGCCCGGTGGTGTCGACCGTCAGCCACTCCCATCCCCGGCGGGCGAGGTGGGTGAGCAGGGCCGGCGCCTCCGGCCCGGCGGCGAGGGCGGCGGTGGCGAACCCGTCCGCGAGCGTGGCGTCGGCACTCACGAGGTCGGCGCCCACGAGGGTGACCGAGGCGAGGCCCGTCGCCGGGGCGCCGGTACGCGGGTCGACGACGTGCGCGCCCCGCTCGGCGACCCCCGAGGTCGCGACGGCCAGCTCGGTGCCCTCCACCACGGCGACCAGCCTGGCCCGGTCGAACGGATCGGCGATCCCGATCCGCCATGGACGTCCCGGCGCCCACCCCGAGGTGCCCCGCACCCGCAGGTCACCGGCGGCGCTGACGCAGTGGCTCGGGGCACCCGCGGCGGTCAGGGCCGTCGACGCGGCGTCGGCCGCCCAGCCCTTGACCAGCCCGGTCGGGTCCAGCGTGCCGTCCCCGCGCCAGGCGGGGTCGAACCATCCCCCGGTCTGCTCCCGGCATTCGGCGGCCGCCCGGTACACCTCGCGGACGTGATCCGGACAGTCTCCGAGCTCGATCTCGCCGCGGCGCAGCCGCGACACCCAGGACGTCGCCCGGAACGTGCTGAAATCCTCGTCGACCCGATGCAGCACACGGACCGCGGCACCGATCGCCGCGTCCAGGCCGACCGCGTCGAGCGGCGAGCGGACGTCGATGCTGACAACCGTGCCCATCACCGGTTCGGGGTGGCTGCGCCCCGGTCGCGACGGGCGCCCCGGTCGCGACGGGCGCGACGGGCGCGACGGGCGCGCGTCCTGGCCGGCGCCGGCCCTAGACACCGGCGGCGTCCAGGGCCGACTGGACGGACTGGGCGTACCCCTGGCTGGTGTAGGACGCGCCGGAGACGACGTCGATCTGGGCGCTCTGGACGTCGAGCACCTCCTGGCGCAGCAGGGGCACGGCCTGGTCGTTGATCTCCCGGTCGCGCCGCTCCCGGTCCGGCAGCTGCACCGCCACCACATCGGTGATCCTGCTGCCGGTGAGGACGACCTGGACCTGCACGAGGCCGTACCGGGTGTGGACGGCGTCGCCGGTCACCGTCCGCGTGGTGGTCCCGCTCGTCGAACCCGTGCCAGTACCCGAACCCGTTCCCGTGCTGGTGCTGGTGCTGGTCGTCGCCGGTGTCACGGCGAGGGTGGAGGGATGCGCGCCGATGCCCGTCGCCGACTTCGCCCCGACGACGAGGACAACCGTCCCCAGCAGTGCGGCGAAGCCGAGACGCGCCCGGTAGGGCCTGCCCGCGTTCTCGTTCATCTCAGCGTGAACTCCTCGGTGTGGATCTGCCCGTCGGACAGGCCGAGCTCGCGCAGGGCCCGGACGACCGCGAGCGTCATGCCGGCGGGCCCGCAGACGAAGACGTCCCGATCGGCGACGTCCGGCACGGCGGCGGCGAGATAGCGGGCGGCCAGCGGATCGTGGCCGAGCTCGCGCCGGGATCCGACCACACGGTGGACCACCACCCGACCGACGGCCGGCCCATCGGCAGTCGGCCAACCGGCGGCCAGCCGGTGATCGGCCAGCTCGTCGAACTCGCTCCGCAGTGCGAGGTCGGTCGCCCTGCTCGCGCGGTGCACCACCACGACGTCGTCGCCGCGGCCGGCGAGATCCTCGGCGAGCGCGCGGATCGGGGCGATGCCGCTGCCGCCACCGACGAGCAGCGCCCGGCCCCGGGTGGCGCGCTCCGCGGTGAAGTGCCCGAACGGACCCTCCGCGACGACCGGCGTCCCCGGGCGCAGGTGGGCGATCGCGCGGGAGTGGTCGCCCGCGTCCTTGACGGTGATGCGCAGGCGGTGCGGCTGCGCCGGCGCGGACAGCGAGTACGGGTGGGCGGTGACGGCATGCCCCCGGGCGGCGAACCGCCAGAGCAGGAACTGCCCCGGCCGGGCGCCGAGACGATCCAGGTCACGGCCACGAATCCACACGGAGACCACACCGGGCGCCTCGGTGACCACCCGCTCCACGGTCATCCGATGCCGGACGACCGCCGCGATCGGCAGGACCAGACGCCAGATCACCAGGCAGGCCGCCACCGCGACGTACATCCCCTGCCACAGCAGCGTGTTGACGGGATGCCCGACGAAGTCCGCGCCGGTAGCCGTCTGATGGGAGTACACGAGGAGCACAGCCACGTAGGCGCTCAGATGCAGCAGGTACCAGATCTCATAGGAGACGTGCCGTCGCAGCGCGCGGGCGCTGGCCACTCCGACGGTGACGAACAGCAGCGCGCCCGCGGTCGCCTTCCACATCTCCGGGTAGGTCATGATCACCGTGACCAGTTCGGACAGCGGCTGATGATGCGCGGTCAGGCCATACCCCCACACCACCATCAGGACGTGGACGGCCATCAGCAGCACGACGTTCGTCCCCAGGCCGCGGTGCCAGGCCGCCAGCCGATCGAACCCGACCGCGCGTTCGAGCCCCGGCACCCGCGCCATGAGCAGGAGCTGCACCAGCATCAGGTAGGCGGCCAGCAGCCCGGCGACCCGTCCGAGCGCCGTCAGGAGCAGGCCGCCGCCGTGAAGGCTCGACGCCGAGGTGCCGAACCACCACATGGCCACGACCACGACGCCCCAGGTCACCAGCCCGACGCGCACCCCGAGCGCCGGCAGCCGGGCCGGCGCGGACCACCGCCCACGAACCGCCCCCGGTTCCGGTTTCAGTCCCGGCTCCGGTTCCCGTTCCAGTGTGAGGCTCATAGCCTCGGACGATGTGCCCGGACCCTGAGAATCGGCTGTGCGAATCCTCAGAGCTTCCCGGGAAGTCGCACCGCCCCCGCGGACGGCTCGAACCGCCTCCTCCGCACCTGGTCAGCGCGTCGGGGCCTGCCGGCGGCAGGCGTTCAGCACCGCCTCGATCTCGCCTGCCGAGGTGCCGTGAAACTCCCACAGCCGGCAGATCTCCACAGGCCGGCCGGGGCCCCCTCGACGTTCGATCTCCAGCACGTTGTTGTGAACACGCGCGTCGGCGATCTCACTCCACGGCAGACGTAGATCGTCGGGAAACCGCCGGCGCCTGATCCCGTCCGGGCCGACGGTCAACAGGCCGGGCCGGACGATCGGAGGAATCAGGGCAGCCGTCCAGACCGCGAACACGACCGACCAGAGCGCGGCCGGTACGAGCGCCCAGGCCGGCAGGTCGACGAAACCCTGGACCATCCAGGGGACAGCCGCCCCGACCGCGGAGCCCACGGCCAGGCCGACGCCGATGGCCCACCCGAGACGCGACTCCCCGTACTCGACCGTGCCGCCCTCCCCCGTCGGCCCCGTCGGCCCCGCCAGCCCCGTCGGCGCGTCGACAGACTCGGCGGGTCGGGCGGGGTGCGCACGTTCGACGGGCAGGACGACGGCAGAGCGGCTCGCCGTCCCGCGTGCGGGAGAAGGAACAGCACCGGCGGGGGCCGCGAGCACTGCGACCAGCGCCTCGTGTGCGTCCTCCGCGCCCAGCCGGACGCCGGGGTCCTTGTCGAGCAGGGAGAGGATCGTCGCGCCGAGTGGCCCTGCCCGTCGGGGCGGTTCCGGTTCGTGGGAGAGCACGGCGGCCACCGTCGCGGCCTCGGTCTCCCGGGCGAACGGCGAGACTCCCTCCGCCGCCGTGTAGAGGGTGGCGCCGAGGGAGAACAGGTCGCTGGCCGCCATTGCGCGGGCTCCGGAGAAACGCTCGGGCGCCATGTAGGCGAGCGTTCCGAGCGGGCTCTGAGTGACCGTGGAATGTGATTCCAGGACGGCAACGCCGAAGTCGACGAGAACGATCCGGCCGTCGTCGCCCAGGAGAATGTTCGCGGGCTTGACATCCCGGTGCACGATTCCGGCCGCGTGCGCCGCGACGAGAGCGTTCAGAACCGCCAGGCCGACCCGGGCGACGTCCCCGGGGGCAAGCGGCCCCTGCTGCCCGACGACTTCCGCGAGCGAGCGCGACGGGACCCACTCCATCACGATCCACGGCAGGTCACCCTCGTGGACGACGTCGAGGACGGTCACCACGTTGGGGTGGTCGCGCAGCAGGGCGACGACCTTCGCCTCGTGAACCACCCGCGCGAGCAGGCCACTCGACTCCGGGTCGGTCACCGCGGCGTGGAGCCGTATCTCCTTGACCGCGACATTGACGTCGAGCAGCTCGTCCACCGCACGCCACACCGTCCCGTACGCGCCGGCGCCGAGTCGCTCCGCGAGTCGGTAACGGCCGGCGACCAGACGATCCATCGTCCCGTGCGGGTCGGAAACCACAACATCCCCAGTCAGCTCACACCCCGCAGCTCGCTCAGGCTCCGCGGCCCGTGGGCGGTGCTTCGGTGCCGCCGTGGGCCGATTCCATCATGTCCCAGCTACGCGGCCGGGCGCGGCGGATATCCGGATACCAAGGATGAGGATCGCGCCGTCGGCGGATGATTGTCCGCGTGAACGGTCGTAGGATCATCGCTGGTGGCTCGCCCGCACGGTGCCCTGCTTTCGGACCTCGGGCCGACAGCGCTGGTGGGGACCATCGCCCGGATCTCCGATGACCGCGTTTCGTCACGAGGCCTGACTGGTGTCGGAAAGGCGTCCATGGAACCGAACCCCCCGCGGCGAAACGACAACCTGCGGTTTCGGTTGGCCGTCCTCACCGGCGACCGGATACGACGAGCCGGTTCTCTTCTCTTCGGTGACGCGGGCCGCGGGTTCCGCCGCTGGTGCGCTCTGCCGGTGGCGGTGCTGGCCGTCGCGGCGACGGGCGCGCTGTTCGCCGTCGACGCCGGGAACACCAACGCGGCGCAGGCTCACCCGGCGGGCGGCCCACCCGGCGCGGCGACCGCGGCCGCGGACCTCTCGGACAGCCCCGCCACGCCGGAGCGTGCTCCCACCGGGAGAGGTGATGCGTCCGCGCCGGGTTCTCCCGGGACGTCGCGGCCCGGCTCGGCGTCGCCATCTCCCCCACTCACCTCGACTCAGCCGCCGGCGCAGCCTCCGCCCTCGTCGGCGTCGCGTCCCGGCCCGGCCGGCCCCGAGGCCGGTTCCGCCGAACGGGTGATTCCGCCGCCGGCCACCGGGCTCACCGCGGCCCCCGGGAACGGCTCCGCCCGGATCTGCTGGAATCCAGCGCCGAACGCCACCGGCTACGTCATGTACCACCGGGACGTCACCACCGGCGAAGGCTGGTACCGGGTCCCCTACCCCGTCACCGACACCTGCAGCACCGTCACCCAGCTCACCAACGGCCACACCTACGAGTTCAAGATCCGATCGAGCAACGCCAACGGCGAGGCCGACTACTCAGGGACGGTGCAGGCACGGCCGGCCGGCACGATCCCGCCGCCGGCCACCGGGCTCACCGCGGCCCCCGGGAACGGCTCCGCCCGGATCTGCTGGAATCCAGCGCCGAACGCCACCGGCTACGTCATGTACCACCGGGACGTCACCACCGGCGAAGGCTGGTACCGGGTCCCCTACCCCGTCACCGACACCTGCAGCACCGTCACCCAGCTCACCAACGGCCACACCTACGAGTTCAAGATCCGATCGAGCAACGCCAACGGCGAGGCCGACTACTCAGGGACCGCCGCCGCCACGCCCGGCTGACATCCGTCCCGAAGGCCTGTCCGGCCGGCCGGCGCTACCCGAGCTCGACGATCCGCGTGGGATTGAGCGTGATCACGACCCGGTCCTCCCTGGGCCCCTCGAAGGTCTCCAGATCACTGCCGTAGAGGCCGAGAAGGCGGCTTAGGAACTCCAGGCCGGGATCATCGGTGATCTCCGCGGTGGCGCGGATCTCCAAGGTCCGGAAGGGATTCTGTGGATCAATGACGAACAGCGTCACCTTCGGATGCGCCAGCAGGTTCCGGTACTTCTGCCTGCTCTTGGTCAGCGAGGTGCGCACGACGTCGCCGTCGAGCATCGCCCAGATGGCGGTGACCTGGGGCTGCCCGTCGGCACCGACCGTGGCGAAGGTGACCGTACGGGGCTTCGCCAGCAGATCGCGGTGGCTGGGCGAGATGGTCAGCATTCGTGGGCTCCTCCGCTCGCTCGCGAGACGCCCGCCAGATCGGGCCAAGGCGTCGTCGCATCGACCATAGTCGCCGCTCTGGAGGACCCTGGAGACCGCTCAGGATTATCCCCCGCAGGACTTCTTTCCCAACTCGTTACAGCTAAGCAGGCGCATGCGGCACACTGCGTGCGTGGCCGGAGACAGAGAGGTGGGACGCCAGGTGGACGACAGCGAATGCGTGTTCTGCGCGATTGTCCACCGTGGAGCCGCCGCGAGCATCATCCATGAGGACGACACGGCCCTGGCCTTCATGGATCATCGGCCGGTAACGCCAGGGCATCTTCTGGTCATACCAAAGGCACACGCCGTGGGGCTGGAAGATCTCGACGAGCGGGCAGGCGCACAGGTCTGGCTGGTCGCCCACCGGCTCGGCCGCGCATTGCGTCGATCAGGCCTGCGATGCGAAGGCGTCAACCTGTTCCTCGCCGACGGCGAGGCCGCCTTCCAGGAGGTCTTCCACGTCCACCTGCACGTTTTCCCGCGGTTCACCGGCGACAGCTTCCGCCTGGACGCGGACTGGCGCCTGCGCGATCGCGGCGAGCTCGACAGGTCCGCCGAGGCGTTGCGCCTCGGCATGTCCCGGCTCGACTGTTGACTCGAAGGCAGGGTATTGGAATTCGAAGCCCATCACCACGAGGAGGGAACCCGCATTGAGCGACGACGCAAGCCCTGACGAAGAAGCCCTCGTCTTCGAAGTCGCCGACTACGGTGATGCCCATCACGCAATCACAGCTTACCGTGAGAACGGCGTCGTGATTGTGGACTACCGGGCAGCGGACGAGGCCACCCAGCGCCGGGTAGCCGACATCTGTACCGGTGCGAGCCTCGCACGCGGGTTCTCCCCGTTCAGGCTCGCCACGGGGGTTTACTTTCTGACAACCGGAAGATTCCCGACAAGGACTGAACGGCAGAAGTTCAGGGACTGATGGTTCAGGAGGCGTCGTCGTAGCCCTCCCGGACGGCGAAGCGGGTCAGCTCGACGCGGTTGCGGAGTTGGAGCTTCCCGAGCACGTTGTGAACGTGGTTCTGGACCGTCCGGTGCGACACACCCAGCTGGCGGGCGGCATCCCGGGCGGACAGGCCCTTCGCGACCAGTCTGAGCACCTCGACCTCCCGTGCGGTCAGCCGTGGAGCCGTGGACGAGCCGGGATCCGAACGTGAGCCGGAGTTCCGCGCCGCCCGGGAGTTCTCGCCGAGGACGAGCGCCGCCAGCCCGGCGGTGAAGACCGCGACCCCCCGTGCCGTGCGACGGACCGCGTCGACAAGCTCCTCAGGACGGGCCGACTTGAGCAGGTACCCGGAAGCTCCGGCCTTGACCGCTTCCAGCACATCGGCCTGCTCCCCGGAAGCGGACACCACGAGCACCGAAGCCGGAGCACCGGTGAGTGGATATGGAGACTCGGCCGAGCCGACCAGGGCACGTATCACCTCGACGCCCGAGCCATCGGGCAGCCCCAGATCCAGGACGACGATCTCAGGCCGGGTCGCCGCGAGCACGCGCAGCGCCTGCGCGACGGAGCCCGCGGTACCGACGACCACGAAGCCCGCTTCGGCGATGTCCCGGCTCAGCGCCTCGCGCCACAGCGGATGGTCATCGACGACGACCACGCGGCCGCCGCGGCGCGCTCCGCCGGAATCGTCAACCCCGGTAACCGCGTCGTCATCGTCAGCGCGGGACACGCAGCTCGACCTCCGTCCCCTGCCCGGGACGGCCGGTGACGACGACGTCGCCACCGAGATCCCGGATCCGTCCACAGACGGAGACCGCGAGACCGAGCCGGCCCTCCGCGGCAGCCTGCTCGGCCCGTCCAGGTTCGATGCCGATCCCGTCGTCGCGGACGGTCACGGTCACCGAATCGCCGTCGTCCTCGAGCAGCAGCCACGCCGAGGCTCCGGGTCCGGCGTGCGTGGCCACGTTGTTCAACGCAGCTCGGACGGCGGCGACAACCTCGTCGGCGTGATCTGCCGGTAGCGGTACCGGCGCGCCCGGGGTGGAGACCGTCACGACCGCCGGCATGTCCTCGGCCGACGGGCCGGAGATCATCCCGGACAAGGCAGGGCCGGGCGGGATCACCCGTCTCACCGCGGTCGTCGAACGTGACATCCGCGCCAGACCCGTCAGCAGTGGCTCAAGATCTGCTTCGGGGCGGGCGGGCCGCGACGATCCACCCCCACGGCCTGCCCCCCTGCGGCCTGCTGCGTCCCTGCGGCCTGGTCCCGTCTCGCGTCCGGTCGGACGTCCCAGCTCGACGGGCTGAGAGGTTCCGGGGGTACGTAGGAGATCACGCAGCGCCGACTCCTGGGCGGCGGCGAGCCTGGCGACGTCGGCCGCCGCCATACCGCGCTCCGCCTCGCGCGCGATCAACGACAGAACCTGGAGCACGCTGTCGTGGACGCCTCGGGCGAGACGCTCCCGCTCGGCGTCCCCGGCCCGCGCCGCCAGCACGTCGGCCAGCGCGGACTCGGCGCGAATGGCAGTCCGGCTCAGATAGCCGACGACGATTCCCGACACGACGAACAGGACCGCCGGCCTGACTGAGGAGTCGCTCACCGAACCGCTGGCGACGAAGGAGGCCACGGCCAGTGCCGAACCGCCGGCGGCCCCGCCCGCGGTTCCGCCGGCCAGCGCGGCGCTGAACACGCCGCTCGCCGTCCACAGCGCGGGCAGGACGTCCGTGGACCCGGCCGGGCTCACCACACCGCACGTCAGCATCACGGCAACACAGACCACGACATCGGCCACAACCAGGCCATACCGCCGCCACGGCCGCCAGCCGCCGGCCGCCGGCGCGAGCCACGACATGACAACCGACCAGACCGCCAGCACACCGAACCAGGTGAGGCCACGCCCCGGGTGCGGCGTCTGGCCCAGATCGAGCCCGACCGTCGCGACGGCGTAGGCCGCCGCCACCAGGCGGAAGACGGCGAGCGATCGCCACAGCGCGCCACGCACACCTTCCGCTGCGCGAAACCGGTCCGGTCCTCGCGACATCCGCACCCGGCAAGTGTGGCAGAAAGTCCAGGTTCGAGATGAGTACGGTTACTCAGGCCAACCGGCTCCAATGAGCCGAGACTAGGCCCATGACCCATTCCAAGCCCCTCGTCCCCAGGACCACGACCGCGTTCATGGTGCAGGCCGCGCTTTCCTTCGGCATCTCGGTGGTCGCGGTCACCTACGCGATCGCCCATCTCCCGGGGGATGCGTGGATACGCGGCTTTCTCCTGCTCGGCATGCTGTACATCATCACGTCCACGTTCACGCTCGCCAAATGCGTCCGTGACCAACAGGAGGCGTCCGCGGTCATCAGCCGGGTTGACCAGGCCCGCCTGGAGCGGTTTCTCGCCGAACACGACCCCTTCAAACAAACGGTCGGGCACTGACGGACGGGTTGGGGCCGAACCGTTCATCAGCTTCTGCAGCCCGGCGCAATGACCATGCTGGCCCGCGAAGCCGGCGTCCGCCGAACACCGGAGCGTGGCCCTGCCGCTACCAGCCTCGGCGCGGTCTTGGCGGGCGTCGCGCCGGTTGCCACGGTGCTCGGGGAGGCGCGCCACAGTCGCTGCGGCGCCCGGCTGCCGGCGATCGTCACTCGGCACGCCGGTGCGGGCGGCACCCGCGCTCCGCGACCGGCGTAGGCAGAACGTAGGAAGGGAGAACGCCGTGCAGGACCGCGACGTGCTGTTCGGGTTCGGGCTCGAGACCGGGGTCGGCGAGGTGGACGCTTTGCTCGCGCACGCGACGCAGGCCGACCGGGATGGGCTCGACCTGGTCACGCTTTCCGACCATCCGTACCTGGCCGACAGGCTGGACGCGTACGCCGCGCTCGGCGTCGTCCTCGGCCGGACGACGTCCATCACCGGCGCGGTGAACGTCACCAACACTCCGAGCCGTCCCGCGCCGATGCTGGCGCGCACGATCAGCGCGTTGTCCGCGCTCTCGGGCGGCCGGGTCGTCCTGGGGGTCGGAGCTGGCGGACTCTGGTCGGAGATCGTGAAACTGGGCGTCGAACCGCTGGCACCGGCGCGGGCCGTGCGTGCCATGGCGGAAACCATCATCCTGGTGCGGGCATTGACCGGCGGCGGCGATCCAGTGACCTTCGAGGGCGAATTCCACCGGGTGACCGACCTGGTTCCTTCACTCTCCCCGACACCCGCGATCTGGACGGGCTCGGTAGGTTCACAGTCATTGGCCGTCACCGGAAGGCTGGCCGACGGGTGGATTCCCGGCCATGCCGCCGACTGGCTCAGCTCACGGTTCGCCGAGTCGCGCCCGCTCATCGACGGGGCGGCCGCAGCGGCCGGCCGGAACCCGGCGGACGTCGCGACCATCTACAACGTGCAGGGCCGCATCACAGCCTCGCCGTTGCCCGCTTTCCGTGACGATTCCGGCCGCTGGTTCGGCGGATCGGTGGATCAGTGGGTGGACGAGCTGACATCGGCCGTCCTGGAGCACGGAGCCGCCGGTTTCATCTGCTTCCCGGTCGACGACGGGACCGGGACGGATGTTGCCCTGGGCAGGTGGGCACGAGAGATCGTCCCGGCGGTGCGCGAGGCGATCGACAGGCCCTGACGGGAGCTGAGTTGCCACTGGCGTGGGCCGTTTTCCGCCCTCCTGCGGACTGTTTGCGGATTGCAGGTCACGCTGATTCGCGGAGGACCCTGCGCACAATCTCTTCGACCTGCTCCACGCTCACGACAGGAGCCTCGGGGCTCTGCACCGCCCGGGCGAGGATGCGCCGGACCAGAGCCGAGGTCGGCAGGTGCTCGGCGGCCGCACGGGCCTTGAGAGCCTCCGCCAACGACGCGGGAACCCGCACGGACACGACGGCCTGCTCGGCTTCCACGGCCTCCGCTTCGGCAGCCTCGGCCTCCTCGGCCGCGTACTCGGCTCGGATCGCGTCACGCCGGGCACGCCTGGACGAATCAGTCACCGCCGCTCTCCCCCTCCAGGTAGTCCCGAAGATCGCTTCCACGGGTCTTCCACGCGGTGATCCCAGCCTCGTCGATCGGATCAACGATCACGGTCAGCACGAACCCGGCACTGCGCGAGTACCCGATCAGGCGGGCCGCGCCCATCCTGCTCCTCGGATCCGGGTCACGAACGACCCTCCGCGGATCCTTCACCGCCTCCAAGGTCCACTCAGGTTCGATGTCGGTCGCGCCGGGATAACGATCAGACCGATGTCGGATGTATTCCGCGTCCTCCTGGTCCCACCAAAGGCCGTCCACCACAACTTACAGTGTCACACATCTACTCACACGGGTGAACGAGGGTCAGACACCGACTACAGCGAGGCAACACGGCACCCGACGCAGACGTGCGACCCTGGCCATCCAGCGGGCGCCCTGCGGACTGCCTGAAGGGTTCCCGCGAAACCCGCAGGTCAGGCCGTTGTAGCCCTCGCTGCCACCTTCATCTGCTTCTTGTAGTCGCGGACCTTGTCGCGACTCTGCTGGTCAACGATGTCGGCCACCGAGAGGTAGCTGCCGGCCTCACCGAACGGAGCGGTGGCCTCCCGCCAACCCTCGGCCTCGACGCCGAGCTGCTTGCCGAGCAACGCCACGAAGATCTTCGCCTTCTGGATCCCGAAGCCGGGTAGCGCCGCGACCCGCTTCAGTAGATCCTTCCCGTCCGCGGCAGCCGTCCACACCCGCGCGGCATCACCGTCGTAGCTGTCGATGACGATCTGACAGAGCTTCTGGGTCCGCTGCGCCATCGCCGCCGGGAAACGGTGCAACGCAGGCTGGATCGAGAAAACCGCAGCCAGCTCGTCCGGATCCATCCCCGCCAGGTCCACCGCGTCCAACGAACGGCCGAGCCGCCGCGTCAGCTCCAGCGGGGCCGCGAACGCCCGCTCCAACGGGATCTGCTGGTCCAGCACCATCCCGATCAGCAGCGCCAACGGGTCGTTCGTCAGCAGCTCGTCCGCTTCGTCGATCTGGCTCAGATGCAGTCCCACGACATCACCGTAACCGTGTCGGGGTCCGGACGGTCGATGGGCGCACGGGACACCATGGTCGACCCCGCGCCAGCGCCGATGTCCTGATTCGCTTGGTCAGGGTACGGACGGCCCTGGGGAAACGGCCATCTCCTTGAGCACGATGTCCAGCGGCGTGGCCTCGACACCCAGCGCCGCACGGGTGACCGCGGTGTCGAGCAGCATCGGCCGATCGAACAGGTAGAACATCTCCAGGATCTCCGCCACCACCGAGTCAGCCCGTCCCAACCGCTCCAGCTCCGCCACGGTCAGCGGTGACAACGCGGGCCTCGGCACGCCCGCCGCCACGGCCAGGCAGCCGGACCGACAGCTCCGAGGTCGACGGCACATGCCAGGCCCGGCGCCAGGACCACTCATGCAGGGCCGCGGCCACCAGCACCCGCGCCACATCACCCACATAGCTCCAGGAATGCGGGACATCGAGATCCCCCGGATAGGCGACCGGCGTACCGGCCAACACTTCCGGCGCCACGAACAGCGTGAACAGCGAGACCGCGTCGAAACCCAGGAAGTCGCTGGCGCGTACCTCGGTCACCCGAACCCGTCCCGCCTCGTACGCCGCCCGCGCGTCCTCCCACATCCGCACCCGCACCCGGCCCTTCACCGAGCTGGGCGCCATCGGACGATCCTCGGTCACCGGACCACCGGCGAGCCCATAGCCATACATGTTGCCAAGCAGGACGTAGTCGGCGCCCACCCGCTCCGCGGCGGCCAGCACCGCGGCCGCCAGCGGCGGGAACTCCGCCGGCCACCGGTCGTACGACGGCATCGCACCACCCCGATCAGCAGCGCCAACGCATCGTTCGTCAGCAGTTCCTCCGCCTCGGCGAGCTGACTCACGTGCGTGCTCGTCCTGCTGTCACTCAGCGATGGCCCGAAACACGGCTATGCGATCACCATGGACGTGCCGGAGCAGAACGGGATTCGGCTCGGCCGGCGCATGAAACGCTTCTCGAGTCCCTCCAGGCCTTCCCACATCCGCGTCCCTCGGCCGAGGACGGTCGGAACGACGGCGACATGCAGGTGGTCTATCAGGTCCGCGGCCAGAAACTTGCGGATCATGGTCGGCCCACCCTGCACACCGACAGGTCGCCGCGGATCTCCGGGATCGAGATCGCCTTCGAGGACGGCGAGGTGATCTTCGGCTCGATGTCGAGGGGTGGACGCCCACGCTCGGGTGCCGTACAGCACGAACGGCGGCAGTATCTCTCGATGCCCGGGTAGTAGAGGATGCCGTGCCGATCGAGAACAGTAGATCGTCGATGGGGCCGTTGATCCCGCGCGGTGTAGTGCGATTCCGGGCCGCCGGCGGTCACAGACAGCAGCGCCTTCCTGCGGGCCAACGCGAGCGGGCCCCGGTGGCCGTCTACGAGCGGACGGGTGACGACCCCGGCGCGGTGGAGAGCACCGACCTCAGGCCGCAAGCATGCGGGAGAGCAGGGCGCGGGCACGATCAAGCTGATCGGTCTGTCGATCCAGGCGAGCGAGTTCGCCACGAAGTCTTGCGACCAGCTCCGCACATGGAACGACCCTCGGCGTCGCATCCAGGGTGCAGGGCAGCACTTCTCGGATCGTCGCCACCGACAGTCCCGCCGCCAGCAGCACGCGGATTCTCGCCACCGTCTCCACCGCCGAGTCCGGGAACTGACGGTAGCCGTTCGCGCCCCGCTCGGCGACGAGCAGGCCGTGCCGCTCGTAGTGCCGCAGCGACCGCACGCTCGCACCCGTAGCTCCTGCCAGCTCACCGATCAGCACCTGGCACCACCTCCGGTCCGCGCACTTGACCCTTACACCAGTGTCAGACTTTACGCTTCCCGCATGGATTTCGGGATCTTCACTGCGGTCACGGACGACCAGCTCAGGCCGGCGTTGCTCGCAAATGCGATCGAGGAACGGGGATTCGAGTCGCTGTTCGTCCCCGAACACACCCACATTCCGGTACACCGGGAGACCCAGCATTCCGATGAGAACGGTATTCCACGCGAGTACTACCGCAATCTCGATCCGTTCGTCAGTCTGACGGCCGCGGCGACCGTGACGACCCGGCTGCGGCTGGGTACCGCGATCGCGCTGGTGGTACAGCGTGACCCGATCACGTTGGCGAAGGAGACCGCCAGCGTCGACCTCATCAGTGACGGTCGCTTCGAGTTGGGAGCCGGCGCTGGCTGGCTGCGCGAGGAGATACGCAATCACGGCACCGATCCGACGACCCGGGTGACACTTCTGCGAGAGCGGCTCGGCGCGGTCAAGGTGCTGTGGACCCAGGAGCGAGCGGAGTTTCATGGGCGGTTCGTCGATTTCAATCCGGTGTTCCAGTGGCCGAAGCCGGTGCAGCGACCACATCCACCGGTGTGGATCGGCGGCTGGGGCCCCACCACATTCGACCGGATGGTGGCCGACGGTGACGGCTGGCTTGCCCCGGCTGTCCCGATCGATGAGCTGGCCGTGGGCGTCAAACGCCTGGCAGAGGTCGCGGCGGAAGCGGGGAAAGCCACCCCACCGGTCATCGCGACCCTGCAGTATCCCGACGAGGCCGCAATCGAAAGCGCGGTCGCCCTCGGAGTGCATCGGATTCTGTTCAGCCTGCTCACCGTCACTGACGCGACCACGACCCTGCACGACCTCGACCGCCTGGCCGCCTTGGTTCAGCGCGTAGCTCCCGGAAAACGCCGGTAATGGTCGGCGATCTGGCCGCTGGCGGTCCGCCAGGCATCGCTGGCCACGCTGTACGCCCTGGCCACAGCGGGTCGACGAACGCCCCACGCTGGTCGTCGACCTGCGCGCGTCCAAGACGGCACCTACTGAGCCAGCAGACCCTGACTGGATCACGCTAACGGCGCCGCCGCGAGGTCAGATCCGTTCGCGACGTTCCGCGCGGTCATCAACAGGCTCGCGCACCCGGAGACCGCCGGCGGCGACCCGGCCGATGGGCTGACCGTGGTTGCCCGTCGCTGCACCAGGCGGGACTACGGCTGATACGGGGTTCGCGGTCCGGCGCGTTATCAGTCCGCGGATGCCGGCTCGGCGGGCCGAGCCGTGAAAAAGCGGATGATTTCGTCCTCGGCGTACTGGAGCTGGCGTAGCTCGGTGGTTGGGGCGAGCTCAAGGTGGCGCTCGTAGGTGATCCGGGCTTGGGCGAGGGCCGCTTGCAGCCGCAGTGAGTTCGCCCAGGCGTACTCGGGTCCGCGGACGCCGCGGCGCTGCCGTACGTCGAGAAGGAGGCGGACGTTCGCCTCCCGCAGTCGTTGCAGGAAGGAGCCGACGTCGAAGCCATAGACGCCGATTGTCACCATCCTGAGCACTGGATATCACCCATCTGCCTGCTACTCGCGCCGGTCGAACTGGCACGAGACCGAATCTGGCGAGAACGCTGCGCGCAGTTCCTGTCCGACGGCCATATCACCGTGCTGGTACGGGTGAACCCGGCCCGGCGGGAAGAACTGCTGAACAGCACGCTGGCCGTCCGCGCCGAGGAACCCGACGCAGACGGCTGGCTGCGGCTGGAGGTGACCTTCCAGGATTCACGGCACGCCGAGTGGGCGCTGTGGCAGCTCAGCACGAACGCGGAAGCCCTCGCCCCGCAGTCGTTGCGCACTTCCCTGCGCAACCGCGCCGCCGCTATTGCCACCCGCTACGAAGACCCATCCTGAGAGTTCGTCGCCCGGTACCGCTGGCCAGCCTGGTAACCGTCGCGGGACAGCGCTGGGCGGTGGATCACGAGCCCAGCGGTCGGCCTGCCGGTCACTGACCCTCGCGGCCTCCGGCTGATGATCGGGGCTGGGACGGCCGCGATAGACGCGGATGGCGGCGAGCTCACCGCGAGTGCCACTCGTTCTTTCCACGCTCGCCGAAGGTGCTCGGCGGCACTCCCCGGCCCGCCTGCCTGCGCATCCCCACGGCTGCCGCGTCGTTCAGATGGGGCGCGGTGACGGACCGGCCAGGCCGTGGAGGAGTAGATCGGTCAGCGTGTCGATGACAGCGTCGTCCGTGACGGGCGGCGCGTGGGTTCCCGCCGAACGCCTGAATTACCAATGTCGTGTACGGGGTCAACGAGCGAGCCTCGTCGGCGTTGGTGGCGTCGCAGCCGTGCTGCTGGCCAAGGGAAGCCGGCTGGTGAAGTTGCTAGCAGGGCACCACCACGGCTGGTACGCCGCCCGCCTGAACAAGCCGGGTGATGTCCTTGGGGTCGCTGGTCAGGATGCGGTCGCCCGGACGGGCGAGCAGGGCGACCGTCGCGTCAACCACATCAGATGTGCCGGCGCGGCCAAGGAGCACACCGGCATCGCGACCGGTCCGCTCATCAACGGTGCACACCTCCACCGCGCGTAGCAGGCGGGCCAGTGCGGCCTGCCGCCCGGCCTGATTCCGCCAGACCTGGGCAACGACGACGGCGTTGCTCCGTAGCCCGATGTCCCGCTGCTGCGCGATCCGGAGTCGGGCGACCATCTCCCGATCGCCGCGCTCGACAGCCAGGAACGCGCCCGCGTCGAGAACGAGCGCGCTCACGCCGCCGACTGATCCGCGCGCAGGCCCAGCTCGCGCTCAGCCCGCGCCAGTTCCTCCGGCGTCAACGCCGGATTTGCCGTCTCCCACGAGTCGAGGAACTCGGCGAGGGCATCGGCTCGAAGCTTCGCGGCAGCGGCGACCGCCAGCCAGGCCGACAGCCCGACGCCAGCGCGCCGGGCGGCGTCCCGAACCGCGTCGCCCAGTTCGCCGTCGAACGAGACGCTCATCTTGTCAACCTTCACCGCTCCAGAATACCGGAGTAGCAACTACCGCGGTATGTCAGCTCGTGAATACCGTAGCCGGGTCCGGGGCGCGGAACTGTTCTGGCTTGATCAGCTGGGGCCGAAGCGGTGACCCGGGCGGATGGTAGGACGGAAACGTCCTGGTAGATGGCTTCCTGCGCGGGGCTGAGGGTGATGGTCGGGGCAACCGCGCCGGCGGGGCTGGTCAGGGTCACCTGCGTAATCCGGCCGGTCTGGCGGTGGATGGTCCGCCAGGTTCGCCCGGGATCGGCGTTCGGCGACGCGGATGAGGAGCACGGCGAGCGAGCAGAGCAGGACGGTGCCGCGGATCCTGTGCTTGCTGGTCCCCCTGACAAGCAGGATCGGTGACAGGGCGGTGGGCTCGAAGTCACGATGGGACGAGCCGGCCTCCTCGCGCGGCGCACCCGTTGCGCGAACCGCTCGTGTGCCAGATGGCACGATCCCGGGCGGTCGCAGGGCGATGGCAGGAGGCGAGAATGACCGACACGGCGAAGCCGGACGTTCCGGACGCGGTGCAGGTCTTCGAGGAGCATCGGGGCCGGTTGCGGGCGGTGGCCTACCGGGTGCTGGGGAGTTTCAGCGACGCCGAGGACGTCGTCCAGAACGCGTGGCTGCGCTGGTACGGCGTGGAGATCGCCACGATCGACGACCCCGAGGCCTACCTGGTGCGGATCACCACCAGGCTGGCGATCGACCGGCTGCGCAGCGCCCAGTCACGCCGCGAGTCCTACGTGGGCCCGTGGCTGCCCGAACCCGTACTCACCAGTCCGGATGTCGCCGAGAACGTCGTCCTGTCGGATTCCGTGTCGACCGCGATGCTGCTGGTGCTCGAGACCCTGTCACCGATCGAACGCGCCGTGTTCGTGCTACGGGAGGCGTTCGGCTATCCGTACGGCACGATCGGGGAGATCGTCGGGCGCAGCGAGGCGACGGCTCGCCAGACCGCCCGCCATGCCCGCGAGCACGTCGAGGCGCGGCGCACCCGCTACGACACCGACCTGGCGACCCGGTCGGCGGTGACCGAACGCTTCCGCCGGGGGTGACCTCGCGAGGCTCATCGAGGTCCTGGCTCCTGACGTCAGCCTCGTCAGTGACGGCGGCGGCCTCGCCCCGGCGCCGCGCAAGGCCATCCATGGCGTGGACCTGGTGGCACGAGCCCTGGTCACCTTCGCGGGGCGGATGCCTGAGGAGGCGAACATCCACCTGGTCATGCTCAACGGCGGGCCCGGCATCGTCGTCCGCTCCGGCCTGACACCACTGGCGGCGATCAGCCTGCACCTGGTGGATGGTGCCGTGCGCACCATCCACCTGGTCAGCAACCCCGAGAAGCTGGCGGGGCTGCGCGACCTATGATCGCCGCCGTCCGGAGCTCACGCGGCGGCCGGACGGCGCGCCGCTCGGCCGCCGCGGCTCGACAGCGCCGCCGCGGGCAGCGGCACCCGCCGCGCGAGACGGTAGGTCGAGCGCGGGCTGCTGGTGACCGTCTCCTTGTAGCGGACGGCGGCCCGGCCGCGCAGGTACCAGCGGCGAGGGGTGTCGTCCGCGTGGGTGAACTGAATGACCGCATCGCGTCGGCCGAGACTCACCGGCTGATGGATGTAGCCAAAGCGGAACGGCTTGGCCTCGCGACCCCGCATCCGCCGCGCAATCGAGGCGGCGGCGTGCGCCCCGGTGGGAATCCCGCTCTGGCAGGTGCCGTGGATGACACCCCAGGCCTGATGGATCGCGGCCGCGTCACCGATGGCGTAGATCGCCGGATCGCTGACCGCGCGCAGCGTCTCGTCCACCACGATCCGGCCCGTCGCGTCGACGGTCAGGCCCGCCTCGGCGGCCAGCGGCGAGGCCCGGAAGCCCGTCGTCCACAGCACGGCGTCCGCCGGGACGATCTCGTCGCCCAGCTCGACACCGTCGGGAAGCACCTTGGTGATCTCCACCCCGGTTCGGACCTCGACGCCGAGGCGGTCGAGCGCCCGCCGAACGTGGGCGCGGGCACGCGGGCCCATCGCGGTGGCGGGCTCGTTCCGGCTGAGCAGGATGACGTGGATGCCCGGATAGGACTCGGCGATCTCGGTGGCCGCCTCGAGCCCGGTGAGGCCGGCCCCGCCCACCGCCACGGTGCCGGTGCCGATCTGGGCCAGCCAGCCCGCGAGCCGCGCCGCCTCCGTCGGGCTGTTCAACGTGTGCGCGTGCAGGCCGGCGCCGGGGACCGGATCGGTGTCGGCCGCGCTACCGGTCGCATACACCAGCGTGTCGTAGGGCACCGGCAGGGGCCCTTCAGCGGTGTCGACGTGCAGCACCCGGCCGGCCCGGTCGATCCGCGTCGCCCATCCCTGGACGAACTCGATGCCGGCGGGCTCGACGAGGCTCGGAATGTCGATCTCGGCCATCCGCTGGGCGGTCGCGATCTGGTGCATCCGCAGCCGCTCGGTGAACCGCGCCGACGGGTTGACCAGCACCACCTTCCCGCCGAGCCGGCGGGTGCGGCGGGCGACTCCCAGCGCGCCCATCATGCCGGTGTAGCCGGCGCCGAGAACCACGATCCGGTGCTGCTGCCGCGTCATCCTGCCTCTGCCTGCCATGATCGGCTCCTCCGTCGCGCGCCGCCCGCTGTCGGGCGGCTTCGACTCACGGACGAGACAGCCGGGCAGGACGCGAAAAAGAAGCGTGTGACCTGCGTCACGGTGGAGAGGTGACCTTGCGTCATGGTCGTGCGATCATCCGCCCCTGGGAGGAGGACTGGTCGCCAGGAGTCGATCGCGTTCGTGTACGCGGACGGCGACGACGCATGGCTCGACGGGGATGCGCCGGTCGCCGGGGGCGGCGTGACGACCTGTGGGGTACGTGGGTCGCCCGCCAGACTCCGGGCGGAGCCGGGCTCCGCGTGAGGCAGGCTCGGCGCTGCTTCGCGCTGCCGCGCACCCGCCGAATGCCATGACGATCCTGTCGAGAGAGCTGGAGACGGAACACCAGCGCGCCGTGCTAGTGGGAGCGTGGCCGCAGCGCTCGGAGGGCCAGTTCCACATGGTGCTCGATATCCGGGACGGCCGGGCGTGGGAGGAGTTGGACTATCCGTACGACGCCCAGGAACTGGTAGGCGATGTCGGTAGCGGTGATGTCGTCGGCCAGCGTGCTGTCGGTCCGGGAGCGTTCGACCGCGTCGTGTCCGATGCCCGTCAGATGGGCGACGCAGAGTTGCAGCTCGGCCCCTGAGGGGTCGGCATTCGCGAGCAGGTCGACCGCCGCCCGGTTGTGGACCAGGGGCGTCAGCGCCGCGGTGAAGAACGCACGGAGCGCGTCGATCGCGGATGGGCCCGGGGGGAGGCCAGACGTGGCGAGGCCCGCCAGGTCGGTGTTGGTGATCTCCTTCACCAGATGCTGGCGTGTCGGGAAGTGCCGGTAGAGCGTGCCGACGCCCACACCCGCCTCTCTGGCGATGGCGCGCATGTCGACGTCGAGGCCGCGCTCCCGCAACATCGTTGTGGCCGCCGCCACGATGCGGGCCCGATTGGCGACCACGTCGCGGCGCGGGCCGTCCGCGCGCTCCACGAACACGATCCTAGCGGCACGCCCAGGCACATCGGAACATGTGTTCCGATGTGCTACCTTCACCAAAACGGAACATGGGTTCCGATGCGGCGGGAGTGGCGATGAAGACGGTTGTGATCACGGGGGGAACTGACGGGATGGGAGCAGCACTCGCCTCGCACTACCTGCGGGAGAGCGAGCGGGTCGTCGTGGTGGGCCGCAGCCGGGTCAAGTTCGAGGCTCTGCTCGCCGCGTTGGCCGCCGACGATCCGGCCACGACTGACCGGGCCTCGTTCATCGCCGCCGACCTCTCGCTGACCGCCGAAAGCAGGCGGGTGGTCGAACAGATAAAGGCACGCCATGAGCGCGTCGACGTACTCGTGCTGGCCGCCTCGTTCATCCGCCAGAAGCGGCATGAAACCGTGGAAGGGCACGAGGCGTCATGGGTATTGTTCTTCGTCTCCAAGTACATTCTGACCACCAGTTTGACATCGCTCCTCGCCGACAGTGACCATCCGACTGTCGTGAACATTTCGGTACCGGGCGCAAGGGTCGAGGCAATCGATTTCGACGATCTCGAGTCAGTGCGATGCTTCAGCTTCATCCGCTCCAACGCCCAACAGCGGCGGGCCAACGAGCTACTCGGCATCCTCGCGACCGTGGAGAACCCGACACTCGCCTACCTCACATGGGGACCCAGAAGGCTGGTCAAGACCAGCTTCGCCGGCGACGTCGGATGGGTGATGTAGGGTAGGCGACTGGCGCG
>NZ_SJXI01000161.1:0-11671 GCF_004337455.1 Parafrankia sp. BMG5.11 | reverse complement strand
CTTTTCAGACACCCTCTACTGACCTTTAATCCGTGGGGTCGAATAGAGGGCCGGGGGTGTCACGATCGGCTCCTCCTGACGTTCCCGCCCGCGTGACCAGGCTTCGGCCGCGCCCTTGCCAGGCGCGACCGGAGCACGGTCATGAGCCGACCGTCGAACCCGGAAGGACCACGATGACACCCCTGGAGATCTCGTCGGAACACGTGCGCGACCTGCTGCGGCGGGGCCAGGAGATCGCGCTCGTCGACGTGCGCGAGGAGGCGCTGTTCGCGCAGGGACATCCGCTGTGGGCAGCGAACATCCCGCTGTCACGCCTTGAGTTGGATGCCTGGGGGCGCATCCCCCGGCGCGACACTCTCGTGGCCGTCTACGGCGACGCCACCGCGACGGCGGAACGGGCCCACGAGATCCTGGTCGAGCTCGGATACACCCAGGTGCGCCGGCTGCTGGGCGGCCTGGACGGGTGGGCCGCCTCGGGCGGCGAGATGTTCATCGACGTCAACACCCCGAGCAAGGCGTTCGGGGAACTGGTCGCCTCGGTCCGGGGCACGCCGTCGGTCTCCGCTCCCGAGCTGCGGGCCCTGCTCGACGCGGGGAAGGACGTGGTGGTCGTCGACGCCCGCCGCCCCGACGAGTTCCACACGATGAGCATTCCGACGGCGACCAGCGTGCCCGGCGGGGAGCTGGTCCTGCGGATCCGTGAGCTGGCCGCCGACCCGGCGACCCAGGTGGTGGTCAACTGCGCCGGGCGCACCCGTAGCATCATCGGCGCCCAGTCGCGCATCAACTCCGGGCTGCCGAATCCGGTGGCGGCGTTGCGCAACGGCACGATCGGGTGGGTGCTCGCCGGCCAGGTTCTGGACCGCTCGGCCACCGCGGCCGCGCCGGTCCAGGTCGAACCGGCCCACCGTGAGGTCGCCCGGGCCGGTGCCCGGGCCGCCGCCGCCCGGGCCGGTGTCCGCTTCGCCGCGACCGCCGACCTGGTGGGACCGCCCCCGCCCGGCCGGACGGTCTATTTCCTCGACGTGCGCTCAGCGGCCGAGTACGAGGCAGGGCATCTGCCGGGCTTCCGTCACGCGCCGGGCGGACAGCTGGTTCAGGAGACCGACCACTACGCGCCGGTGCGCGGAGCCCGGATCGTGCTGGCCGACGACGACGGCGTCCGCGCGGCGATGACCGGTTCCTGGCTGGCCCAGATGGGCTGGGACACCTGGGTGGTGACTGATGTGGCCGCCGACGACCACACCGAGCGGGGCCGGCCGGTCTCCCCGGCGCCGGTGCCACCGGGCGTGCCGGCCGTCGCGCCCGGCGAGCTGGCGCGATGGCTGAGCGAGCCTTCCCGGGTGACGGTGGTCGTCGACGTGGGAGCCAGCCGTGCCTACGCCGCCGGGCACATACCCGGCGCGTGGCACGCGAGCCGCTCCCGCCTGGCCGTCGCGCTGCGGCACCTGCCGCGCGCGGACCGGCTCGTCCTCACCTCCGGCGACGGCCTGCTCGCGCGGTTCGCGACAGCCGACCTCGGCCGGCTCGCCGCGGTCTCGGCGTACGC
The DNA here is from genome assembly GCF_004337455.1 of Parafrankia sp. BMG5.11. Lineage (NCBI taxonomy): Bacteria > Bacillati > Actinomycetota > Actinomycetes > Frankiales > Frankiaceae > Parafrankia > Parafrankia sp. BMG5.11. The sequence goes on along the minus strand of NZ_SJXI01000161.1, from coordinate 10,122 downwards.
CCTTGAGGATGGGACGGCGGGATGGCTGGCCAGCGGGAGATCAGTCGAGACGGAGCCCGCGCGTTACGCCGAGACACCCCTCGACCGCTACCGGCGTCCGTACGAGGGCACCGACAACAGCCGCTCGGCGATGGAGGCCTATCTCGAGTGGGAATACGGCCTGGTCGCGCAGCTCGACAGGGATGGCACCCACAACTTCCGGGTGATCTGACCCCGCTTCGCCGAGGAGGTGACCCAGGGCTGGCTGGCCCGGCGGGACTACCGCGACACCCTCGAGCTCTTCTTCAGTGAGATCGCCCGGTCCTGCGGCGCGAGCTGTCGAGCCGTCCGCTCGCCCCGGACCCGGTGCCCGCCGGCTGACCGCCTGTCAGTAGGTGTGCCAGTCCCGGCGGGTCGACGACGCCGGGTCGGCCGCGGCAGGTCCGACCCGGTGCAGACTCGGGAGGTTGACCACGATGGCCTCCTGCGTGGTGCGGGCGATCACGACGATGGCCTCCTCGTCGGGGTCGGGGTTCTCCTCGCGGTGCGGCACCCACGGCGGCACGTAGATGTAGTCACCGGGGCTGGTGTCGATCCGAATCTCCTCGTCGTTGTCCAGGAACACGAAAGCGGGGTTGCCCTTCACCACGTAGATGCCGGTCTCGGAGCGGCCGTGATGATGGTTGGCCGACGCGGTGGCCGCGGCGACGTGCGTCTGCCCCATCCAGAGATCGACGGATCCGACGGTGGCGCCGGAGAGCGCCGCGACCCTGCGCATGCCCTCGGTCTGGGCGGTGCGCGGGGAGAGGCCGACGGGCGTGACCCGGTGCAGCCTCCCGTGGAAGCCGTCGGGCGCCGGGTCGGGCGGCTTTGCGGACATGCGACCTCCACCGACTCTGGGAGCGTTCAGGCGCGGGCGGCCAGCCTGCGCCGGTAGTTGGCCGAGGCGGCCTTCTCGCCGCAGCGACGCATCGAGCACCAGCGTCGTTGGCCGGACGGGGAGCGGTCGAAGAACAGCGCGGCGCACCCCGAGCAGGCACGGACACGTCCGAGATCGGCGCCGGACAGCAGATTGATCGTGTCGCGTGCGATCACGGAGAAGGTGGCCGCGGTGTCCGGTTCCGCGGAGGCGATCTTCGCTCGCCCTGTCGCGCTCAGGAAGAAGACCGGAGTCGGGTGACGGCCGGTGATGTTGATGAGCCGGATGTCGTCCGCGTCCGGCTGCCGGCCGGCGATCAGCGCCCGGGCCGCGGCGTCGACGGCGGCCCGGAGGGCCTGCGCGGAGTGCAGGTCCTGCACGGTGAGCCCGCCGGCGGCGACAGGCAGACCGGTCAGCTCGAACCAGGCGGCGAGGTCGCCGGGCGTCGAGAGCATCTCGACCGACTGGTCCGAGGTGTCGCGCAGGGTCGCGACGAAGTCGAGACACAGGCTGCCCGCGCCGCGGTCGAACGCGTTCATCGCGTCGGCCTGGCCCACTGGGACACACCTCCTGAGGAACAGGGGATGCAGGATGAGACGCACGACTCATGCCTTGATGGGATGACGGGTACGACGGTAACACGCGGGCGTGGGCGTCACCCTGGCGTTATGTGGCGACGTAGTCACGGGTTTATCCCCTGTTGACACGCTCGCTCAATTCCGTCAGTCTGCGGACATGACCTCGGGCCTGCGTGCGGCGCAGCGGCGCCACGTCGATCTGCGACGGACGGCGAGCGCGCTCTGTCACGTCAGGCGGCCGGCGGTCTAGCCGACGCATCGGAGCCGTCGGCCGGCGGGTGACGCCGGCCGCTCGGTGGGCCACCCCGGGCACTCGCGCACGAGTGCCCGGCGGCACGCGTCGGATCCGCTCCGGGCGCCTCGTGCCGCAATGTTCACTTTCCCGATCGGCTTACAGGCGCTGGATGGCCGGCGCCCCGCCCGCATGCTCTCCCCCTGTCCCCCCTTCGTCCGAGCGCTGCCGACAGGTTCCGTGCCCGGGAAAGAGGTACCACCATGCCGGTCGAGTTCATTGGCCTGATAGCCACCCGCCCCGGTTCCGAGGCGAGCGGGTTCACCGGCGGTCCCCTCGTGGACCGCGACTTCACCCGGCGGTTCGCCGTCGCCCACGAGGACGCCGGCTTCGACCGCGTGCTCATCGGGTACAGCAGCGGATCGGTCGACAACCTCCAGGTCGCGGCCTACGCGGCGGCGCACACCGAGCGCCTCGGATACCTGGTCGCGCACCGGCCCGGAGTGGTGTTCCCCACCGTCGCCGCGCGCTACTTCGCCTCCCTCGACAACTTCTCTGCCGGCCGGGTGGCGATTCACATCATCACCGGCGGCAGCGACGCCGAGCAGCGGCGTGACGGCGGCTATCTCGACAAGGACGAGCGGTACGACCGCACGGACGAGTACCTGGAGGTGGTCCGCAGGACGTGGACCGCCACCGAGCCCTTCTCCCACCACGGCCGGTACTACCAGCTTGAGGACCACCTGTCCGCGGTGCCGCCGGTGCAGAAGCCGCACCTGCCGATCTACTTCGGCGGGTCGTCCGCGGCGGCCTACCGGGTGGGCGGCAAGCACGCCGATGTCTTCGCGCTGTGGGGCGAGCCGCTGGCCGAGACCGCCCAGCAGATCGCCTCCGTCAACGCCGCCGCGGCCGCGGCCGGCCGGACCACCCCGCCGCGCATCAGCGTGTCGTTCCGTCCGATCCTCGGTGCCACCGAGGAGCTGGCCTGGGAACGGGCGCACCGGATCCTGGCGCCGACCAGGGAGAACGTGAGCAAGGCCGCCGAGTACTTCAAGGAGTTCCGCGGCTTCAGTGGCAACCGCGACGCGCCGCAGAACGTCGGCTCGCAGCGGTTGCTGGCCGCCGCGGCCAAGGGCGAGCTGCACGACCGTGCGCTGTGGACGCCGCTCGCGGCGGCGATCGGCGGCGGCGGGAACTCCACGGCGCTGGTCGGCACACCGGAGACGGTGGCGGCGGCGTTGCTCGACTACGTCGACATCGGCGTCACGACGTTGTTGATCCGGGGCTACGACCCCTATGACGACGCGATCGACTACGGCCGGCACCTGATCCCGCTGGTGCGCGAGGAGATCGCCCGGTGCGACCGCGGCGAGGCGGCCCGGCGCGACGACGTCGCACCGGTGCCGGCGGCGCTGGCCGCGGCGCCCCGTGCCGGCGACCGCTCGCCGCAGGCCGCCGACGCGGCTGTGGGCGGTGCCGCGCGATGACCATCGAGATCATCGGCATGGTCGGCACCAAGGACATGTCCGAGACCCGGGGGACCTTCGACGGGCCGGTGGTCGACACCGACTACCTGACCCGCTTCGCCCAGGCGCATGACGAGGCCGGGTTCGACCGCGTCCTGATCGGCTACGGTGCCACCGGTCCGGACGGCTGGGCGATCGCCTCGCACGTGCTGTACTCGACGCAACGGCTCGGCGTGCTGATCGCGCACCGGCCCGGCTTCGTGGCGCCCACCCTGGTCGCCCGCAAGCTCGCCACGCTGGACGCGCTGACCGGTGGCCGCGGCCGGGTCGCGATCCACCACATCACCGGTGGCAGTGACACCGACCAGCGCCGTGACGGCGACTTCGCCGACCACGACACCCGCTATGAGCGGACCGCCGAGTTCATGAGCGTGCTGCGGCGCGCCCTGACCTCGGAGGTGCCGTTCGACCACGAGGGGCCGTTCTACCGGTTCGAAGGCGCCTTCAGCTCGGTCCGGCCGACGAGCCCCGGCGGCGTCCCGCTGTTCTTCGGCGGCCAGTCGGCGGGCGCGGTCGCCGCCGGCTCCGCGCACGCCGACGTCTACATGCTGTTCGGTGAGCCGCTCGAGCAGACCGCCGAGCGGATCGCCCTGCTGCGGGCGGAGGCCGCCAAGCACGGCCGGACGCTGCGGTTCAGCCTGTCGACCCGACCGATCGTCGCCGACACCGAGGAGGCGGCGTGGGAGCGCGCCGAGGCGATCCGGGCGGAGACCGCCCGGCGGATCGGTGCCGGCAACGGCCTGCTCGCCGCGAAGTACTTCGGCGAGCAGAAGAGCATCGCCTCCGACCGCATGCAGGACGCGGCCTCCCGGGCTGAGGTTCACGACGAGCGGCTGTGGTTCGCCATCACCGCGCTGACCGGTCCGGGCGGGAACTCGTCCGGGCACGTCGGTACGCCCGAGCAGGTGGCCGAGGCACTGTTGAAGTACTACGACCTCGGCATCGACCGGTTCCTGATCCGTGGCTTCGATCCGCTCGACGACGTCCGGCTGTGGGGAGGAGGGCTGGTACCGGCGCTGCGGGCCGGAGTGGCGGCCCGTGACGCCGGGCGGGGCACGCCGGTCGCCGTCCCGGCGTGACGCGGCACGCGCCAGCCGAGCGGAGACGGTACGGCGGCTGGCCGCTCCTTCCTTCGGCCCCGTCCCGGTCCCCGTCCCGTCTCTCGCCTGCCACCCGCCGGCCGCGGCGGCTCGCCCCACCACGGCGCTCCTGGTGAGGGGCGGACCGGGACTGGCGCTGGTGACGGCGGCGGTGGGGCGCCACCGGCGGCTGATGGCCGCCGGGATCGGCGCCGGCCTGCTCTGGACGGCGACGAAGCTCGCCGCGCTGCTGCTCGTCGCGCACACGGTCGACGCCGGGGTGCTCGGCGACGACTCCGGCCAGCTGTGGCTCGGGGTCGTGCTCTTCGCCGGGCTGGCGGTGGTCGGCGCCGGGTTCGCCGGGCTACGTCGTTACTACGGGCAGTGCCTCGCCTACGTGGTGGAGGCGGACCTGCGGGACCGGCTGCTGGCGCGGGTGGTGCGGCTGCCGGCGGCGTTCCACGACCGGCACCCCAGCGGCGTCCTGGTCGCCCGGGCCACGACCGACCTGCAACAGGCCCAGCAGCCCGTGATCAACATCCCGATCATGGTCTCCAACCTGGTGATGCTGGTCGGGACGGCGATCCTGCTGGCCCGGATCGACCCGGTGCTGACGGTGGTCGCGATGGCACCGGCCGTGGCGGTGTTCGCGGTCGCCGTCCGGTTGACCCGGCGGCTGGGGCCACGGGCGTTGGACCTGCAGTCCGAGCTCGGCGTGCTGGCCAGCACCGTGGAGGAGTCGATCGCCGGGTGCGCACCACCAAGGGCCTCGGTACCGAGGACGACGAGCGGCGCCGCGTCCGCGACCAGGCCGGTCAGGTGCAGCGGGCGGCGCTGCGGCTGAACTCGGTCCGCGCGACCTATCTGCCGCTGGCCGAACTGCTTCCGGCGTTCGGCCTGGTCGGTGTGCTGTGGATCGGCGGGCTGCGGGTCGCCGACGGGGCTTTGACGGTCGGCGAGCTGGTCCAGTTCAGCTACTTCGGGCTGTTGATCGTCGGCCCGCTGCGGATCGCCGGCATGACCGCGTCCCAGCTGAAGCGCGCGGTGGTGTCGGCCGGGCTGGTCGCCGCGATCCTCGACGAGGAGCAGGAACCGGCCGCGGCCGGAACCAGGGCCGGAAGCACGGCCGACCCCGGAGCCGAGACCACGGCCGGAGGCACAGCCGGCACCGCGGCCCGAACCGCCACGACGGGCACGACGGGCACGGCCCGGGCGGCAGCCCGGAGGACCGCCCCGGCAACGGCGCCTGTCTCGGCGACCGCCGGGCCCGGCGGCGGGCTTGAGGTGCGGTTCGAGGGGGTGACGTTCGGCTACGCGCCGGGTCGTCAGGTGCTCCGGGAGCTTGACCTGGTGGTGCCGGCCGGCGAGTGCGTCGCCGTGGTCGGTGCGACCGGCAGCGGCAAGTCCACCCTCGGCGCGCTGGTGCCCCGCTTCTACGACGTCGGCGCCGGCCGGGTCTGCGTCGGCGGCCGCGACGTCCGGGCCTGGTCGCTCGCCGACCTGCGCGCCCAGCTGGGCGTCGGGTTCGAGGACGCGTTCCTGTTCAGCGGGACGGTCCGCGACAATCTCCGGTTCGGCGCGCCGGAGGCCGATGACGAACAGCTCCGGGCGGCGGTCCGGCTCGCCGGGGCGCAGGACGTGGTGGCGGGCCGGCCGGGCGGCTACGACGCGCTGGTCGGCGAGCGTGGCCTCGGCCTGTCCGGCGGCCAGCGACAGCGGCTGGCGCTGGCCCGCACCCTGCTCGCGGACCCACCGGTGCTGCTGCTGGACTCGCCGACCAGCGCGGTGGACCCGGCGAAGGAGGCCGAGATCGTCGCCTCGCTGGCGACCGTGGTCAGGGGACGGACGACGATCCTTGTCGCGCACCGGCCCGCCGTCATCGGCCTCGCCGACCGGGTCGTGCTGCTCGAAGGCGGCCGGGTCGCTGCCACCGGCACCCATGAGGACCTGCTCGAGAGCTCGCCACGCTATCGGCGGGTGCTGGTCGCCCACTCCGGCGACCTGGACGATCCCGACGCCGACCCCGGCCCTGGTCCCGACCCTGGCCCTGGGGCGCCGGCGGGCCGTGGCGCCCTGGCGCTGTCATGACGTCCCCGACCGGTGTGACTCCGACCGGCACGACCCCGACCGGCGCGACCCGGACCGGGACCACCCCCGCCGGCGGCCCGCCGCCAGGCAGGCCGTCGCCGCCGGGCCGCGGCAGCCTGCTGGCGCGGACGCTGACGCTGCTGCGGCCGCGCTGGCCGGCGGTCGCGCTGGCGGCGCTGCTGCTTGTCACGACCACGGCGACGGCGTTGGCCGGGCCCTGGATCCTGCGTTACGCCATCGACGAAGGTCTGGTCGGGGACCGGCCCGACACCGGCGTGATCACTCGCGCCGGCATGCTCTACCTGGGCCTGGCCGTGGCTGGCCTGGTGCTCGCCCGGCTGCAGGTCGAGCTGGTGGGGCGGATCGGCGAGTGGTTCGTGCGCGAGCTGCGCAGCCGCACCGTCGACCACGTCATGTCAATGTCGGTGCGCTACTTCGACCGCACCCCGGCGGGGACCCTGGTGTCCCGGATGACCGCGGACGTCGACGCGCTGCAGGACGCCGTCCAGCTCGGAGTCGTGCCGTTCGCGCAGGCGGTGCTCACCCTCGCCTTCCTGGTCACCGTGCTGGTCGCGTTGTCGTGGCAGCTCGCGCTGGTCTGCCTGCTGCCGGCGGCGGCGCTGGTCGCGGCGACGGTGTGGTTCCGCCGCGCCTCCCGCTCGGCGTTCGCCCGGGTGCGTGACCGCGTCGCGGACACCGTGACCGAGCTGACCGAGCGGCTCGCCGGGCTTCGGGTGGTCCGGGCGTTCCGCCAGGAGCCCGCGGCGACCGCGTCGTTGCTGGGGCGCAGCGGCCGGCAGCTCGACGCCAACGTCACGGCGGTGCGGATCCAGTCGGTCTACCTCACCGCCATGGAGTTCGCGACCGTCGGGAGCATCGCGGCGGTACTGGCCGCCGGAGGCGCCCTCGCCGCACGGGACGCGGTGACCGTGGGCACCCTCAGCGCCTTCGTGCTCTACCTGCTGCTCGCCTTCGAGCCGGTGCAGTCGCTGAGCTTCCTGGTCACGGTGCTCGAATCGGCGGCCGCGGCGCTGCGTAAGATCTACGGCCTGCTCGACGAGCCGGTGGACCTCCTGGAGGGCACCCGGGAGCTGCCGGACGTCGGTCCGCTCCACGCCGAGGACGTCGGTTTCCGGTATGCCGACGGTCAGCCTGAGGTCCTGCGCGGGGTGCGCCTGACGATCAGGCCCGGCGAGCGGGTGGCACTGGTCGGGCCGACCGGCGCCGGCAAGTCAACGCTCGCCAAGCTGATGGCACGGCTGTTCGACCCCACCGCCGGCCGGGTCGGCTACGCCGGCGTGGACCTGCGGGACGTGACCCGGCGGGCGCTGCGGTCGCGGGTCGTGATGGTCGCCCAGGACGGACAGCTGACCAACGGCACGCTGGCGCACAACCTGCTGGCGGTGCGGCCCGGCGCCACCCGCGAGGAGCTGGCCGGTGCGCTGGCGTCGGTCGGCGCCGGCGGCTGGCTCGACAGCCTGCCCGACGGCCTCGCCACCCAGGTCGGCGAGGGCGGGGCGCTGCTGTCGGCGGGCGAGCGGCAGCTCGTCGCGCTCGCCCGCGTGTGCCTGCTCGACGCGGACGTCGTCGTGCTCGACGAGGCCACCTCCGGGCTGGACCCCGGAACGGAGAAGCTCGTGGAGGCCGCGGTGGCCGCGGCAACGGCCGGCCGGGCCGTGCTCATCGTCGCCCACCGGACGTCGACGATCCGTGGCGCGGACCGGGTCGTCCTCGTCACCACCGACGGCGTCACCGAGCTCGGCTCTCACGACGAGCTGCCAGTGCCGTCGTAGCCGTCTCCAAGCCCACAGGGCGCCGGCGGCCGGGTGCGGGCACCAGCGAGATCCAGCGCAACATCATCGCTCAGCAGGCCTGCCGCCTGCCCCGGGGCCGGGAAGACTTTCTTCCGCTTACGCCGTGCGCAAGCGGAGGGTATCCTTCCGTTTGGTGGCCGTCATCACTCGGCGGCGGGTTGCCGGGCAGGGAGGTCCTGAGGCGTGACAGCGGGATCGCCGGAGCGGTTACGTGCGGATGCGCGCCGTAACCGCCGCAAGATCCTGGCAACAGCCGCACTCGCGTTCGTCGAGGACGGCCCGTACGTGCCCATGGAGGAGATCGCCCGCCGTGCCGGTGTCGGCGTCGGCACGCTCTACCGGCACTTCCCGGACCGGGATGCGCTGATCATGGCGGTCGTGCGGGACAACCTGGCCGCCACGCTGGTCAGGGCACGCCAGGCCGCGGCGGAGGAGGAACAGGCGTGGGACGCGCTGGTACGGAGCATGAGCGCGTCCGACGAGACCCGGCTCGTGCTGCGCCTGCCCACTCTCTTCTCGCCGGCGATCGTGGCGGCGATCCAGGCCGACCCTGAGATCCGGCGGATCCGCCGCGAACTCGTCGCAGTGATCGACGGCCTCGTCCGCAGGGCACAGAACGAGGGGTCGCTGCGTGCCGATGTGGGCACCGGCGACCTCATCCATCTCTTCTCGTTGCTGCTGCGCGGTGTCCGGAGGACACCCGACGACACGGCGGACGTCGCCCTTGAACGCGCGCAGGCGGTCATCCTCGACGGCCTGCGTGCCCATTCAGGAGACCTGTTGCCCGGCCGGCCGCTCAGCGCGACCGATCTGGAGGCGGAATGACCGGCCGGCGCGGCGCCATGGCGGGAACGGTCGATCAGCCGGGGACGGCTGAACCGGGAGGGGGATGTGCCTGGTGCGAGGGTCGATCTTCAGGCCGAGGAGGTAGTGCAGGGGCGCCCGGTGCGGTGCGGGTGGACCACCCGCACCGCACCGGGCGCATCGCTCCAGACAGGACGCCCGGGCCGACTTTCGGCACCCGGAGGACCCGTCCAACCTGACAGCTCAGAGCCCGTCAGCTGGTAGCAACGGCAGAGCTCTGATCGACTTCCGCGTCGTGAATGCCGAGGTAGGCGTTCTCCAGAAGCTCGGGGGCGGCGGCCAGCTCCTTCGCCGGCCCGCGCAGGACGATGTTGCCGCGGTTGAGGACGGCCGCGGCGTCGGCTACCTCGAGGGCGAGGTTGACGTGCTGTTCGACCAGGACCACCGCGCACTTGTGATCGGTGGCGATGCGACTGACGGTGGCGAACAGACCCTCGACGATCAGGGGTGCCAGGCCCATGCTGAGCTCGTCGATCAGCAGCACCCGGGGCTGCTGGATCAGGGCTCGAGCCATGACCAGCATCTGCTGCTCGCCGCCGGAGAGCGCCCCTGCCGGCAGGGTCCACCGCTTCTCGAGAGCTGGGAAGGACTCGAGAAGCTCTTTCGGCTTGGGGCTGTTGCGCCTGGCCGCCACCCGGATGTTCTCCTCGACGGAAAGGGTGGTGAACAGGCAGCGGTTGTCGGGGACGAGTACCACGCCGGCCGCGTTCGCCGCGGTGGGTCGGCCGCTGCGCAGCCGCGCGCCGTCGACGCTGACGGTTCCCCCCTGAGCGGGCAGCAGCCCGGACAGGGTCAGCAGCAGCGTGGTCTTGCCGGCGCCGTTCGGACCGAGCAGGGCCAGCACCGACCCGGCCTCGACCGCGAGATCGACGTTCCGGAATGCGGTGGTGCTGCCTCTGCCGCCGGTGAGGTCGGCGCACTCCAGGCGGATGGTCATCGGGTCACCGCCGAGGATGTGGTCGCTGCCGAGGGTGCCGTCAACGGTGGAGTGGTTTCCGCCGCCGGTGGGGTGGTTTCCGCGGCTGGCGATGGGATGGTTTCCG
>NZ_SJXI01000160.1:0-1860 GCF_004337455.1 Parafrankia sp. BMG5.11 | reverse complement strand
GCGACGACCGGTTGAATTCGGTCAGTACGTCGCCGTCCGGTACACCGAGCGCCTGGCCGAGGCGGAGGCCGTCGCCTCCGTGGGCTCGGTCGGCGATTCCTACGACAACGCCATGGCGGAGGCGTTCAACTCGCTGTTCAAGGCTGAGCTGATCCGCAACAGAGGACCGTGGGCGGGGCACGCCGATCTTGAGGTTGCCGTCGCCGAGTACATCGACTGGTACAACCACCGAAGGCTCCACGGGGAGATCAACATGGTCCCGCCCGCGGAGTACGAGGCCGCCTACGCGGCCGCCCAACACAAGATCGAGGACGCCCGGCAGCCCGCCGGCGCGTGACAACCGAGCCTCCATCAAACCCGGTACTTGACAGTGACGGGCAGCCCCGCGACGGCGCATGGGTCGCCGAGCTGACCGGGCTGATGGACCTGGCCGGCTGGCCGGCGGGCATGCGGGTCATCGTGCGCAAGGAACGTCCCCACCCCGGCGCCCAGCTACGGATCACCCACCTCGACGGCAACCGCTGCACCGCCTTCGCCACCAACACCCGCCGCGGACAGCTCGCCGACCTGGAACTGCGCCACCGCCGCCGGGCCCGCTGCGAGGACCGCATCCGCGCAGCCAAGGACACCGGCCTGGCGAACCTGCCCCTGCACCCCCGGCCGTGGACCAGCGCCCAACCCGCGCGACAACGGGCCACCCCATCACGACCCGACGGCACAATTCAACATCGAAGACAGCGGGCGGTCCTCACGAGACCTCACCCACCCACCAGGCGAAAGATCGAGGCTAAATGCCACCATGGGGTATTCTCCGCCTATTGTCACCTTTCCACTGGTCGCCCACACTGCTCTAGCCGCCCTTTAATACTCAAACTAAATAGTAGTAATCCATCCTGTCGTGGTTTCGCGAGTCGTGGGGCGGGCATCTTTCCCGCTGTCGTCCTCTTGCGGTCTACATTTCCGACGACACGTTATATCGTCGGTCGCCTCCAAGGTGGAGACGCTTGCCGACCGAGAAGACCCGGACCAATGTTCGGGTCCAGGCCATCCTCTCTCGATTGGAGATCCCACCGTGATAAAGATGATCACTACCATTTGCACGGCCGCCTTGATGCCAATCCTATTCATCCTTGTCGCAAATCCCGCATCTGCGGCCAGCGTGGGACCAAGCTTCAACTCTAGAGCAGCATGCGTTGCATACGGAAACATGCCACCTCTTGACCAAGATTGGGCTTGCGCTTTTGAGGGCGACCGGTGGGATTACTACTATAATCCTTAATTCTTGGAGGCCGATGCGCGTTTCGGATGAGGAATGACGGTGGAGTAGGGAGCTGGAGTCATCACGTTGCGTGACAGATTTCCAGCTCCCTCCCATCGAACCATGCATGCAGTTCGTGTGCCCATGAGACAGGAGGTGACGCCACCAGGAGGTGACGCCACGTAGGGGGAGTGTCTGATCAACGACTCTGTTCCACTTTCGGTGGTGACTGCGTGTTAGTCGAGGAGGATGCGGTGGCGTACTGACGATTAATGTGTGGTGTTAATGGGTCTGGTGATGGCTGGTGGTGGGCGGGTACATCTTTTGCTATGAGGTATGCGACGGGTGGCGGGTTGACGCCCGCCGGGCAGGTGGAACGGGAGCGGGTTCGGTTGGCCGCGGCTGACCGGTTCGCCGCGGGAGCGACACGGACGGAGGTGGCGCGGGAATTCAAGGTGACTCCGAAAACAGCGGGCTGCTGGTATCGGGCGTGGGAGTCAGGGGGCGCGGCGGCGTTGCGGTCGGCTGGTCCGTTGTCGCGGTGCCGGTTGGATGATCGGGATCTGGGCCGGTTGGAGGCGATCCTGCGCCGGGGGCCGGGG
>NZ_SJXI01000159.1:0-35197 GCF_004337455.1 Parafrankia sp. BMG5.11 | reverse complement strand
CAAACTACGCTTCACGGCATTGTCTCCGGAGGGAGGAACCTGAAGGAGATAGTTGGCGTAGGGGTCGGAGACCTCGACTACTGTGCGGGCACGGCGCGGTGAGGTCACCAGACTACCGTGTCCGGGGACACAGTCAGCTCGTCCAGCAGGCTCAAGACTTCCTCGACGCTACTCACGACGGTGACACCTGGACGTTGAGCGTACTCCTGCGCCCACTCGTGCACCATGACCGTGTCCAGGAGAAAGACAGGCCGGCCGTGTTCGAGTGCGAGCCGTGCCTGTGTCCGGGCGCCGCTTTTCTCCGGCGCTTCCACCACGACCGTCGCGGCGGCGTATCCGCTCATCACACCGTTGCGCATCAGGAAGCTTGTCTTGGTCGGCGGGGACTCCGGCCAGAACTGTGACAGCACCAGCTGTTCGCGAGCCAGCTTCTCCTGAAGAGGCGCGTTCTCTCGGGGATAGGACTTGAGGAGCCCTGTTCCGATGACGGCGACGGTGCGGCCGCGCTCGCGCAGGGCGGCGCTGTGCGCAGCCGTGTCGACGCCGGCGGCGAGTCCGCTGATGACGACGCGGCCCCGCCGGGCAAGCCCGGCGGCGATCTCCTCGGCACGGCGCAGCCCCTCCGCCGAGGCCGAGCGGGTACCGACCACGGCGACCCCGGCGGCGTCGTCCGGGCTCATCCGGCCCCGGAAGAACAGGAAGGGAGGGCGCTGGTGGACGGTGAGCAGCTGCGCTGGATAGTCCGCATCAAGCAGCGTGACTACTCGAATGCCTTGCGCGTCCCACCCGAGCAGCGTCTCGCGTGCCGCGTCCAGGGCAGCGCTTATCCCGTCCGAGAACCCTTCGAAGAGGTCGCCCTGGTCCCCGTTCGTGTCGGCTTCGAGCACACGCAGCGCGCTGCCGGTCTCCTCGACCTCGTCAGCGACGAGCCCCCACTGACGGCGGCGGCCGCGAAGAAGCGTGAGCAGCGCCGCATGCTCCGTCAGACGGTCCATGTTTGGCGACCCTAGCTGCGGACTCATCGGCGCTCGAACCGGGGGACCGCGGATCCACACAGCACGAGACAGATCATGTGGTCTCCGTAGGCTCCCTGGATCACACCACACTCTTCGAACGCACGTTCGACGTTGGAGCCTATCGCACGCCCGGCCCTCTCGGTCGTGGTGGTTGGCCCGTCGGGGCCTGTCACGTCTTCGTCCTCGCGGCGAAGACGACCGTCAGGTACGCGCCAAGGTCGTCGCGTACCTGACCGACACCCCGGGCGTCGTCATGTGACAGGCGAACTCGGCCTGTGTCCTGCGGTTCTCCGCGGCACAGCGACCGCAGACGGCGCGAGTGCGGTACGTGTCGGCGGGGCTGACCTCGACGACACCCGTCCGGCACTCTCAGCCTTGGCGCGCAGGATCGCGAGGAGCACCCCCAGCCCGCGTCGAGAATGCTCGTGTCGGTCCGGATCATGTCGCTACCGCTGTCAGCGCAGCGCTGAACCGATGAACTGACCCGTCGCCCCCGCCCGAGGCGGAGGCGATGCTGTTGGGATGGGCCGGCGGAAACATCCTGCCCCCGAGCGGGAAGGGCTGGGACGTCCGCCTGCCCGGTGCCCGTCCGCGGAACAGTCGCTGGCCAGGTCTCCCGGTGAGCCTCACCGATAAAGTGGGTCCGTCGTCGAGCGGTGACGTACCTTCCGCGTGATGCGACCCCGGCGAACCCATCGTCGACGTGCGGCTCTCGGGCACCGAGGTCGTCGTCAAACTGACCGACCTGTGCAACATCGAGATGTCTTCGGTGGTGGTGCCCGATGCATCTCGCCGATCCTGATCAGGCATCGTCCCCGCCGAGGTGAAGATGGCCGACGTGCGTGCCTTGCTCGCGTGCTTCAGCGCGCAGGCCACGGACCGCGGAATCGATCATGTGTTTCGGTGGCAGCGCACTGGGCATGGGCGTTCTTGTGGTGAACCGGGATGGCGCTTGGGTGACCATTTGTACGGTTGTCCGCCCGCCACCCGCCGCTTTTCGTTGCTGTCGTGCGCCCGTACCGCGAAGCAGGCCCTGCAACGGCTTCTGGGTGCCAGACGTTCGGTCCGGTGGTGACTGGTGACATGGGCGGATCTGCCCGGCACGGTCGCGAGAACTCGGCCGCCGCTCTGGATCCACCCGACGGAACTGACCCGGGCGCTCCGCCCGGGTCCGAGACCGGGCTGTTCACCTCGCAGCTGTTCGAGCTGGCCCCGATCGGCCTGCTGATCACTGACCGGAAGCTGCGGGTACGCCAGATGAACCGCGCGATGCGAGCCATCAATGGGTTGTCCGTCGACGACATCGGGCAACGACCGTTGAGCGAGTTACTCCCCGACGTCCACCCCGGGGCCTGGGAGGTGATCCGTCAGGTCCTTGCCACCGGCGAGCCCATCCTCAACGTGGAGATCACCGGTTCCACTCCTGCCCCCCGGCCAGGGCAGCGGACTTGGCGGGTGTCCCACTATCCGCTCCGCGGCGGGGACGGGTCCGTCGCGGCGGTGGGCGTCGCCCTGGTGGACGTGACCGACCAGCGGCGGGCGGAGGCCGCGCGAGACAAGGTGGAACAGCGGTTGCGGCTGCTGGGCCGGGCCAGTGGGTTGATCGGAGCCTCACTGGACCTGACGGCGACGCTGGAGGGGATGGTCGAGCTCATCGTTCCCGAGTTCGCCGACAACTGCGACCTGTACCTCACCGAGGAGCCGCTGGACGCGACAGCCCCGCCGGCCCGGCTGCCGCTGCGTCTCACCGTCGCTGGGAACACGCCGTTGCTGCCGCCGCCGGAGGCCCACCAGCTCCTGCCTTCCGCCATCACCTATGTCGATCAGGACAACCCGGCGCACCGTTCCCTCGCCACCCGCCGTCCGGTCCTCTTCGACGTCGACGAGCGGGTGATCGCCAGCGTCGATCACCCGCAGCGGGATGAGCACTTCGAATACATCGCCGTTCGCACCGCAATCACTGTCCCGCTGCTGGTCGGCAACGAATACCACGGTTCGGTGTACCTCGGTCTCGGGCCGTCCGGGCGGACCTACACCGAGTACGACGTGCAGACCGCGGCGGAGCTCGGCAGTCGGATCGCCAATGCCGTCGCCAACGCCCGCGCCTTCGACCGACAGCGCACGGCCGCAATCACCCTGCAACGCGGGCTGCTGCCCGGCGGGCTGCCGGCCGTCGAGGGTCTGGACATCGAATGGCGCTACGAGCCCGGCACGGCAGGAACCGAGGTCGGCGGCGACTGGTTCGACATCGTGCCGCTGTCGGCCGGCCGGGTCGCCCTCGTCATCGGCGACGTGATGGGCCGTGGCCTGGCCGCCGCCGCTGTGATGGGCCAGGTCCGCGCCGCGGTCCGTGCCTTCGCCGCCCTCGACCTCCCGGCAGCGGACGTCCTGACGCACCTCGACAGCCTGGTGCAGAACATCGGTGCCGGGCCGGACGGTGCCCTCGTCAGCTGCGTCTACGCAATCTTCGAGCCGGCGACCGCCAGCATCACCGTCGCCAACGCCGGTCACCTCCCACCCGCCATCGTCGATGCGTACACAGACGCTCGGCTGCTGGAGGAGCCGGAAGGAATCATCCTCGGCATTGGCGGCCCACCGTGCACCGAAGTTCGGTACCCGTTCCCGGCAGGCAGCACCCTCGCCCTCTACACCGACGGACTCATCGAATCCCCGAAGATTGACATCGGTCAGGGTGTCCGCCAGTTGCAGGCGGCCCTCGTCGCCACCGGCAGCTTGCCCGCCACGGCCGAGCGGCTGCTCACCCTCATCGACCGCAGCGGCGGTTACGACGACGACGTCGCGCTCCTCCTCGTCCGCGCCACCGCGCGCGCCACCACCTGGACAACCACCGTGGAGCCCGATCCGCGGGCCGTCAAAGCCGCCCGCGACACCACCGTTGCCGCGTTGCGGCAATGGGAGCTCACCGACAGCGTCGATCTTGTGGAGCTCCTCGTCAGCGAGCTCGTCACGAACGCCATCCGGTACGCGAAGACCCCCAGCGACCTGACGCTACGCCGCGGTCGCCACGCCCTCTACGTCGAAATCGCCGATGGCGACAGCCGGGTGCCGCGCCTGCTGAACCCTTCCGCCGATGACGAGGGCGGCCGCGGGCTTCAGCTTGTCGCCCAACTCGCCACCCAGTGGGGAGCTCGTCCCACCCGCACCGGGAAGACAGTCTGGTTCGAACTCGACCTGACCTGCGCGGATAAGTCACTGTCAGAATAAGGGCGAGGACGGGCTGGCGGTCGAGGTGGCGAAGAGCAGCGCCTCGTCGGCGGCGAACAGGTGTCCGCCCGGCGGACAAGCGCCGACATCGGCATTCCGGGATCGGTCTACTCACCCCGGCGTGTCGGGCCGGAAACACCGATCTTGAAACAGTCCCGCACCTCACGTCAGAGCTGCTGATCGCCCACCTGGGTCGGGTTTGGGCACACGTCATACTGGCAGGATGACCTGCGTTTCCACAGGTCATCCGAGGTTTGCGGCTGCCTGTGTGCCCACCCGCTGCGGAACCCGGGTGCCACAATGTCTGCCACCACGGAACGGAATGATGATCGTGCCGTCCTGCGTCAAGAGCCAGCATCTGGCGGCCCGCAGTGTGGGTGGGGTGCGCGGCTTATGTCATGGTTGGCGGCGAACGTGTCGAGTCGGTGCGCGGCGCAGAAGCACGGGATTTTCCGTGATCTGTTTTAGGTGTGTGGGCTGTTCGGGTTGATGCGCATGCCGCAGACGGGGTCCGTGAACGGTTCGGTCGAAGTGGCGTGTGCGGCGTGCGTGGTGGGTCCGACGGTCGTTCCTGTCTCGACGGTGGGTTCGGTCGGTGTCGGGGTCGCCGTGGTGTCGGGTGGTGGTGGGGTGAAGTGGCGTAGTCGGTTGGCGTTGGTGACGACGGAGAGGGAGGACAGTGCCATGGCGGCGGCGGCGATGACGGGGCTGAGCCGGATCTCGAAGAAGGGGTAGAGCACCCCGGCCGCGATCGGGATTCCGACGATGTTGTAGACGAAGGCGAGGAAGAGGTTCTGGCGGATGTTGCGCATCGTCGCCCGGGACAGCCGGATGGCGGTGACCAGGCCGGTGAGTGAGCCGGAGACGAGGGTGATGTCGCTGGCCTCGATCGCGACGTCGGTGCCGGTGCCGATGGCGCAGCCGACGTCGGCCTGGGCGAGGGCGGGGGCGTCGTTGATGCCGTCGCCGACCATGGCGACTCTGCGGTGTTCGCCTTGTAGTCGCTGTATTTCGTGGGCCTTGTGTTCGGGGAGGACCTCGGCGAGTGTCCGGTCGATGCCGACCTGGCGGGCGATGGCGGCGGCGGTCCGCCGCCCGTCACCTGTGATCATGATGACGTCGAGGCCGAGCCGGTGGAGTTCGGCGATCGCCTGGGTGGAGTCGGGTTTGATGGTGTCGGCCACGCCGATCACACCGGCCGGGTGCCCGTCGACAGCCACGACCATGGCCGTCTTGCCGTCTTCGGACAGCCGGATCGTGTCCGCTTCGAACGAGGTGGGGTCGATGCCTGCGGCGGTGAGCAGGCCCGGGTTGCCGATGAGGACCTCGTGGCCGTCGACGGTCGCGCGGATTCCTTTACCGGTGACCGAGTCGAAGCCGGTCGGTTCGGTGAGGGGGATTCCGCGGCTGGTCGCGCTGGCGACGATGGCGGCGGCGAGCGGGTGTTCGGACGCGTTTTCGGCGGTGGCGACGAGGTGTAGCAGAAGGGTCTCGTCCATACCGGCGGTGGGCAGGATGTCGGTGAGCGTGGGATGCCCCTGGGTGATGGTGCCGGTCTTGTCCAGGACGATGGTGTCGAGTTTGTGCGCGGTCTCCAGAGCTTCGGCGGAGCGGATCAGGATGCCCTGGCTGGCGCCCTTGCCGGTGGCGACCATGATGGACAGCGGTGTGGCGAGTCCGAGTGCGCAGGGGCAGGCGATGATCAGGACTGCGACCGCCGAGACGAGCGCGAGGGTGAGGGCCGGTTGCGGTCCGGCGAGCAGCCAGACGACGAACGTCCAGATCGCGATGACGACGACCGCGGGGACGAAGTAGCCGGAGATCAGGTCGGCCAGCCGCTGGATCGGTGCCCTGGATGCCTGTGCCTGCTGCACGAGGCGGATGATCTGGGCGAGCATGGTGTCGCGGCCGACCTTGGTGGCCCGGAACCGGAACGCCCCGGTCTGGTTGATCGTCGCGCCGATCACAGTGTCACCGGCCTGCTTGGTGACCGGCATCGGCTCACCAGTGACCATGGACTCGTCCACCGTGGATCGTCCGTCGATGACCTCGCCGTCGACCGGGATCTTCTCCCCGGGGCGGACCAGCACGGTGTCGCCGGGTAGCACGTCCTCGATCGGTACGTCGATCTGCGCTCCGTCGCGGAGCAGGCGGGCGGTGTGGGCCTGCAGGCCGATCAGGCTGCGGATGGCCTGGCCGGTGCCGGCCTTCGCCCGTGTTTCCAGCAGCCGGCCGAGCAGGATGAGCGTGAGGATGACGCCGACCGCTTCGAAGTACACATCACGGACATCGGCTGGGAAGATGCCGGGCGCGACGGTGACCAGCGTGCTGTAGCCGAACGCGGCCGTGGTGCCAAGCGTGATCAGGCTGTTCATGTCGGCGCCGCGGTGGCGCAGCGCGAGCCAGCCGGTGCGGTGGATCGGCCAGCCCGTGTAGGCCATGACCGGGGCGATCAACGCCAGTTGCAGCCACCGGTTCATCAGCGCCTCGGGTACCCAGGTCGCGTGGAACAGGTCCGCGGCCATCACGGCGACGACGACCGGGAGGCTCAGCACCGCGCCGACAACGACGCGCCGGGTCAGGTCCCTGATCTCAGTCTGGCGAGCAGCGGTTTCGGTGTCGAGGTCGGCGGGCTCCGGAGCCACGGTCTGCCCTCGGTGCGGTTCGGTCGTCGCGTCGACCCGGGTTGTCTCGCCGCCGGCGGGAGAGCTGCCAGCGCCGTCGGGTCCGACGAGCAGAGTGCCGTGCACCATGTTCATCCCGCAGGCGAACCCGAAGCGACCGGGCCGGTCGGGTGTCAGCTCGACCGTGGTGGTCGCGTACGCGGGTAGAGCCGCGTTGATGCCGAAGTCGGGGAACACGACGTGAGAGGTGCAGTCCCCGCCTTCGCGCCGGTCGAAGGTCAGTTGCAGGGGGATGCCGGGACGGGCGTGGATGAGGTTCGGGGAGTAGCCGCCCGCCACGACGACCGTCGCCCGCTGCACGCCGTGATGCAGCTCGGTGCGCTGCGCGTGTTTCGGGCCGAAGAAGAACCAGGCGAGGAACCCCGTCAGGGCCAGTGCCGCGAGGACGACGGTGGGAATCATGTCCGCTCACTTCCCTGCCAGGGGTGAGGTGCTAGTGGTGGCTGTCGTGGTCGACGGTGTCGGTTGGCGAAGGGCTCCGGGGTACGGGAGTGTCACCGTCACTGTTGATCGCCGGCCCGATTACGAACGCGGAGATCGAGAACATCGCGGCGAACACCACCAGGGCGATAGCCGGGGCTCGCCAGGTGCCGAACCGGCGGCGTAGGCGGAGCAGGAACGGCACCGAGAGCAGCAGTCCCACCGCGCCGAACAGCACAGTGCCGGCGGCGCCGGCGACAAGCGCGGCGCCAGCCAGGAAACCGATGTGGTGCAGCACGTGCGGAGCCAGCCCGACCACACCACCAATCACGCCGACGAGGGCATTCCACGCTGCCCGGAGCCGCCCCCGGCTGGCCTGCTCCACCGGTCGAGGGATCTCCTGACCGTGTCGTACGTCGGGCTCGACCGGAACCGCACGCCGATCCTGCCGGGCTGTCCTGGTCATGGCCGGCCTCCGCCCCGACTCCGGCCCTGCAAGGTCATCACCATCACCCTCCCGCGCTGCTCATCCGTGAATCAGCAGGTTCTTGTTCCTGACCTACCCCGGCGCCGGCCCTGTTACCGGGGTGGGGTACCTGCTGAGTCCCGACCGCGTCCGGATGAACGTCACCGCCGGCACGGTCGACGCGGCACCCCGGCCGCCACCCGGAGAGGCGACACAGGGGAGTCCAGGTCCCGCCCAGGGGCTTCCGGTCAGCCCTGGGTGGATGTTTGCGGGTTGTCCTGTTCGTCGAGTCCGGGAGCTCCCCAGACCGGGAACCAACAGGACAGGTCGGGCTCGATCGGCAGGTCGCCAGCCAGGACGGCCCTGACTTCCAGCTCGGTCGGATTGTCGCGACGCTGGTCGCCCAGCGGGGCGAACGGGTACCAGTTGCCTCGCTTGTAGAGGTAGATCAGTCCCAGCGGTCGGGTGCCGTCGGAGAACGCGACGACCGTGCACAGCAGCGCGGGGCCGAAGCCGGCGTCGGTCAGGGCCGAGTTGGCCGCGTGCAGGTCGGTGACCAACCCGGCGAGGTCGTCGTCCGAGGTCCGTCGAATCAGCCAGACGTAGCCGAAGGCGTCGGTTCGGCGTTCGTACCTGGCGCCGTCCAGGGCGAGCAGGCGATCGATCTCCTGCTGCAGGCCGGCGAACGAGCCCCCCTCCGCCGCCTTGATACAGACCGATCCGACGCCGACGGGCCGCCATGGCGAGGACACCTGCAGGGTGACGGCCGCCGCGGGCAGGGCGAACAGCCGGTCGAGGTTCGGTG
The DNA here is from genome assembly GCF_004337455.1 of Parafrankia sp. BMG5.11. Classification (NCBI taxonomy): domain Bacteria; kingdom Bacillati; phylum Actinomycetota; class Actinomycetes; order Frankiales; family Frankiaceae; genus Parafrankia; species Parafrankia sp. BMG5.11. Next base: position 26,581 of record NZ_SJXI01000159.1, on the reverse strand, counting down.
GTACCGGTCGGGACCGGCCCAGCAGAACGTCCAGGATCCGCATCTGCCGGCCCGCTACCTGGCTTCGCCGAGTTCGGCGGACAGCCGGGCGAGCTGCGTCAACCGGGTGTCGAGCGGTGGATGGGTGGAGAACAGCGAGGACAGGCTGAATCCCCCGGCCGCCGCCGGGGCGAAGAAGAAGGCGTTGAACGGCTCGGCGGCGCGCAGGTCCCGGGTCGGGATGCGCGACATCTCTCCGGTGATCTTGACCAGTGCCGATGCCAGCGTCGACGGTCGTCCGGTGAGCATCGCTCCCGAGCGGTCCGCGGCGAGTTCCCGGTAGCGGGAGAGCGCCCTGGTCAGGAGGAAGGACAGCACATAGACCACGGTCGAGGCGAGCACGACGACGAGCACGACGAGCGCGCCGTTGTCCTCGTCGTCGTCCTGGGAGCGGCCGAACCCGCCGAACATGCCGGAGTAGAGACCGAACCTGGTGATCAGACCTGCGAGTACCCCGAGGAACGAGGCCACGGTCATGACGGCCACATCCCGGTGCGCGACGTGGGACAGCTCGTGGGACAGCACCCCCTCGAGTTCGTCGGTGTCCAGCCGCCGCAGCAGCCCGGTCGTGACGCAGACCACGGCCCGCCGCTGGCTCCGGCCGGTGGCGAAGGCGTTGGGTACGTCGACGTCCGCGACCGCCACCGCCGGCTTGGGTGCGCCGGACAGCGCGCACAGCCGATCGATGACGCCGTGCAGCTGCGGTGCCTGCTCCGGCGTCACCACCCGGCCGCCCATCGCGTACAGCGCGATGCGGTCGGAGAACCAGTACTGGGTGAACAGCAGGCCTCCGGCGATCACGATGACCAGGACCGTTGACACGCCGAGCGAGATCAGGACGGCGACGAAGGCGACGTAGATCAGTCCGAGCAGGAAGACGGTCACCAGCATCCGGGCGGTCAGCCCGTGGTCGGCGGAGAACCGCCGCGGCGCGTTCACAGTCATGGCTGCCTTCTCAGCCCGGGACCAGGCCCTCGTCGCCGAGCAGCCCGCGGACCTCGGCGAGCGTCGCATCGGCTGGCGGGAGGACCAGGTCGGAGGGTGCCAGCCGGTCCGCCGGCGGCGTTGACCCGACTTCGCGGACGTGGCCGAGCAACGCGCGGGCGGCGGCACGGAAACCCGTCTCGTCGCCGGCCTCGATGGCCGTCACCAGCCGTTCGTCCAGGACATTCAGAGTGTTCAGCTCGCTGTCGGGGACGTCGAACTGCCCCTCACCCAGGATGCGTACGATCATGACTGTCTCTCCGGGCGCGTTCCCTGCCGTGAGCCGCTCGGTTGGGCGCTCCCGATCGCTCGCGGTCGGTTCCCGGCCGGCAGCGCACCCTTGATCGCGGCCAGCTCCCGCTCCACGTCGGACGACGCCGACAGCCGGTCCAGCTCGGCCTGGATGTCGTCACGCGGACCGCCCGCGGTCGCGTCATCCAGCGCCCCGGAGGCGAGCAGCTCGTCGATCGCACCCGCTCGGGCCTGCATCTGCTGAGTCTTGTCCTCGGCCCGCTGGACCGCCAGCCCGACGTCGCCCATCTCCTCGGAGACGCCGGCGACCGCCTCGCCGATCTTCGTCTGTGCCTCGGCCGCGGTGTACGTCGCCTTGATCGTTTCCTTGCGGGTCCGGAACGCCTCGACCTTGGCCTGCAGCCGCTGCGCCGCGAGGGTGAGCCGTTCTTCCTCTGCCTGCAGGGACGCGTGCTGCTGCTCGAGCTCCTGGACCTGCCCGGTGACTCCGGCACGACGGCTCAGGGCCTCCCGGGCCAGGTCGTCCCGGCCCGTGGCGACCGCCTGCCGGGCCTGCTCCGACAGCCTGTCCGCGGACCCCCGCAGCTGCTGAACCTGCAACTCCAACCGCTTGCGGCTGGTGGCGACGTCGGCAACTCCGCGGCGGACCTGCTGCAACAGTTCGAGCTGGCGCTGATAGGAGTAGTCGAGGACCTCGCGTGGGTCCTCGGCACGGTCCAACATCTTGCTGGCCTTGGTCCTGAACACCAGTGCCAGCCGTCGGCTGAGGCTCATCTGCGCCTTCCCTCCTGGAAACTCGGGAACCCCGGCCTCCGGCCGTGCGAGAGATCTACCCCCGGCAAATCGTCTACCGCCGAAGACTTGATCCTGGTCATGTCGACTCCTCCTCCTGACGGCATCGGCAGGCCATCCGCCGCCGCGCACGGGCCGTCGAGCAGGACACGGACCGAGTCGTACCCGGGCAGCGCCCGTGCCCACCCCGGCGACTGATCGAGCAGCGGAGCTGGATACCTTCCGGGGCGCCGGGGCGGTCGCCGTCACCTCGAGTTCCGCTTGTTACCGAGGGGTGGGAGGGCGTTGTTCGCCGTCTCGGTGGCGATGAGTGTCCACCGGGTCGTCCATATGGCGCATCATGAAGAGCATCATCAGTGGGCAGCCGGCCACGAGCAGGAGCGCCAACAGCGCCGTAGTAGGCACTCCGATGACAACCACAACAGCAATGACGATCGCTGCGGCCAGTGCGTATACCGGCAGGTTCTTCCTCATCGGTCCTCCTCCGTGTCCGTCCTATGTCAGTCTTTCCCAGCATGCTCCGGGGGAGCAGGGAACTTGGCGTCGCGGCAGAGGGGCCGATGCGCAGGGCAGCGGGGGCCGAAGGACCTACCACGGTTCCCGTAGGAACGGGTACAGGTGTAGCGACGAGTGCATTTTGGGCAGGCCGCCGTGGCTACACAGGCGGAGGGGCTCGCACCGCCGACCAGGCTTCCCGGCACACCGCCGGTCATGGGACCGACGTCTGGCGTCAGACAGGCGGTCGCTGCTCTCGCCCGACCTTCCTCGCCGTGGTCCGAGCAGCGCTGGTTGATCACGAACGGCCCAGGTATTCAGGAAACGGTTACTCACACCTTCCGAGTGAAGCGTGGTCCGCGGTCGGCGGTCATGCCCCACCCCCTGTTACGTTCCCCTCGAGTTACACAGCGTCACTGTCGGATTGGGGGGATCTGTGAAGCTATTCACTCGGCTCATGGCGACCGGTGTCGCCTGCGCCGGTTCACTCGTGGTGTGAGGTGCTGCCCGTTTCTCGGACACGGACGTAGACGGACTATAGCAGCTTTATGCTGCTTCCTTCACTGAGGTCTGGGCTGCGTGGTATGTGCGCTCGATGTGTTCTGGGGTGCGGTAGCCGAGCGTGGAGTGGAGTCGCTGCCGGTTGTAGGAGACTTCGATGTACTCGGCGATCGCGGTACGGGCGGCGCGGCGGGTCGGATAGGTTTCCCGGTGGACGAGTTCGTTCTTGAGTGTTCCAAAGAACGACTCCGCGGCGGAGTTGTCCCAGCACACTCCGGTAGCGTCGACCGACGGGCGCGCGCCGTGGCGTTTCAGGGCGCGATGGTAGGCATCCGACGTATATCGGTTTGCGCGCCTCGATCGGAGTGGAAAACAGTGTTCGGGGTGAGGGCGGTGCGGGAGGTGGCCATGGTGAACGCGTCGATGATGAGCTCGGTGCGCAGGTGGGTGGCCATCGACCAGCCGGCGACTTTCCGGGAGTAGAGGTCGATGACGGTGGCGAGGTAGAGCCATCCTTCGCCGGTGCGGATGTAGGTGATGTCCCCGACGAGCTTCTCGCCCGGGCGGGTGGCGGTGAAGTCGCGGCGGACGTGGTCGGCGGGCGGCGGGGCCTGGCCGGGGATGGTGGTGCGGCGGTAGGCCCTGGGCTGGCAGGCTTCCAGCCCTGCACGGCGCATGATCCGCCGGGCGAGACGGGCTGAGACACGCAGGCCGGAGGCGGTCAGGGCGGCGGCGATCCGCCGGGCGCCGTAGGTCTGGCGGGAGGCGGCGAACACCGCCCGCACGTGGGTGTCGAGGGTGGTGTGCCGGCGGGTCCGGGCCGACGCTGGCCGCCGGGACCAGTCGTAGAAACCGGATGTCGACACGGCGAGCCACTGGCACATCTTGCGTACCGGGTAGTTGTCCTTCTCCGCGGCGATCAGTTCGTACTTGTCGGTCACTGATGGCGTTGCGCGAAGAAGGCGGTCGCTTTTGAGAGGAACTCGCGCTCCATCCGGAGTTCCCGGTTCTCCTTCTCCAGCTCGCGGAGTCGGGCCCGTTCGGACATCGACAACGGTTCTTCTTCGCCTTGGTGTGCCCGCCGCCAGGCCGCGACCCAGCTCCCCAACGTTCCCTCGTTGATACCGAGATCCTTCGCGACCGCCGATGTGGGACGACCCGAATCGATGACGAGTTTAACCGCCTCGTCCTTATATTCGGGTGTGTATCGCCTGCGTGACTGACTCATTGATCTCCTCCGTTTACGGATCAATTATCCCCTATAGGGATCACTGTCCGAAGAACGGGGCCCACCTCATATCTCCTACACGAAATAGTATTTGCTCGCGTCGTAGCTGTGATGTGTGCGCCGTCTTACCTCTGGTGGCGAGGGTGAATACGGGGTCCTCTGCGCTGTAGAGCCCCACGGGCTGTCCCAGCTGCGGGCTGACCCAGGCATGTATCATCGGGGCGAGCGACGGCACCACGATGCTTCCGCCGATGAACGACGATGTGGTTCCGGCGCGGCTCGGTGACCTGCAGCCGGATGCTCACCCGTGCAGCTCTTCCAGCCGGCGGCGTTGTTCGGGGGGCATCTCGGCGAGCCGGGTGGCGAACGCGCTCAGCGTCGCCTGCCCATAGCGGGCCACCACCTGAGCGGTCCACACCAACCTCATGGTCCGAGCTTCCAGCGGCCCGAGTAGGGCAAGGGCACGCCCAAGGTCCTCCTCGGAGTCCACCGCCCCGCTCCCATCCTGAACCACATCTCCTACAGTCGATAGTAGCAATGCTGAGGAGCGGGGCGGGTTGGACTGCCTGGGCCGGGCTGCGGGCGCACGCTGACGACGCGATCCGTCGGGTCACCGGCCCTATTCCAACCCCTGTCTGTCGACGGCGACACTGTCGTGGTGGAAGCTGGTAGTGAGGGTGTGAGCGGCGTGCGGGGACGGGTTCGGTCGTGGCAGCGCGGGCCGTTGCGGCGGGGGATGGTGGTGCCCCGGGCCTTGGCTGTGCTGGTGGTAGTCGTGGTGGCAGTGGTGGTGTGGCAGTTTGACCGTGCTGAGGGTGCCAGCAGCGCTCCGCAGGCGGTGTCACAGCGGCTGGCTGCCGAAGCAGTGAAGATCGCCACCGACCGGCCAGATCTCGCTCGCCGGCTCGCGATCGCCGCCTACCGCACCGCCCCCACCCCACAAGCCCAGAACATCGTGCTGCACCTGCTAGCCTCCGGCGACCGGCCGCTGGCTACTCTCACCGGTCACACCGATGGCGTGAGCGATGTGGCGTTCAGTCCGGACGGTGGGCTCCTGGCCACGAGCAGTATCGACGGCACGGCTCGGCTGTGGGATGCCACCGCACAGGGTGCCGTCAGCGAACCCCTGGCCGTCCTCACCGGCCACACCGGTGGCCTCTACGGGGCAGCGTTCAGCCCGGACGGCCGACTCCTGGCCACCAGGAGCATCGACGGCACCGCTCGGCTGTGGGATGCCACCGCCCGGGGTGCCGTCGACGAACCGCTGGCCACCCTCACCGGCCACACCGACGGCGTCACCGACGTGGCGTTCAGCCCGGACGGCCGGTTCCTGGCCACCAGCAGTATCGATGGCACCGTCCAACTGTGGGACACCACCACCCGAGGCGGGGCTGACCAACCCCTGGCCACCCTCACCGCTGGCCGTGTCAACGGTGTGGTGTTCAGCCCGGACGGGCGTCTACTCGCCACGAGCAGCTGGGACGGCACCGCTCAGGTGTGGGATGTCACCGCCCGGGGTGCCGTCGACGAACCGCTGGCCACCCTCACCGGCTATGCCGGCAGTGTCTCCGACGTGGCGTTCAGCCCGGACGGCCGGTTCCTGGCCACCAGCAGCACCGACGGCACCGCTCGGCTGTGGGATGCCACCGCCCGGGGTGCCGTCAACGAACCGCTGGCCACCCTCAACGGCCACACCAGCAGCGTCACCGACGTGGCGTTCAGCCCGGACGGCCGGTTCCTGGCCACCAGCAGCACCGACGGCACCGCTCGGCTGTGGGATGCCACCGCCCGGGGCCAGGTTCAGCCGCTGGCCACCCTCACCGGCCACACCGGTGGCGTCTATGGGCCTGTGTTCAGCCCGGACGGGCGGCTCTTGGCCACCAGGAGCGAGGACCACACTGCACGAGTGTGGGATTCCACCGCACGAGGTGCCATCGACGATTCCCTGGCCGTCCTCACCGGCCACACCAACTCCGTCTACGATCTGGCATTCAGTCCAAACGGCCGGCTACTCGCCACAGGTAGCTGGGACAACACAGCCCGGCTATGGGATCTGGACGCCGGCCCGCTGGTTGGTGCCGCCTGCGACGAGGACGCGAACCGGCTCACCGAGGCTGAATGGAAGGCCGTAGTGCCCGGCGTTCCCTATGAGGCGCCATGCTGACCGCAGCGCCAAGCGCCGGGCGCTCTCAATCGGTCATGCGTCAGCTCTGATCCCGGTGAGATTCTACAGCCGCCAGGACTTCGAGAAGATCCTAACGCCGCTCGGTGGTACAGCGGGGGTTGATCCTGAAGGGTAGGGTTGGCGAGCAGAATGGAAACACTCTTACCCGGGTGTCGGTATTCAACGGTAGTGGGATAAGCGGCCTGGCGGCCAGAACCGTCGAGCAGCTCACGGCAAAAGGAGTTCCAGCCGCCAACATGGGCAACACCGCTGCCGGCAACTATCTATATAACCTCCCGTATCCTGTACGGTGAGGATGAGGGTGAGAAGGCGAAACAGTTGCACGGTTACATCCCGGACGGGAGCTGATCCCCGAGCCTTCTGTCGCCGGAGTCTAATTAATCGTGGGTTCGTTGTTCTTACCGATGCTCCGGTCCCACCCGCCATATTGGCGGCAGGTGGGTCTGACCATGTCTGTCGCCTGTGCCCCTACCAGGCCGCGCCAACTACCGCTCCAGACGGTGAGTCCTATTCATGTGTGTACTGAACGCAGTCCATCTCCCGCGTCCGTGATTGATAGTACGGCGCATTATTGTTCTGTGCTTCCCTCCGGGCCGGCGTGGCGGCCGTAGACGCAGGCGGTCGAGTGGCTGGCCTGGTTTAACGAGTGGGCTGGAGCAGGCTGTGGAGTCGGGCAAGGTTGATGTTGCCGCCGGAGAGCACCACCGCCGTTCGCTGTCCTTGGGCGTTCACTCGTCCGGCCAGTACCGCGGCGGTGGCGAGTGCGCCGCTGGGTTCGACGACCAGTTTCAGCTGGTCGAACAGCACGGCGAGGGCTGTGGTGATCTCCTTGTCGTCGACGACGAGGATTTCATCGACGTGCTGTTGGATGAGGGGGAAGGTCAGCTCGCCGGGAATCTCGCCGGTGACGCCGTCGGCGATGGTGCGGGGTACCGGGATTCGTACCCGCCGGCCCGCCTGCAGCGATCGGCGGTTCTTGTCGCCTGTGGCGGTCTCCACGCCGATCAGGCGGGTGTGGGGGCTGAGCGCGGCGGTGACCACGCCTGCTCCGGCGAGTTGTCCTCCGCCTCCCAGGGGGAGGACCAGCACGTCCACAGGGCCGGTCTGTTCCAGTAGCTGCAAAGTGGTGGTAGCCGCGCCGGCGATGACGTCGTGGTGGTCGTAGGGCGGGATGAGGGTGAGATCGCGCTCGGCGGCCAGCTGGTTGGTCAGGGCGAAGCGGTCGTCGGAGTAGCGGTCGAAGGTCACCACGGTCGCGCCGAGGTGCTTGACCGCGGCGAGTTTGGTCGGTGGGGCGTCGGCGGGCATCACGATCAGCGCTGTGGTGTTGAGCATGGCGGCGGCGATGGCTACGGCCAGTGCGTGGTTGCCTGATGAGAACGCAATAACTCCGCGGGTAAGCCGCTCCGGAGGTAGGCAGGCCAGGGCGTTGTAAGCGCCACGGAACTTGAACGAACCGGTGCGCTGCAGATTCTCGCATTTGACCAGCACTTGCCCGCCGGTGTGGTCGTCCAGGACGGGGGCGCGCATGACGGGTGTGGTCACGGCGACCGCGGCTAGGCGCGCTGCGGCGGCACGTATGTGGTCCAGGGTCACGGCCTGCTCGATGGCCGGTACCAGCGGGGTGCTCATCGGTTAGGTGCCTTCCGGCTAATACCGCGCATGGTAGGAACGGTGCGCATGGTGGGCAAAGAGGTTCCAGCGGCCGGTACGGGCGGGACGCGGGAGGGCAGATGGCCGCTACGCAGCAGCGCTACCAGAGCTATGGTGCCCGCCGTACCGGTGACCGCCAAGGCGGTCCACACCAACCACGGCCGGCCGCTGGACAGGCCTACATCCCACACCATGCCGGTGGCCAGGTTGCCGGCGGTGATGCCAATACCGGACAGGGTGTTATAGAAGCCGTAGTGCGTGGCTACCAGACGACCGTCGGCTAGCACGACGATGGTGTCCATCTCGAAGGGGTAGGCGATCGCGGTGCCCAAAGTCAGCAGGACCGTGGTGACCACCGCGGGCGCCAGCGCCAGCGCCGCTCGAGGCATGGTCGTCGGTGTGGTGGGGGCCAGGTGTGCGGTGAGTACCAGTGGCACAAACGCCGCGCTCATCAACGCCACGCCGGTGGTGACCGATCGGCCGGGACTGAAGCGGGCTTTGGCCCATGCGGTCAGCCGTACCTGTCCCAGGATCGCCACCACTGCCGAGGTGGCGAACAGCACGCTGCTGCCTGCGTTCCCACCGTCCCCACCCAGCACACGCCCGGCCTGCAGAGGCAGGGCCAGGTAGATCTGCGCGGACAGGACATACGAGGTGATCATCGCCAGGGAGAACAGGAGGAAGGCCCGGTTGCCGACCACCACCCGCCAGTCGGCCAGCACCCCGGCCACCCCGGTGGCGTGCTGGGTGCCGCGGTCGGGAACCCGCGTGGGCAACGACCGCAGTTGCAGGATCGTCAGGGCGGCGAAGATGACTGCGGCGGTAAGGCACACCACGCGGAAGTCCAGCATGATCAGGGCCAGTCCGACCACCGGTCCGATGAGGATCCCGGCCTGATAGAAGACGTTGAACACCGCGAACGCCTCCACGCGGCGTTCCCCAGCGTCCGCGGCGAGGTAGGCGCGCACCGCCGGGTTGAACAACGCCCCGGCCAGTCCGGTGGCCACCGAGGCGGCCAGCACTGCAGGCAGTGTTTCCACCACTCCCAGTAGGCCGAAGCCCACCGCGCGCAGCCCGCACCCAGCGATGATCATTGGCTTGTAGCCGAGCCGGTCGGCCAGGGTGCCGCCGAGCAGGAACAGACCCTGCTGGCTCAGCGTGCGTACCCCCAGGACCAGCCCTACCGTCCACGCGGCCATGCCCAGTCCACCGGCAAGGTGGTTGGCCAGGTAGGGCATGAGCATGTAGAAGCCGAGATTGATGCCGAACTGGTTGACTACCAGCAGCCGCACACTGCCCGGAAAGGAGCGGAACTGCCTCCATGTGCCCGTCATCGCCGGGCACCCAGGTGGGTTAGACGCGCATCGGTGACCGGATCAACCACGGTCGTGCAGCGTGTCCACCGTTTCACGACCTGGTCCGCGGGGTGGGTGATGTGGTCGGGATCGTCAGCGGGAGGCCGCCCGAGCAGGTCGTGAGTGTCGCAGAACGTATCGCTGTAGACGGTGTCGAAATAGCGGTGCGGCCCGTCGGGAAAGATTGCCGCGATGCGGGTTTCCGGTGGCAGCCTCCGCGCCAGCCATCCAGCGACCAGGCCGACCGCCCCCACGCTCCAGCCGCCGCTGGCGTAGTGGTGTGCGGCCAGCGCCCGGCAGGTCCATACCGCTTCGGTGGCGTTGACCCAGTGCACCTCGTCGAACGCCGAGTAGGCGATGTTGTGGGGGTAGATGCTGCTGCCCAAGCCGCGCATCATGCGGGAAGCGGCAGGCTGACCGAAGATGGCGGATCCCACGGTATCCACCCCCACCAGCCGCAACCGTGGGCAGAACTCGCGCAGCATCCGGCTGACCCCGGCGGAGTGCCCACCGGTGCCCACACTGGCGACTAGCACGTCCACCCGCCCCAGCTGCGCCACCAGCTCGACCGCCAGTGGCTCGTAGGCGGTGATGTTGTCAGGGTTGTGGTATTGGTCCGGGCACCAGGCACCGGGATCAGTGTCCAGCAGCTGACGCACCCGGCGACGTCGCGCCTCTTGCCACCCACCGACGGGATCTGGCTCGGTCACAATGTCGACGTCGGCGCCGTAGGCGCCGAGCATGTGCACCATCATCGGTTCCATGCCCGGGTCGCTGACCAGGGTGACTGGATGTCCGTAGACGATGCCGGCTAGCGCCAGCCCCAGCCCCATGGTGCCGCTGGTGGACTCCACGATCCGCGCACCCGGGGCCAGCTGGCCACGTCGACGGGCGCACTCCACCATATGCAGCGCGGGACGGTCCTTGATCCCGCCAGGGTTGTGGCCCTCCAGCTTGGCCCAGAAACCCCGCCCGTCGTCGGTGAATGGCTCGTCGATCCACAACACCGGCGTATTGCCCACTGCCCCCGCAGGGGTGTGACACGGCGTTGCGGGTGAGGGCAGCACCAGCCGAGCTGAGGACGGCACCACCTGCTCGGACAGGGGCAACGCACGTTGCGTGACAACAGCAGCATGAGAACGAACGCTCATCAGTCGAAAGTCCTTATATCGCGACGCGGAAACGGTCATCGGCATCCGAGTGCGCCCGACATCCGCACCGCGACCGCCTCCACCGCCTGCGTGCTCACGCGCAGAAGGAGGGAAGCGGGGCACGGTGCTGTGTCAGGCGCCGCGGTGACCCGTCACCGTCGCGACACACCCACCTGCACGAGCAACTCGGCACCTGCTAACACGCAGATCTCGCCGACGATTGCGGCCGTCGGCCGAGGCTGTGTAGACCACGCCGCCACCTCGGCCTTTGACGTGGAAACCGAATTCGGTGCAGGTGCCGATGCCGGCTGCACGCCGAGCAGGTTCACGTCATCCGGCCCACAGGAACGATGATCATGTTGGGGTGGTGTAGCCGGGCGCTCGATCTCGTGATCGCTATCGGGGCCGGCGAGGGTGCGGGCATCGTCCTGATAGGGCACACCGCGGGCGCCGGTCCCCTGATGAAACGAGCCGTCCGCCGTGAGAACCGCGCCGAGCGTGTCACTTGAGATGGTGTATGACGCCGCCTCGCTCTGGCCGGGACACAGCGGTACACAGACCAGGGCAAGTACCGCCGCAACCATCAACCGCCACCAGGATCGTGGTCTGTGGGCGGCGGCGGTTGACACAGCTTCCACCCTACCCCAACCATTACGTGGAGTAGTAATTTAACTACTTGGCGTAGAAAATTTATTAGCATAAAAGGATGAAAAACTGAGAATGGGTTCGGGGGTGGTCGACCGGCATCCGGACGGAGCCAGCACACCTTCCCGAGGGACTCTTGTACTGCGTGAAGCGAAGGCGCATCGAACGAAACCCGCCCTGGCTATCAAAACCGGACCCAGCCCAGGTCGCGGACGAGTACCGGGTGAGGTGCTGCCCGTTTCTCGGACATCGACGTAGCAGGATTATACCAGCTTTATGCTGCTTCCTTCGCCGAGGTCTGGTTTGCGTGGTATATGCGCTCGATGTGTTCTGGGGTGCAGTAGTCGAGCGTGGAGTGGAGTCGCTGTCGGTTGTAGAAGACCTCGATGTACTCGGCAATCGCGGTACGCGCGGCGCGGCGGGTGACAAGGTTTCCCGGTAGACAAGTTCGTTCTTGAGGGTGCCGAAGAACGACTCCGCCGCCGAGTTGTCCCAGCACACGCCGGTGGCGCCGACCGACGGGCGTGCACCGTGGCGTTTCAGGACGCGATGGTAGGCGTCCGACGTGTATTGGGCGGCCTTGGGTGCCTTGGGCGGAATGGTGAATGACGCCGGGGGCGGGCCGGCGGTGCTGGAGGGCCATGGTGAGGGTGTCGGCGACGAGCGGGGTCTTCTGCTCGTCGGACATGGACCATCCGACGATCTTGCGGGCGTACAGGTCGAGGACGACCGCGAGGTACAGCCAGCCCTGCCCCGTCGGGACGTAGGTGACGCCGGCCGTCCAGACCCGGTTCGGTGTGGGGGGCGAAGTCGCGTCCGACCAGGTCGGGTGGCAGGTGGGCGGCGGTGGACCCCTTGCAGGCCGGCCTGTCTCATCAGTCGGGCGACGCGCTTGCGGCTGGTCCGGACACCCGCGGCGGCCAGGTCGGGGTGCACGCGTGGGGCGCCGTAGGTCGCCCGGGACGCCGCATGCACCGCGGTGATCTTCGTGGTCAGGGTCTGGTCGTCGGCGACCCGAGCGGACTGGCCGCCACGGCGGCGCCAGGCGTAGTAGCCCTCGCGTGACACACCGAGCACGCGGGCCAGGACGGAGACAGGGTGGTGTGTTTTCTCCGCGTCGATCAGAGCGAACTTCATTTCTGATCGGTCTCCGCCGCGAAGAAAATTGTGGCCTTGCGGAGGATCTCGCGTTCCTCCCGGAGCTGCCGGTTCTCCTTCCGGAGTCTTTTCAACTCGTCACGTTCCGCGGCGGACAGCTCATCGGCCCTCGTGCCTTCCTCCTGTTCGGCCTGGCGGACCCAGTTACGGATCGACGGCCCCGACGGGCCGTATTCCTTGGCCAGCGCCTCTGGCGAGTGACCGGCTCGGACAAGTTCCACCATCTGCCGGCGGAACTCCTCCGTGTACGGCGGTTGTGATCTCGGCACCTGCACTCCTCCCTGGGACCATTATCCCAAAGAGCCCAGGTGTGAACAGGAACGGGCCAACTTCACACCTCCTGGCGGATCTACAGTCCGGAAACCCCGCACACCCTCGGCCGAAAGATACAGATCAAGAGGCCCCGAGCGCGCGGTGGTGAGCGGAGGCAGCCGCGGCAGCGGGCCCGCCACCAGGTGGCAAGACCGGACATAAACACCGTAATCCACGACGTCACCGTCGTCTCGTTCGGCTATCTGTACGGCCCGCCACCCGCGGCGCACCTCATCCTGGACCTGCGCACCTTCCGGGACCCCAACGTCGACCCGGACCTGCGCGACCTGACCGCGCACGACCAGCCGGTGGTTGACGCGGTGCTGGCTACCCCCGGCATCCCTGGCCTGCTCGATGCCACCGAGACGGCGGTGCGCGCCTACCTCGCCGGGCCGTCGGCTGGTCCGGTCACCGTCGTGGTGGGGCTGTGCAGGGGGAGACACCGGGCCGCCGCCGTAACCGGCGTCCTTTCCGTGGCGGTCGCCCTGCCGGGCATCCTCCGCCGGCTCCAGTCCCGTCACCCGCGCATCCGGACGCAGCCGCGTTCAACGAGGGTGGCCCTGAACCGATCGACATTCACCGCCGGGGAGCTGGCGCCGCGCGCGCCCGTTACCTACTCGCAGGCCCGGGATGGGGGAGAAGCGATCTGGGTGGGTTCATCGTCGCTGGATCGGCGACGGTCCAGATATCTGTCTACGGCCCGCAGGTCGTCCGGTAGGCGAGGGTCGGGATGTAACGCTCCCACTCGGCTGGAGTGAGGCCGCCACCGGCCGCCGCGCAGGCCCGGTCGATGCGGCGAGTGAGAAGCTCGTCGAGAGGATGCAGGTCCCACAGGATCGCCCTGCCGTCGGCGCTGTTGATGAGCGCGGTGCGCCCGTCGGCGGACAACGCCACCGTGTTCACAGTCTCGGTGTGGCCGGTGAGGGTGGAGCGACGGGCCGGGCGGGCCGGGTCGCTGATGTCCCACAGGATCGCCGTCCCGTCGTTGCTGCCAGTCAGCGCGGTACGCCCGTCGGCGGACAACGCGAGCACCTGCATGGCCCCCCGGGCTCGCCGACGAGGGTGCCGTGGCGTACCGGGTGGAAAGGACGCGTGACATCCCAGACGATGGCGTTTTCGCTGGGGGCGGTCAGCGCGATGCGTCCGTCGGCGGACAACGCCACACCGTCCACGTACTCCATCTGATTGGTGAGGGCGCCGTGGCGGACCGGTCGCACCGGATCGGTCACATCCCACAGGGTCGTCGGGCTGTCCTCGTCGCCGGTCACCGCGATGTGCCCGTCGGCGGACAATGCCACCATCTGCGCGTACTCCGTGGGATCGGTGAGCGTGGTCCCGGACAGGTTCAGATCCCACATCATCGCGGTCTTGTCATCGCTGCCGGTCAGCGCGATGCGCCCATCCGCGGACAACGCTGCGGCGAACAAGGTGCCGGTGTGGCCGGTGAAGGTGGCGCGGATGACCGGGGCGACCGGGTCACGGAGATCCCTTAAGATCATTTTGCCGTCCCAGCCGCCGGTCAGCGCGGTGCGCCCGTCGCCCGACAACGCCACGGCAGCCACGCCGTTGGTGTGATCGGTGAGGGTGGCGCGGCGGGCCGGGTGAGCCGAATCGGTGAGGTCCCACACACTTGCCCCTTGGTCTTCGCCAGTCAGCGCGGTGCGTCCGTCCGCGGACAACGCCACCGCGAGCACGCGGTCGGCTTCGGTTGTGGGATCGGTGTGGCGGGTGAGGATGGGTCGGCGGGCCGGGTGAGCCGGGTCGCTGATGTCCCACAGGGTCGCCGTCCCGTCGTTGCTGCCGGTCAGCGCGACGCGCCCCTCGGTGGACAACGCCACCGCGTTCACGCCGTCGGTGTGGCCGGTGAGGGTGGCGCGGGCCGGGTGCGCCGGATCGGTGAGGTCCCACAGGATTGCCGCGCGGTCCCAACCGCCGGTGAGTGCAGTGTGCCCGTCGGCGGACAACGCCACCGCGTTCACGCTGTCGGTGTGGCCGGTGAGGGTGGCGCGGAGATGGCTGTCGGCCAGGGTTGCGGACACGTGGTCGGTTGCGCCGGCCTGGCGGCTGATCCCGGCGGCCGCGAGGTCGAGTTTGAGGGCGGTCCGCGGATCGGTGTCCGCGAGGGTGTCCGCCAGGTTCACCAGGCCCTGGGCTGCGGCGAGGTGGCTTTGGTTGATGGCCTGGCGCCACTGCACGGCGGCGAGGCTGCCCGTGGTCAGCGCGAGCAGGAGCAGGATGACCACGGCTGTGGTGAATATCCGGGTGCGGCGGGCGCGGCGGTTCGCGGCGTGGGTACTGGCGTGGAGGAAGGCCGTTTCGGTGGGGGGTAGGTCGCCAGCCTGGGTGGTGGTGGTCAGCGAACGGGCAGCGGCCAGGCGGGTGCCGCGGTAGAGGAATGCGGGGTCACGGTCGTGGTCGAGCCATTCGGTGGTGTCCTCGGACAGCTGCTGGCGGACCAGGAGGGTGGCCCGGTCGGTGTCGATCCAGCTGCGTAACTGGGGCCAGGCGCGGATCAGTGCCTCGTGCGCGAGTTGGACGGTGTCGGCGTCGACGGTGACCAGGCGGGCGTGCACGAACCGGTCGAGAACCTGGCGGGCCGTGGCGTGTTCCGGCGCGGTCGCCGGGGGGAGCAGGTCGGAAACCGGCACCCGACGGCGGGTGTCCTCGGTTCCCTGACCGAGGCGGACCAGCCGTAGCAGCAGCCGGCGTGCGGTGTGGCGTCCTTCCACGTCGAGGCCCTGGAGGGTGGCGTCCGCGGTGCGTTGCAACGCGCCGGTGACACCACCGGCGGCGCGATAGCCGGCCAGGGTGAGCTCGCGGCCCTGACGGTGCTGCCAGGTGACGAGCAGGGCATGAGACAGCAACGGCAGAACGCCCTCGACACCGGTGTGCTGGCCGTCGGCGTCGAGGTCTTCCAGCAGCAGGTCGGCCAGCCCGTCCTGCAGGGTGAGGCCGCCCAGCGCGGCCGGGCGTTCGATGACCTCCCGCAGCTGCGCACTGGTCATGGGGCCGATGACCACCGGGTGTTCCAGCGGGGCCAGCAGCTGCGGATAGGCCGCGCAGTGCACGAAGAAATCGGCCCGCATCCCGAACACCACGATCGCTGGGGATTCCTGGACCGGGTCCGCGCACAGCGTGTCGAGCACGTCGATGAACAGCCGGCGTTGCTGCTCGTCCGGGCAGACGGTGAACAGCTCCTCAAACTGGTCGACGATGATGACCGCACGGACCGGCCGCGGTGGATCGTCGGCGTTCAACGCCCGGTGGACAACCGCCCGCAGCTGCCCGGGATCGCCCTGCGCGTGTTCGGTCAGCTCGGCTGGGGATAACCCGACCGTCAGGACGGCGAGGTGTTTAGCCAGCTCTGCCACCGGATCCGCGCCGGGACTGAAAACCGCGAAGGGAGTGCCGGCCCGGGGCGGGCGGGCCATTCCCGTCCAGAGCAGCGATCAGCCCCGCGCGCAGCAGCGAGGACTTCCCCGACCCGGACGGGCCGGTCACCATCAGCGGCCCCGGACAGGCCCATTTCTCGGCGACCCGATCGAGGAGATCCGCGGTCAGCTGTGCCCGACCGAAGAACAACCGGGCATCGTCAGGGCCGAAAGCCGCCAGCCCCCGATACGGGCAGGGCTGCGCCGGTTCCGCGGCACCGCCATCGGAATCGGAATCGGAATCGGAATCGGCGTGATTATCGGCCTCGCCGGCCCGCGGTTCCATCCGCTGCAGCTGCTTGGTCGCCTCGGTGGCCGACCGGTTCGCGCTGCGCACCCCGGCCATCCGCAGCAGCAGGTCGCGATAGGCCGCATCCCAGGCGTGGCGGTCCCCCAGATCGCCGGACACGGGCCGGTCGGACTCGCCGGCGACCCGGATGCAGGTGTCGACGAACACCTCTACGTGCTCCGGCTCGGGACGCACCGGCCGAGTCCTACTGATCATCCCGGCGATAGTGCTGCGTTTCAGTCGCAGCGGCGGCTGACCCGCCCGGCGTCGTGGCGTCCTACCACTGGCCGCCTCAAGGCGACGGTCCGACAGACCCGCCGCGTCCTTGAGCGCCCGCAGCCGCTCCGCGAACTCCGGACGCGGATCCACACCGCCACCCACCAAGCCCCCCGCCCCGGCCACACCCGGGGTGTCCGGCACCGCCGGCCACCCCCCAGACACCGACAATAGCCAGCGCTACCAGCGCATTGCCCGGGAACCTCCAGCAATACGTCCGGAGAGACCGCCGGACACGCCGACCGGCAGCCACCGTGGTCCCCATGAACCCGACGACAGCCACCCAGCACCGCGGCCCCGCCTACGGAGCGAGCCGCGGTCCACCCCGGCGGCCGTCGTCTCGGTGCCATCGAGGGGGCGGCACCGTGCGGCCCCCGCCGACAGCACGCCGCCGATCCCGCCCGCCGAGGCACAGGGCACTCCAATCGGTGCGGCCGCGGGCCGGTGGACCGGTGGACCGGTGGACCGGTGGACCGGTGGACCGGCCAGTCAAGCCGAGCCAGCCACCGTCACGGCTCCACCGGCAAGGAATTCCCCTCGCCCGTAAAGGAGGTAACGGGGGCGGGACAAGAAACATTCGTCCGCTTTTCCGCCGGATCGGCGCCGGAGTGCGTCTCTGATCGGAGCAGGCAAGTAACCGGCAGGATCGTTGGCGACGACTATCCGGCACAGCTGCGGGGGCACGTCGAGGGTGACCGCCAACCCCCGACCGTAACTTGGGGGCAGGTAACGCCGAAAAGGTTTGTCGGGGAAGGCCCTCCCTAGCCGAGGGCTTTCCCCGACCGCAGCACCCATCCCACCCGGCAGCTACCGGCCCGACACATGGCCCGGTGGCTACAGCCACCGGCCCCGATCCATAGGTAGAAGGATTCCAGCCAGCTGTCGGCCATTGGACAGTAAACGGGTATCGGGGTGCTAGCACCCTCGGGAAGGACACCGGCCCGCACCCCTGCCGCCACGGCATCGCCGGCCGCTAACCTCATACGCATCCGATGCCAGCAAAGCCACCCGACATCGATTCCTATTCGACCACCGGCCGCCGGAAACGCGGCGTAGTGATGCGGGACGGCCAGACACGGTCCGCCGAGCAGAAAAAGAGGGCGACAACCGAGAACAAGCCAGACTCGGCGCCGAGGCGATGAGACCGACCGCCGGTAACAGCTACCAGGACCCAACCCATCCCGATGGAGGCCACCGTGCACGTCACCCAGGTCAACAATTCACGAGGCGGACCACACCGCGTCGGCGCGCCGCCGGCTCGCCTCATCAATCGACTGCGCCGCAGCCGGCGGCGCGGAGAGTCCACGTGGGAGCATGTGCGCCCGTTCCGTCGGCTCACCGTCTCGGCCGTCGCCGCAGCAATCGCCCTCGTCGGGTTCGCCGCCGCCGAGTCGCCGGCCGCCCAGGCCGCCCCGAAGAGGCTCGTTCGGATCGACTACTGCGACAGCATCTACGCCGACAAGCCCATCACCCAGCAGCGGGCGGAGACTTCCGAGCTGTCGATGACCTGCCTGATCAACAAGGTGCGGGTCGACGCCGGGGCGCCTCCACTGAGACTCGAGACCGTCTATGCCGCGAACGGCGGGAGTGTTTACCAGACGCCACTGTGGAAGGCCGCCACCGGGCACGCCACCAGGGCCGTCGCGCTGAAGTGGTGGATCCCGGACCCGGTGAACGACCCGGCGGGCAAAAAGACCCACATCGACCCGGAGACCGGTTCCAACCCCACCACCCGGATCAAGGGGGCCGGCTACTGCCCCAACGGCACCTGGGCCATCGCCGAAAACACCTTCACCTCCGCTGGCATGGGGCAGCAGTTCCCGCCTACCCCACGCGGGGTCGTCACCTGGTGGGCGACTGATCCGTACCACTGGCCCACGCTGATCAACCCCACCTACCGGGAGCACCGCATCGCCATCCTGCCCGGGTCCGCCGACCCCAACGCCACCGGCGACCCGTCCGGGACCTTCGTCGAGAACCTCGGCAGCTGCACCTGACCGACCTGAGCCTTCCCAACCGGGGTGCCGCGCCGTCCGAGCAGGCAGCGGACAGCGACGGCGCCCCGGCGGCCTCAACGGCGCCGCCGGGCTTCTTACAGGGGGCGGTGCAGGTGCCGGTGGCCGGCGATGCCCAGCAGCATGAGGCCGGCGAGGCTCAGGAGAACGCCGGCTGCGGTGTAGGCAAGAGTCACGTCGGGGGAGGCGTCGGCCAGACGCGGGATCGCGTTGAAGGGCGCTACGGAGTACATCAGCAGCAGGGACCAGCCGCGCGGGCGTACCGGCGCCAGCCTGGCGCGCAGGCGGCGGGGCACCCGGTCGGCGGCCATTGCCAGTCCTGCGGGCAGCACGGTGAGGGAGAAGAAGACCAGGCCGATCCACTGCCACTTCATGGTGCGGGGTTCCTCTGGTGTGGGAGGTCAGACATGGCGCTCGCGACCCGTTCCTGGTCCGGTGCCTCGTGGTGGCGTTGTACGCCGCCGCCTCGTTCAACGTCGTCGCGCATTGTGTCCTGGGTGTCGCAGGCAAGGGGCGGGGCGCCGGGCGACGAGGAGACCGTGCGATCGGAGAAATTGTCGCGGCCGACACCAGCGCCCTGGACATCGAGAGGCGGCAGAAGCGGGTCCCAACGGAACCCGGCCGGACGCACAATGATGTCCTTTCGACGTGGTTCCAGCTCCCGGGAAGTGCCTCATTCTCGAGTGTCGGACCGACAGCTGCTGGTTCCGGTCCGCGTGGCGGCCTGTGACGGTTCGTGGTCGGGGTGGCAGGGTTGTGCGGTTATGAGTGTGGGGACGGGGGTCCCACCGGTCGGCCGGGACGATGCGGCTGCGGGTGACGGAGCTCCTTCGCGGCGGGTGGATTTTTTCGTGTCGTACACGGCGGCGGACCGGGGTTGGGCGGAGTGGGTCGCCTGGCAGTTGGAAGCGGCCGGTCACGTGGTGGTGCTACAGGGGTGGGACTTCACCGCGGGCGCGAACTTCGTGTATGAGATGCACCGGGCGGCGATGGTGGCGGCGCGGACGGTGGCGGTGGTGTCGCGGCCTACTTGACCTCGGCGTATGCGGAGGCGGAGTGGCAGGCGGCATGGGCTGCGGATCCGTCAGGGGTCGAGCGGCGGTTGGTGCCGGTGCGGGTGGAGGACTGCCCACAGCCGGGGTTGTCGAGGCAGCGGGTCGGGGTGGACCTGTTCGGGGTGGACGAGCGGGTCGCGTGCGGGCGGTTGCTGGCGGCGGCGAGCGGAGAACGACAGCTCTGTCACGGACGCTGACCCCTTCCGTGACTCGTGTGGGGACCGGCGGCCAGCCTGCTGACCATCACCGTTTCCTTGGCACTCCCGAAATCGGGGCAGCTTCAGTTCTGGGAGTTGGTGGTGGTTTTCGGGTAGTGGTTGGGGGCGCGAGGACGAGTCGGGCCGCCTTCGCCGTCCGGCCGCCCTACCTGCGTCTATCGCATGTACGGTGTCGACACTCGGATTGGTCGCCATTCAGCGTGCTGCCGGGCGGCCGATCTGGTCGAGGAGTCCGGTGTCCGGGTCGGTCCAGACGAAGCTGTCACGCTCGCGCGCGGAGTCGCTGGTCATGCCTGTAGCGGCTCCGCGCTGGGGTGGTGGCTGCGCAGGGCGTGCAGCGCCGGGGCGAGCTCGCTGATCTCCGGGGCGTATTCCAGCTGCTGCGCCCAACGGGTGGGCACGGCCGGGGCGCCGTCGCGGGCGCCGAGGAGGCCGCCGGTGATGGCACCGGTGGTGTCGGCGTCGTCGCCGCGGTTGACGACCGCGACGAGGAGGTCCTCCAGCGAGTCGGGCTGTTGGAGGGCCCAGACGGCCACGGCGAGGGAGTGCACGACGTATCCCGTGGTGGGCAGGTCGGTCAACGATGTCGCGGCGGAGGTGGCGAGGGCGGCGTCGACCTCGGGGGCGGGGACGGTGGGGGTGGTGTCGCGTCCTGCCTGGAGGGCTTCGGGGACCGGTGTGCCCTCGACGAGGGCGGAGACGATCGCGGTGTAGGCGACGCAGGCGTGCACGCAGCGGGGATCGGCGTGGGTGACGGCGCTGATCTCGGCGGCTTCGCGGGCGCACCGGTCCGGGTGGGAGCGGGCGAGGCCGGTGGGCAGGGCGCGCATGAGGCTGCCGTTGCCGGCGCCGGCGGCCGGCGGCTCCTCGCCGTCGGCGATGCGACCCAGGGAGGCTGCGGTCATGCCGCCGATGTCGCGGGGACGTCCCCGGTACCAGCGCAGGAAGTGCTCGGTCACCGCGCCGAGCTGGTAGCCGTCGGCGTAGGCGCGGGCCACGGCGATCGTCAGGTCGGTGTCGTCGGTGCCCTGCCCGGGACGCCACCCGAACGCCCCGCCCCCGGTGATCTCGGTGTGGACGCCGTGGCGGCGCCTGATCTCCTCGGGGGGCATGAATTCCAGGGTGGCGCCGAGCGCGTCGCCGGCGGCCAGTCCCAGCAGCGCGCCGTGGACACGTTGCTGGGGGGTCGGTGTCGTCATCGGTGTGCCCTTCTGGTCGGTGCTGGGGTGCGACTCAGGTCCAGTCGGCGCCGTCGACCTTGACGCTGAGGCGGATGCCGCGCCGGCGCAGCGCGGTCACCAGCTCCGCGGAACGGACGACGCCTTCGGCGCCGAACATCTCCAGCATTACCGACGGATCCGACCAGTAGAGCGCCGGGCCATGCCCTTTCCCACGCCGTGGATCAGCCCGCGGTCCCCGAACGCTAGCGCTGACCAGGCTTGAGGGTGATGAACAGGGCGGTGGCGTCGGCCGTCACGGTCTCACCGTCGTAGAGCGCGGCGGTCAGGAACCGCTTGCGGCCCTCCTCCCGGTCGTGCCGGACCTCGACGCGGAGCCGGACGTCGATCGGGGTGACGGCGCGGAAGTTGACGTTGAGGTAGGCCGTCCGCGCCATCGGCCGGCCGCCCGCGTTCGAGAGCCGCCCCATGATCTCGTCGAACATCAGGGGGATGGCGCCCCCGTGGGCCGCGCCGAAGCCGCCGAGGTAGTACCGGCCGAACGTGACGTGCCCGACGAGGCGGTTGTCGTCGGCCTCGTCGACGTGCACCATCGGCAGCAGCGCGTGCGCGCGGCCCCCGATACCGGGGGTCCGGCCGGCGGCCTGCAGGGTGTCGGCCACCAGGTAGGGCTTCAGGAGTCCGCTGAGCCGCTCGATGTCCAGGCTGGCGTTTCGCGCCACGTCGGCCGGCAGGTCGACGCCGCTCGCGGTGTCCTGCAGGACCCGTAGGGCGTCGAGCATCCGGGCGAACTCGGGCTCCAGCCCGCCGGCCGTCTCGTCCGGCGCCCGCTGGTTCTCCGTCACGACTTCTCCTAGGACCGGCATAGCAGCATCGCGCCGGCGGGGGCGAGCCCGCCGGTGCTGACGGCGGCGACGGAGCAGCCGTCGACCTGGCGCGCGCCGCCCTGGCCGCGTAGTTGGACGACCGCCTCGTGGATCATGCCCATGCCGTGGGTGCGGCCGGCCGAGAGCTGGCCGCCGTGGGTGTTGAGCGCGACGACGCCTCCCTTGCGCGCGATGTTGTGGCCGCCGGCGACGAAGTCGGCGGCTTCGCCGATGCCACAGAATCCCATGGCTTCCAGCCAGGACAGGCAGTTGAAGGTGAAGCCGTCGTAGAGCTGCGCGACCTGGACGTCGGCGGGCCGCAGCGACGCGCGCGACCACAGATGCGCGGACGGGCCGAGCGTCTGCGGTTCGTGGCTCGTCGTGCTCTGGTGCCAGAGGAACCGTTCCGTGATCTGCGTGCCGACCGCCTCGACGAACACGGGTGGGCTGGCCAGGTCGTGGGCGGTCTCCACCGCGGACACGATCACGGCGAGGCTCGCGTCCATCGGGACGTCGCAGTCGTAGAGGCCGAACGGGGTGGTGATCATCCGGGCGTTCAGGTAGTCGCCCATCGTCATCGGGTCGCGGTAGACGGCCTGCGGGTTGAGCGCGGCGTTCGCCCGCTGGTTGATCGCGATCCAGCCCAGGGCCTCGCGGGTCGCGCCGTAGCGGCGGAAGTAGTTCGAGGCGATCATCGCGAGGTTGATGGCGACGGAACCCACGCCGTACGGCGCGATGTACCCCTGCGGCCCCATGATCCGGCCGCCGCGACCGCCGATGCCGTACGGGCTGCTGCCGCCGGGGTTGGCGGCCCGCTGTTGGGCGGCGTAGGTGGACTGCCACACGGTACGGAAGCACAGGACGTGGCGGGCGAGGCCGCCGGCCACCGCGAGCATGGCCGCGACGACGGCGCCGCCGGGGCCGAACGTCTCCGAGCCGCCGTTGTACCAGGTGGGCCGGATGCCGAGAGTGTCGGCGAGCGCGGTCACCCCGCCCTCGGTGAAGCCGCCGATCAGCTCCCCTCCGGGGAAGGTGGAGAGTCCGTCGATGTCGGACAGCTCCAGGCCGGCGTCGGCGACCGCCGCCCTGGCCGCGGCCGCGGCCAGCGTGAGCGGCGGCAGCATCAGCCGCCGGCCGACCGGGGACATACCGATCCCGGTGATCGCCACCCGGTCCTCGAACTTGTCGGCGCGGACCATCGGCCGCACGTGGCGCGCGTGCTCCGCCGGGGCGATGACGTCGTCGGGGAGAGGCCCGAACACCAGGCCCCGTCGCGATTCGTCGCCCTGCGCCGGGCCCGGTTCCTCTGACGCGGTCTCCGCCGGCCCCGGTTCCCCCGGCACCGGGGCGAAGACCGGGAGCCACACGTCCTCGGCCTGCTCGAACCGCACGTGGACGCGCAGCCCGACGGCCGCGTCCTCGGTCGGGATGTCCACCAGACCGGTGATCACGCGGACCCGTGGATCCTCGTCGATCGCGACGGACGCGACGACGAACGGGGGAGGGAAGGCCGGTTCCCACGGCTGGTGGTTGACGGTGACGCCGATGACCGTTCCGCGGCCGCTGACCTCGGTGACCCCGAGACGGTCGGAGTGGCAGTAGCAGCAGACCGGCTGGGGCGGGTGTACCAGCGAGGCGCAGTCCTGGCAGCGCTGGAACCGCAGAACGCCGTCGCGGCCCGCGGACCAGTAGAAGGCGTTGAGATCGTCCACCGCCGGCAGCGGCCGCGGCGTCGAGGGGGAGGCGTTGCTCGTCACCTGCCAAATAATATATTGTCGACTTGAGAAAGCAATCCCGGGATCGCTGGAGGCGCGCCGTGTGGGAGTTCGAGACCGAGCCGGAGTACCAGGAGAAGCTGGACTGGGCGGAGCGTTTCGTCCGGGAGGAGGTCGAGCCCCTCGACGCCCTGTGGCGGCACCAGGTCTTCGAGCGGCCGATCGACCCGGTCATCGGGCGCATCGTCGGCCCGCTCAAGCAGCAGGTCCGCGACCAGGGCCTGTGGGCCTGCCACCTAGGCCAGGAGCTCGGCGGCCAGGGTTACGGCCAGGTGAAGCTCGCCCTGCTCAACGAGATCATCGGCCGGGCGGCCTGGGGGCCGGTGATCTTCGGTACGGCGGCGCCCGACACCGGTAACGCCGAGATCCTCGCCCACTACGGCACGGAGGAGCAGAAGCGGCTCTACCTCCAGCCGCTGCTCGACGGCGACATCGTCTCCTGCTTCGCGATGACCGAGCCGCAGGGCGGCTCCGACCCGGGCATGTTCACCACCCGGGCCGAGCGGGACGGCGACGGCTGGGTGATCAACGGCCTGAAGTTCTTCGCCTCGCACGCCAAGTGGGCCTCGTTCTACCTGGTCATGGCGGTCACCAACCCCGACGTCGGCATCCACCACGGCGCGTCGATGTTCATCGTGCCGAGCGACACCCCCGGCATCGAGATCGAGCGCAACATGGCCCTGTTCGGGCAGGATGTGCCCGGTCAGGGCACGCACGGCCTCGTCCGCTTCACCGACGTCCGGGTGCCGGTCGAGAACGTGCTGGGTGGCGAGGGGCAGGCCTTCGCGATCAGCCAGACCCGGCTCGGCGGCGGGCGGATCCACCACGCGATGCGCACCGTGAGCCAGGCCCGCCGGGCGCTGGACATGATGGTCGAGCGGGCCCTGAGCCGCGAGACGAAGGGCAGCCGGCTGAGCGAGAAGCAGTCGGTGCAGAACTATCTCGCCGACTCCTACGCCGAGCTCACCCAGTTCCGGCTCTTCGTGCTGTACGTGGCGTGGCGCATCGACAAACTGAAGGACTACCGGGCCGTCCGGCACGACATCGCCGCGGTGAAGGTGCTGACCCCGCAGGTCATGCACAACATCACCCAGCGGGCGCTGCAGGTGCACGGCGCGCTCGGGACGACGAACGACCTGCCGCTCAACGAGTGGTTCTCCGGCTCGATGATCCTGGGCCTGGCGGACGGCCCCAGCGAGATCCACCGGGTGACGGTCGCCCGCGCTGTGCTCAGGCAGGGAACGCCGACCGAGGGCCTGTGGCCGACGCAGTGGCTGCCGCTGCGCCAGGAGGCCGCGCGCAAGAAGTGGGCCGAGTTCCTCGAGCCCGCGGGCGCGGACCAGTGAGCCAGGTGGCGAGCGACACCGGCTCGGCGCTCGACGTCGACGCGCTCGGCCGGTGGCTGGACACCCAGGGCCTGCCCGTCCAGGTGCGGCTGCTCTCCGGGGGCCGGCAGAACGAGATCTTCGAGGTCAGCCGGGGCGAGTTCCGCGCCGCGCCGCGCTGCGCAAGCCGCCCGCCGCGGCACCGGCCGAGCGCGACGCCGGGATCCTGCGCGAGTGGCGGATCATCGAGGCGCTCACCGGTACCGACGTGCCCGTCGCCGACGGTATCGCCGCCTGCGCGGACCCGAGCGTGATCGGCCGTCCCTTCTACCTGATGGATGTCGTCGACGGCTGGTCGGTGATGAACACGCCGGGCTGGTGGGCGCCGCCGTTCGACACCGACCTCGAGGCGCGCGGCGGGCTGGCCTACGAGCTCATCGACGGCATCGTGAAGATGGGCGCCCTCGACTGGCGGGCCCGCGGCCTGGGCGACCTCGGCCGTCCCGACGGCTACCACGACCGGCAGGTCGCGCGCTGGATCCGCTTCTACGAGCGGATCCGGGCCCGGGAGGTCCCCGGGCTCGACGAGGCGACCCGGTGGCTGGCGTGCCACCGGCCGCTCGACTTCGTCCCCGGGATCATGCACGGTGACTACCAGTTCCCGAACGTCATGTTCCGGCACGGCACGCCGGCCCGGCTCGCGGCCATCCTCGACTGGGAGATGGGCACCGTCGGCGACCCGAAGCTGGACGTCGCCTGGGCACTGCACAGCTGGCCGGAGGACCCCACCGGCCCCTCGGACAACGAGTACCTCGTCGGCATGCCGCCCCGCTCGAAGCTCCTCGCGTTCTACGCGGAGCGCTCCGGCCGGCAGGTGGATGACTTCGACTACTACCTGGTGCTGGCAAAATGGAAGCTGGCGACCGTCCTGGAGCAGGGCTACCAACGCGCGAACGGTGACCCGAAGCTCGAGGACTTCGGAGGCTACGTGGTCAGGTACATGAAGGAAGCGGCGGAGACCGCCGCATCGAGCGACTATCCCGCGGTGTCGTGACAGAGGATGCGGACATGACGGGCGAACGCCCGCGCCGAGGGCGCCCGCCCCGGACGGCCACGTGAGCCTCCCGTGACGACACGTGACGCTGACCCGAGCGCGATCCGGCTGCTCGCCTCGGGTCGGCGGCGCTACGGCAACCTCAAGGACGAGGCGGCCAGCTTCATCCGGGAGGCGATCGTCTCTCGTGCGCTGCCGCCGCGCAGCAAGATCGATCAGGATGAGGTCGCCGACGCGCTCGGGATCAGCCGGGCCCCGGTCCGCGAGGCCCTCATCGAACTCGCGCAGAAGGGCTTCGTGGACGCCGTGCCCCGGCGCGGCGCCTTTGTCGCCGAGGTCACCGTCGAGG
>NZ_SJXI01000158.1:0-13092 GCF_004337455.1 Parafrankia sp. BMG5.11 | reverse complement strand
GTGCGGCAGAGCCGTCGTCATGACACGCCCCCGCGGTGGCCGCCTTCGACGACCTGGCCGCCGCCGACACCCTCGAACTGCTCGGCAAGACTCCAACCCCGGACCTGGCCCGGCGCCTCACCGTCGCGCAGATCTCCGCCGCCCTCAAGCGGGCCCGCCGCCGCGACATCGCAGAGAAGGCGCGGAAGATCCGGGCCGCGTTCCAAGCCGGCCAGCTACAGGTCCGCCCGGCCACCGCCGCCGCCTACGGCGCGGTCGTGCGCGCCCAGACCGGGCTGATCGGCACGCTCAACACCGAGATCGACCGGCTCGGTGAGCAGGTCGATGCCCATTTTGGCCAGCACCCGGACGCTGAGCTCCTGCGCTCCCAGCCCGGCCTGGGACCGGTCCTCGCCGCCCGGGTGCTCGCCGAGTTCGGCGACGACTCACGGCGCTACGCCGACGCGAAGTCGCGCAAGAACTACGCCGGCACCAGCCCCATCACCCGAGCCTCCGGCAAGAAGACCGTCGTCATGGCCCGCTACGCCCGCAACGACCGGCTCGCCGACGCCCTGCACCAGCAGGCCTTCTGCGCCCTGCGAGCCTCACCCGGCGCCCGCGCCTACTACGACGCCGTCCGCGCCCGCGGCACCGGCCACCACGCCGCCCTGCGCCAGCTCGGCAACCGCCTCGTCGGCATCCTGCACGGCTACCTCAAGACCAACACCCCCTACAACGAAGCAACCGCCTGGCCACAGAACGCCACACTCGAACCCGCCGCTTGACACCTAAGAACATGGGATGCCTGACCACTTCCACAGAAGATCCCGTCAACCGCAAAAGACCAGCTCACAGGCCGAAACCCGGGTTCTGGAGCCCCACAGGCAGGCCACGCCCCCGCCCGCGGCGATCGTGCTGATGTCCGACGGGGAGACCACCCGCGGCCGGCCGAACGACCAGGGCGTCGCCGCGGCGCGCGCCGTCGGCGTGCCGGTGCACAGCACCCAGGACGGCACCCTCGACGTCGGCGGCCAACACATCCCCGTACCCGTCAACAGAGAAGCGCTACGTACCATCGCCGATGATTCGGGCGGTACCGCCCACGAAGCCACCTCCGGCGACGAACTCGCCGCCGTCTACCGCAACCTCGGCAGCTCCATCGGCTACACCACCGAACACCGCGAAATCACCACCTGGTTCATCGGCCTGACCCTCATCCTCGGTCTCGCCGCCGGAACATCATCGATCCTGCTCGGATCCCGACTCCCATGACCCGCCAGCCAGGCCCACACAAGGTCAGCCCGCTCGGCTCGAGGCTGATCTGGATCAACATTTGAACGCCGGGATGGTGGCCCATCGGCTGACCGTTACCCGCTCGCCCCCGCGGGGAGATCCGTACGCCGTGGTGCTCGGGTGACGTTATCCGGGCGGGATGTGTCCCCCGGGTTCCGCAGCAGGTGGGCACACGGGCAGCCGGAAACCACGTGTGACCTGCAACAACGGAGCTACCCGTCGGTACAGCGTGTGCCCACACCGTGCCCCGGATGGGTGATCGACGGCCCTGACGTGGGGTGATGCCGTGTCCGGCGCACAAGATCAAGGCCTCCGGCGACTCCCGCGCCAGCGACCGTGATCGTGTGTCCACGCTCCCATGCGTGGACGTGGGCGAAGCGAACAAAGGCGTGCCCAACACACCGATCTATGCCGCCGCGCAGACGCGTGACCTGCGAGAACGCGGGATCAGGCTGTGGGCACACGCGCGGCGATGCCGCCGTATCTGTCTTCCCAGGTCAAGGCCCAGATCCAGCGACTCGCGGCTAATACGAACTGCGGAAGCCGGGTGGGCCACAGCGTGGTGTACGTGTCTGCGGCCGGGCTGTTTGCCGGCGTGCCCACCATCAACCGCCGGACCATGCCGGCGACGGGACAGCGAAGTAGCCGAGCACGTCGACGCCGTGCCGCGCTAGGTCGTGCTCGGTCAGGCCGGCGCGCTGGTGGGCCTCCCGCGGGAGCACCGAGGTGTCTGACGCGTCTATCGACAAGACGTAGATACGCGTCGTGATGCCCGAGTACCCGCCGTACCCGATGTTGTAGGGCTGGACCGTGAAGCAGTTCTGGTCGGTCAGCTCCAGCACTTCACCGGGATAGAATCTGCCGTTGCCGGGATGATGAGCGGGCGTGGAGTCTGTCGTCGCTGGATCCGCCCACGCCGCACCCACGAAACGCCGGCCCGCGGCCGGCGGGCCGCTGAGCCTGCCACCCACCGCCGCAGACGGGTTCCACGCCGCAAAGTAGCTGTACGACGCGGCCGTCAGCCGGATGCCGGTGGTCTCGCTGCCCTGCCCGTCGATGACATCTGCCCTGGTCGGCAGCGACAGGCTATAGCACCCGCCGTGTACGGCGGTTTCGGCGTCGGCCGCCGGCCGCGCGCCGATGGCCGGCGGCGGACCGGGTCCGCCAACTGGAGCAGCGGCTCCGGGGCCCCCTGGGCCGTAGGGCGGCAGACCCGCGGCGCCCACCGGTCCCGGCGGGGGCGGCCCGCCGCCCGGCTCCGGATCGACGGCGGAATCGCCGCCGGTCAGGACGAGCACCGCTGCGACGACGGCCGCCACAGCGGCGACGAATGCGGCACCGGCCAGCAGCCGAACGGTCTGCCGCAAGCCGGGCGCGGCCGGACGGCTGGCCGGTGCCGCATGTGTGGGACGGCCGAAGCGTTGCGGGTCACCGGCGGGGTCGGGGCCGTCGGCCCGGGAGGAATCGTCAGCGGGATCCGGGCCCTCTGCACGCTGCGGCCGATCGAGCGGGGCAGGACAGTCTGCGGGATCGTCGGGTTCGCCCCGGTCCAGGGCCTCCGGGTTGGCAACCGCGGACGGGCGGGAACCGGGACCAGCCGGCCGGGCGGGCGGCTCCGCTGGTCGGGGGACCCGCGACACAGCGCGCGGGTGCAGCCGGTGCCACGCGTCCAACCAGGCGTCACGACGCGTCGGGTCGTATGTCTCCACGATCAGGGTGAGGGTCTTCAGGGTGAGCCGGCGGCGTCCGTTACGTAGGTCGTTCACCGTGGTCTTGGACAGGCCGGTGCGGCTCTCCACCGCACGGTCATAGGAGGTGCCCAGCAGGGCCAGGACCGCGTCGCGCAGCTCCTCGTCGGTCGAGACCGCCCCCAGCCCGGTACCCGGCGCCGCTGCCGCCGGCTCCCGCTCCGGTCCCAGCTCTGTCATCGTCCCCTCGGCGTCATCGTCCTTCGGTCTTCCTTCGCCCGGCGTCGCGACCGGTGGGCGGCCACCATCACGGCATGACCATCCGCCGCACCTCGGTCACCTACCATCGCGGTGATTGTTCCAGGCCCGCCGGGCGCGACAGGACAGGACAGGACAGACGGGACGCGATGACCTGCAGCGAAGCTCGGCCTTGCCCTGATACGCGGCTAATCTGGCGACGCCGTACGGGGGGCGGCCAGCCACCGGGGACCAGACTTGGCCCGAAGGCCGGTGGCTGGCCAGGCCGCATCCTCCGAGTCCGCGCCGTGGACACCAGGCGCTGAACTCCGGCGAGTCCAGCGGCCATGCCGGCGGGCGGCGACGGGGCACTCAGCCAGGCTCGCCCGCCCCCCGTGGACCACACGCCGGCCGGGGTTGACGCCCTTAAATGGGACTGTCCCTCGACGATTAGGCCGGAGGACACTGTTGCCCAGCGAGTCCGGCCAATCTTGCCCGTAGATCCTCCTGTTTAAGAGAGAACTGGCCACTGCTCGTGCGCGAAGTAGTTCTCGCTGCCGGACAGGGTGTAGTCCATGAACGGGTGGTGGGTCGACATGACGAACGTGCCCCCGGGCCGCAGTACCCGGTGGAACTCCCGCAACGTCGGTGTCCAGTCCTGGAGGTAGTGCATCACCAGGCTGGCGAGGACGACGTCGACGTCCGCTTCGGGCAGCGGTAGGGGATCACCGAGATCGGCCAGGTGCAGGTGCGCGTCCGGCCCGAGCCGACGGTGGGCGATCCTCAGGAGAGCGGCGCTGTTGTCGAGCCCGATGACGCTGGCACCACGGCTGCGCAGCTCGGCGGCATGGGCGCCCGAGCCGCACCCGGCGTCGAGCACCCGCTGCCCGGAGATCTCCGGCAGGAGCGCGAGGATCGCGGGCCGTTCGTAGCAGGCGTTCCACACGTTCGACTTGTTGCGAGCCGAGTACTCGGCGGCGGCCTCCTCGTAGGGATTCGGCGGTGGTGAGGTCTCCATGGGACTGGATGCTCCCAAAGGATGTCCTCGTGGACGGGGGTCCACTTGTCTGATCAAGCGGCGTCCTCCATCCGCGGCGGCGGGAAGGCGCGCTGTTCGTCGTAGGTCTGACCGGTGGCGAGGCAGTGGTGGAGGGTGCCGAGGAGCCGGTTGAACAGGTGGCGGCTGGCGGCGTTGTGCCGGTCCCCGCCGCCGCGGCGGCGGTCGTAGTGGGCCCGTGCCCCGGCCGAGCTGGTCAGGGAGCCAAAGGCCCACAGATGTCCGGCGGACGCCAGACGCTGGTTTTTCACCCGGCGGTGCACGACGGTGCGGCTGCGGCCGGAGGCGCGGGTGACTGGGCTGGAGCCGGCGTAGGCCTTGAGGTTGCGAGCCTCGGGGAAGCGGGTGCGGTCGTCGCCGATCTCGGCGAGGACCCGGGCGCCGAGGAGGTCCCCGAGGCCGGGGAAGCTGGTGATGACCTGGTGGTCGGGGTGCGCGGCGAACGCTTCGCGGGTGGCGTCGGCGAGGTCGTCGGCGGCCCGGCAGGCGGCGTCGAGGATGCCCAGCAGCGCGAGCGCCTGGCGGCCGAAGGCCTCCTCCACCCCGCCCGGCTGGCGCAGTGCCGGTGCCCGCAGCCCGGCACGGATGGTCTCTACCGACCCGTCGATCCCCCGCTTCCGGCCGGCCCGGCGTAGCGCCGCGGCGAACCGTGGCCGGGAGCAGCGGGCGGCGGCCGCCGGGGTCGACGCGACGGCCAGGACCGCGCGGGCGACCGGGTCGGCGACGCCGGAGGGCTTGCCGGCGAACAGGGTCAGGAAAGCGGGGTAGTACTCGCGGAGCAGGGAGCGCAGTTCGTTGGCGATGCGGGTGCGGTGCCAGACCGCGTCCTGCTGGGCCCGGGCCAGCACTCCCACCGCCTGGGCGGCCTCGCTGTCGGCGGGCAGGGTCCGGTGGGCGGGCGCGTCGGTGCGCAGGATGTTCGCGAGCATCACCGCGTCGGCGTGGTCGGACTTGGCCCGGGCGACGGAGTGACGGTCGCGGTAGCGGGCCGCGGCCATCGGGTTGATCGCATACACCGGCCGTCCCGTCGCCCGCAGCGCGGCGACCAGCAGCCCGCGCGGGGTCTCCAACGCCACCGGCACCAGGCTCTCGGGGCTGTCCCCGGCGGCGCCGAGCAACTCGAGCAGATCGGCGAACCCGCCGGCGTTGTCGCCGATCCTCGCCCGCGCTACCAGCGTCCCGGCCTCGTCAACCACGGCGACGTCATGATGCCGTTCGGACCAGTCGATCCCACAGAACACCTTCACCCCGTGCCTCTCCCTTCTCGTTCGGCGGCCAGGACCGAGGCCCTGGGCGGGGCACGCGGCACTCTCATGGCAGCGCTCGATGGCGCGACATCCGATGAGCCGTTCGTGACCCCAGCGACCCGCGCGGCCCCCGGTCTTCGACTTGGAGAGCTCGACAGGGCTCTGATCTGCACGAACAGGGGTGGGGATCCACGCGGGCGGGCTCGGACCACGAGCACCAGACCACACCACCCCGACAGTCCCCGCGGGGTGCCCTGGCGGTGGGGAACGGGGACCGGCCGGCGGCACGGCGCACGGTCTTGCTTGAGGCCTAGGTTGACCCTGATAGGCACAGGCGTCTGGCCGCCGGACGGTCCCCGTTCGCACCCCATGAGATCGGCATCGCCGCGCACATGGGTCTTCTGTTCGGGGCGGCCAACCAGATCCTGCTGGCCAGCCTCGCGATCGGCCTCATCTGCGTGATCGTCTGGGGCTACCGCATGTGGTGGCAGCGCCGACCCACCCGCACCGACCAGGCAGGCCTCGTCGGCCCGGCCCCCGCCCGGGGCACCTGGCGGCGGCTACCCCGGCCCGCGCTGGTCGCCCTGGTCCTGATCACCGCCGCGGTCGGCTGGGCACTGCCCGTGCTCGGAGTGACCCTCCTGGCCTTCCTCGTCCTCGATGTCACAGCCGGTCTGCCCGCGGCCGGTGCCGTCAGCGGGCGAGCGACACCCCCGCCTGACCGGCGGGACAGGCGCTAAGCCCACGTGACGTCCACCCGCCGCACCGGAAAACCGGGCAGCGGGTGGACCTACGGCGAGTCGCCTCGGTCTGCCGGAAGCCCATCGAGCTGGGCGGCGGCCAGATGGTGGTAGACGCCCCGTCTCGGGCTGGCATTCGGCGCAGGCGGGCTGGCCATGCACGGAGCAGCACATCACCGCATTTCGGGACACCTCGACCGGCCGGGACTGAGATCCCACACCTCGGTTACGCACCTAGTGTGCAACTGCACATCACTTGCAACTACTGTCAGGCGCTGGCCGATCGAGGGAGCAGACCATGGGCAGCGTCCCTGACGGCCCGGCGGCGTGCCTGCCGGCGGCAATCGAGATCATGACCGCCTACACCGACCCCGCGTTCTTCTGGACCACCGTCCAGCGGGTGATGGCGGACGGAGCCGACCGCGCCAACCCCACAGCGGCGATGGCGGAACTCGTCCTCGGCCTCGCAACCCTGTGCGGGATCACCCACGACTGCGCCGTGATACTGCGGCGTCTGTACTGCTTGTTCGTCCTGGAGGTCGGCTCCCGCTCCGTCCATATCCCCGAGGTCACCGCCCACCCGGACGAGCCCTGGACCACCCAGCAGATCCGCAACCTTGTGATGGACCTCGGTGACCGGGCGGCCGACTTCCAGTTCCTGATCCGTGACCGGGCCGGGCAGTTCACCGCGTCGTTCGACGCGGTCCTCGCCGACGCCGGCATCACCACGGTCAGGATCCCACCCCGAACCCCCCGCGAACGCCTACGCGGAACGGTTCGTCCGCACCGTCCGGACCGAGGTCACCGACCGGATGCTGATCGTCGGTGAGCGGCACCTGCGCACCGTCCTGGCCGAGTACGCACGGCACTACAACGGACGACGCCCGCACCGCGCGCTCCGCCTTCAACCACCCCGGCCCGACCATCCAATCGCCGACGTCACGACGGCACGGATCAAGCGCCGACCCGTCCTCGGTGGCCTGATCAACGAATACGAACGAGCCGCCTAAAAGACCAGATCAACGCCGGTGGCCGAGTTCTGGCACCCCACAGGTCCATCCTGCGCGAGGTTGAGCGGTCTCGACTGCGTAACGGATGTGATCGGCTACCGTTAGATCGTGGCTCTCGGGATTTGCCTGCTCTTCGATTCCCGTGCCGACCGTGCGCTGCGAGACCTGTGGGATCGGCTCGAGGAGCGAGGCGTGCCGACGCTCCGCTCGCACACTCACCGTCTCCACCGTCCTCACCTGTCCTATGTGGTCCTGCTGCGATGGGATCTCGGCAGCGTTCAGGCCGCGATCGAGGCCCTCCCCGACCGGGGACCCATGGAGATCACCTTTGACGCGCTCGGCGCCTTCCGCCGCGGCCGCATCTCGCTCATTCCGGCCGGCCAGGCGGGACTTGTCGGCCGGCAGCAGGAGGCCGTCCGGGCCGTCCGAGCCACCGGGGCGTTCATCCACCAGCACTACGAGATCGACAGGTGGCTACCGCATTGCGCCCTCGTTCCGCGGGCCCGCCTCGCGCAGCTTCCGGTTGCCGCCGCCACCGTCTACGACGTCCTCCCGCTCGCCGCCCGGATCAGCCAAGCCGCGCTCATCGACAGCACCACCGGCCAGATCTGGCCGCTCGCTTCGATCCCCTGAGGCTCCCCCGAGGATTGCGCGACGCCGTAGCCACCCGCCGTTGTCGCGCGGCCTTTCTACGGCCGACCCTGTGGGGTGCCAGGACTGGGCCGTCGGCGTTGACCGCCAGGGCCCTGACGATGCGTTCGGCGGGCGAAGTCGCCGCCCTGGAGGGCAGCCCTGCGCCACCTCAGGGAACGAGCCGACCAAGCCCGCGATCGGCTGCCCGGCGTCGGCACGGCGGAAACGGTGGCGGCCGACACGTCCAGATCCGGTGTCCCGCGGCCAAAGGGGCGAGCGCCCGGCCGGGCGCAGGACGAAAGGACCGAAAGAGGAATACGTGATCACGATGTTTGCGGGTCTGGGCGCTGCGACCGAGACGCGTAATCCGGAGTGGATCGCGGGCATGCACCGTCGCAGCTCCCTGCGCGCGGTCGGCGGCCTGACGACCGCGCAGGTCGCTTCGGCGTTCCTGGCCCGCGAATCCCGCGGCCTACCGGACGGCGGACAGGCCGCGGGTGGGTGGGTGTGGTCCGCCGTGCTCCTTCAGCCTCGACATGCACAACACAGGCAGCTTCTGCTGCCACACTTGCTGGACCGGACTGCAGTCCAGGAAAGGCTTGCGGCAAAGGCTGTTCGCCGTGATCCGCGATGCGCTGGGTCGTCATCCAGGAGTCCACGCCGCTCGATACCGGTGTGGACGTTCCACGCCAAAGGGGGTCGACAAGATTCTTTCGATGAACACAGAGGCGTACCCGTGGTGTCCCAGTCGCGAAGATCGGCCGCCAATAGTTCGCTGGCCATCAACGTTGCCGCGCCGGTCGAATCCGGCGGTACGGGTCTTCCGTCCGCACGATGCGGAGTGAAGCGGGTGCCCACCACTGCGACGCCTGCGGACACGGGGCGGTTCGCTGCGCTGGTGCGGGCCTGTCATCCGGAGCCGACCGCGGCGGTGACGCTCTTCGCCACCGCACTGGCGATCTCCAGCGGGCGCTCCGCCTCGGGTATCGCCGCCGTGGCGGCCGCGGTCGTCACGGGGCAGTTGTCGATTGGCTGGAGTAACGACGTCATCGATCAGGAGCGCGACGCGGCGGGCGGCCGAACGGAGAAGCCGATCGCCGCCGGCGGAGTAGCGCCGGGGCCGGTCACCCTCGCCTGCGTGGTCGCGCTGGTCGCGTGCGTTCCGCTGTCCTTCGCCTCGGGTAGCCCGGCGGGCTGGACCCATCTCTGCGCAGTCGCTGGTGCATGGGCCTACAACCTGGGACTCAAGGCGACCAGACTGTCCGTCCTCCCGTACGCTCTCTCGTTCGCCCTGCTGCCGGCGTTCGTCGTACTGGGGCTTCCTGATCATCCAGCACCGCCCTGGTGGCTGCTGCTGGCGGGCGCTCTGCTCGGCTCGGGCGCGCACTTCGCGAACACCCTTCCCGACCTCGCCACCGACGCCCGGACCGGGGTGCGCGGCCTGCCGCAACACCTCGGGGCGGCCGGTTCGCGGCGGTCCGCTGCACTCCTGCTCGCAACGGGTTCCGCTGTCGCTGTGCTGGGACCGGCGGACCTCAGCCTGTGGCGCGTCGCCATCCTGGTCGCCGTGACGGCGCTGACGGTGCTGGGTCTCCGGCTCGGCGACCGCCATGCCTTCCGGATCGCGATGGCAGTCGCCGCGCTCGACGTTGCGCTCGTTGTCGCCGCCGGCACGTACCTGAGCTGATGACAGATGATCGACGAAAGACCCATGGCCGGACGAGAAAATTTTCCGACGTGTGATTGTTGTACCGATTTCATGGAAACGGGCCGGCCCTACAGATCCGCATCATCTCTGGAACATCTCATTTAGATTCTGCCACTATTCCTTCGGGGAGCCACGTGAACAGGTCGACACACCGGCCGGAATCGATGTTTCACCCATATCGGATCGTTCCGGAATCGTGCGATCAAAGGCCCGCGGCGACGAGCCCGAACGGACGACGGCGGTTGCCGCGCCGGCGCCGCAACGATCCCGCGCAGTACGACGACCTCGCCGACCAGTGGTGGCCCACTCACGGACGGTTCGCGGCGTTGCACTGGCTCGCCGAGGCGCGCGCCCGCCTCATCCCGGCCCCACCTCGCACCGGCGCCCCGCTGCTCGACCTTGCCTGCGGTGGCGGCCTGCTCGCGCGGGTACTGACTGGCAAGCTCGCGGGATGGCGGCACATCGGTGTCGATCTATCCTCGCTGGCACTCCGCCAGGCCAGTGACCACGGCGTCGAGGCAGTCCAGGCCGACGTGACGCGCCTGCCATTCCCCGACGGCAAGTTCTCCTGCGTCGTCGCTGGCGAGATGTTCGAGCATATCGAGGATCTCGACGCGGCCTGCACGGCGATCGGGCGAGTCCTCGCTCCGGGCGGAACGTTGGTGATCGACACGCTCGCGGACACGCTGTTCTGCCGGATCGGTCTGGTGCGTCTCGCCGAGCGCCTGCCGGGTGGCCCGCCGCCTCGAATACACGATCCGCGCCTGCTGGTGTCGCCCGACCGGTTGGGCGCGGCGCTGGATCGGTACGGCATCGAGATGACTGTCGTTGGCGGCCTTCGCCCCTCGCTTCCTGACTACGTCCGTTGGCTCGTCCGTCAAGCCGACTCGGTGCGGATGGTGCCGACCGACTCCACCGCGGGTGTCTACCAGGCCGTCGGGACAAGAAGGGAACTTCGATGAGCGTTGAACGGTCCGCTGATGCGCAGGGTCCGGGCCCGTCAGCCGGTCCGGACCTCCTGGAGCCGGGCGTGTGGGAGGTGGGCATGCGGAAACCGGGCGGACACGACGCGGTACCAGCGCAATCGCGGGCACCGCGCGCCGACGGAGCGGAACTCGCCCACAGCGTCGTCGCAGCGATCGCCGGGCGCGCCGGCGACGCAGATCGTTGCGGGGAGCTGCCCGCGGCCGACCTCGACGATCTGCGCCAGGCGGGTCTGCTGGGGCTGCTCGTACCCCGGCGGTTCGGTGGTCATGGCGGCGGTTTCGCGCAGTGGGCCAATGCCGCGCGGGTACTCGCCGAAGCCAGCGGCTCGACCGCCCTGGCCCTGAACATGCACACCTCGGTCCTGGGCGCGCTGGCCGGGACTCCGGACGAGCTCGCCCGCGCGATGGGGGCGCCGGAGTCCTATTTCTCCGCGCGCGACCGGATGTTGACTCAGGCCGCCGGCGGCTCGTTCATCGCCGTTGCCATGAGCGAACGGGGCGCCGGCTCGCGACTGTCCGCGTTGCGGACCTCCTACCGCCGTGAGGGCGACGGCTACCGGATCACCGGCCTCAAGTCCTTCTGCTCGGGTGCGTCGCACGCGGACGTCTACTTCGTCGCCGCGCGCGCAGCCGAAGACCATTCCGAAGGCGAACAGCCGGACGAAGACCATCTGGCGGCTGCGGCGGGCCCAGCGACGAGAGTCAGTCATTTTCTTGTTCCAGCCGGGAACGGGGTGACCGTCGAGCCCAACTGGGACACCCTCGGCATGCGGGGTACCGGCAGCCACGACCTGCGCCTGGACGTGTGGGTTCCGGCGGACGCGCTGGTCGGCGGGCTGGAGGGGCTGAGCCTGCTGATCGCGCAGATCATGCCGCAGTGGTTGGTGGCCTCCTACGCCGCCGTCTACGCCGGGGTCGGCCGAGCCACCTTCAACGCGGGAATCGAACACGCGCGAGGCCGAACGGCAGCGGGGATACCGAAGGGCCTGGTCGGCCTTCCCGCCGTGCGGGCCCGCTTCGGTCACGCGGACGTCGCCCTCGCAGCGCTCGACGTCGTGATCGACGAGTGCGCCCGGCGGGTGGAGGCCGATCCCGGATCAGCGGCGACGAACCGGTGGGTATGGCGAGCGAAACTGCTCGCTGGGCAGACCGCGCAGGATGTGGCGGCCTCCGTCATCGAGGCGTGCGGGACTACGGTCACCCGCCGCGGCCACCCACTGGAACGGCTGTACCGGGACGCTCGGTGCGGATCTCTCCAACCCGCGACCACGGACGTGTGCGCGGACTGGTTGGGCCTCGCGGCGCTGGGAGGCGACCCGGACGCGGACGCAAACGTGGCCCGGTGGTGAGGGGGGCACAGACTCCCGACACGAGCAGGGATCCCGCGAGGAGCGCCGGGGCAGAGCCGGGCACGACAGCCGTGATCACCGGGATCGGGACAGCGTTTCCTGGGGTTTTCGACCAGCAGAGCCTGTGGGACGAGGTCTTCGACCGACGGTACCGAGGCGACCGGATGGCTCGCCGGATCTTCATGGGCTGCGGAGTCCGGACCCGGCACGGGGTGGTGGATCCGCGGCGCGAGGACATCAGCGGCTGGTCGACAGCCACCAGGATGCTGCGATACGTCGAGGACGCGCACCCCCTTGGACTACAGGCCGTCAGAGCCGCCCTGACGGACGCCGGACTGAACGCCGCCGACGTCGGGCTGTTCGTCGTCGTGTCGTGCACCGGTTACAGCACACCGGGTCTGGACATCCAGCTCGCCCGTGAGCTCGGTATGTCAGCGCAGGTACGGCGGCTGCTGATCGGGCACATGGGCTGCTACGCGGCGATCCCGGGGATGGGAACCGCCGCTGACTTCGTCCGGGCCCGCCGGCAACCCGCCCTCGTACTCTGCGTGGAACTCACCTCCCTGCACATCCAGCCGGATACTCCCGAACGAGACCTGGAACAGGTGGTCGCGCACGCCCTGTTCGGCGACGCCGCCGCGGCGATCGTGCTCCAGCCCGACGCTGAGCGTGGTCTCGACGTAATCGACACCACGGCCGTGACCGCTCCAGCCAGCGAAGAACTGATGACCTGGCACGTCACCGACCATGGGTTCCGGATGGGGCTGTCCGCCAAGGTCCCCGCCGTCCTGGCGAACCACGTCGAAGAGGCGACCGCGGCACTGCTCGACCCCTTCGAACTCAAGCGGGCCGACGTCCAGGGATGGGCCGTGCACCCCGGCGGGCTACGCATCGTCGACGTCGTAGAGGAGCGACTGGGTCTGGACAGGGCACAGACCGCCGCGACCCGCCAGATCCTCAACTCCCGAGGTAACTGTTCGTCGGCGACCGTGCTGCTCGTCGTCGAACAACTGCGCGATGGACTCGACATCGGCGGCACAGCGATCGGGATGGCGTTCGGTCCAGGTCTGACACTCTGCATGGCCCTACTGCGGCGCAGATAACCCTCGTTCGCAACATCCGCCGCGGACACTACGAACTGAGTCGTAGGGTAGGCGACTGGCGC
>NZ_SJXI01000157.1:0-1218 GCF_004337455.1 Parafrankia sp. BMG5.11 | reverse complement strand
AGTGGTCGAGGCCGAGGCCGTCTTTGAGTTCGCGGTAGTCGTGTTCGATCCGCCAGCGGATCTTCGCGAGGCGGACGAGGTGCCGTAGTGGGGTGCCCTCGGGCAGGGTGGACAGCCAGTAGTCGGTGGGTTCGGCCTGGCCAGGGGGCCATTCAGCCAGCAGCCAGCATTCCGGCAGGCTCCGGTCGGGGTTGCGGGTGATGTTCCGGTTGGCGGGGCGGACCCGGAGTGCGAGGAAGCGGGAGCGCATCCCTGCGGTCGGGTTGGCCGGGGTCCTGTGGGTGCCGTGCCGCCAGGTCACGTACCGGCCGGCGGACCGTCCGGCCGCTGTCACCAGGGTCTTCAGATCGCGGGGCGGGTCGGGGTAGGCCGACGCGGGCGGCCGGCCGCTGCCCGAATAGGCCGCGGTGACCGGCACCGCGTCGGCCGGGTAGGCGGTCGCGGTCGGCTTCACGGCCAGCACGTAGGGGATGTTCCGGTCGGTCAGCCCCTGGCGGAAGGCGGCGGCGTCGCCGTAGCCGGCGTCCGCCACGACCGGCCTGCTCGGCAGTCCCCACCCGGCCAGCTCGTCGAGCATGTCCAGCGCGAGCCGCCATTTCTCCTGGTGCCGCGCCCTGTCGGGGATCGCGGCCCGTTCACGGCGGGCCCGGGCGCCGGCGACCTCGGTCGGGTCGGTCAGGGTGGTGTCGTCCCAGGAGGCCGGGAGGAACAGCCGCCAGTCCAGCGCGGCTGACGCCCAGTCGGTGACCGCGTGAACGGACACCCCGATCTGACAGTTCCCGACCTTGCCCAGGGCACCGGAGTACATCCGGGCCACCCCGGGCGAGGCTGGCCCGTCCTTGGGGAAGCCGGTGTCGTCCACGACCAGCGCGACCGGGTCGAGGAAGGCGAC
Organism: Parafrankia sp. BMG5.11; assembly: GCF_004337455.1. Lineage (NCBI taxonomy): Bacteria > Bacillati > Actinomycetota > Actinomycetes > Frankiales > Frankiaceae > Parafrankia > Parafrankia sp. BMG5.11. The sequence continues at coordinate 326 of NZ_SJXI01000157.1, read as the reverse complement.
CGCCCAGCCGGCGAGGCGCCGGCGGACCTGGGTGTAGTCCCAGGTCGAGCTGGTCACGAACTGCTGCAGCTGCTGATGGTCCACGCCGAGGCGGGCAGCCATCGGGACCATGCTCTTGCGCTTGCCGTCCGTCAGCAGCCCCCGCACGTACAGCTCGCCCTTGCCCCGCTGGTCCGTCCGGGGCAGGTCCGCGAACATCTCCGCCGCGAACCGTTCGATCACCGGCCGCACACGGCCCATCTCACCCAGTTCCATACCAACCACCGCCACACACACGAAGACGACAGTCAGTACAACCAATGACAGACCTAATCAAGTCCTACTAG
>NZ_SJXI01000156.1:0-3451 GCF_004337455.1 Parafrankia sp. BMG5.11 | reverse complement strand
TCACTTAAAGCATGGCCATTGGGCTCCCTGCCGGCCGGCTCGCCGCCACCTGCCACGCCCGGGGACGTGGCGGGCGACAGCTGATGGGGCCCGCCACTCGCGACCGCCGACGGGCCTGCGCGGCTGCCGCCCTCGTGGTTCTCGCGGCGTCCGGAGCGGTCGCCGGCTGCCGCCTGGACGACGACGAGCGGGGGATGGGTGACGCGCCCGTCCTGAACCGGCGCGGGGATGACACGCCGGCCGAGGTGTTCAATTTTCCGGATCACTTCGGGAACCTGGCCACGAAATGCGTCGGCCACGGCCTCCGCGGCTACACCACCACACATTTCGCCGACGACGACGGCTACATTCCCTCGGCCAACACCAAGATTGTCCCGGACCCGGACTGCCGATGATCTGAGGCCGGGCCGCCGGGCCGCCGGCCGGACAGTGACCGAGGCGCCACGGCGACCGTGCCACCCATGTCGGTCGGCCGACCCCCGTTTGCCAGCCCACTCCTGTCGTCCGGCCCACTCCCGTCTGTCGGCCCGCCACATCCGTCAGCCCGTCCGTCGCTGCCGAGCCACCAGGTCCCGTCAGGCCCCTTCGCCGGGCTGCCCATGCCCGCCGGGTCGCGACGTCCACCGGGGTGCCCCTGGCCGGCGCGTGGTGCCGAGCCCCGGTTTCGGCCGTCCCGGAGCGGTTTCTTATCATTTCAGGCGCTGCGGACGGCACATTCGGTGCGATCAACAGATCACGGATGAATGGTGTGATCGAGGTTGGATGGGGCTGACACGGATGACCGGGAACGCGCCGCGCCGGATCACGGCGCGACCATGACGGACGCCGCCGCACCCCGCCGCCGATGACTGTCGACTCCCCGGTCGGCGCGTCGACCGGAGGTGGTCCGACCACGGCGGACAGCACCGCCGGGACGCTCCCGGGCACACCCGTCGACCTGGCCGACGGCACCGGTCACGCGGAGCCGTCCGGAGCGGGCACGCACGCAGGCCCACGAGGCCGGCGGTTCCGGCAAAGCCGGCAGTTCCAGTGGGCCCGGTCGTCTCTGTCCCTGTCTCTGTCCCGGTTCCGGTCGCCGGCCGGCGTCGTCGCGGTGGTCGCGCTCCTGTCCTTCGTCGCGAGCCTGGTCCTGCGGGTCACGCTGTACCCGGAGGGCTCCGGCGACGCGGACGAGGCCGCGTACATCCTCCAGGCGCGGATGCTGCTCGAGGGGCGGCTGACCCTGGACGCGGGCGCCGTCGAACCGTTCTTCCGGCCGTGGTTGACGGGTGTGCACGACGGCCGCGTGTTCACCAAGTACCTGCCGGGCTGGCCGGCGTTGCTCGCGCTGTCCCAGGCGCTGTTCGGCACGATGGCCGTGGCGCCCGCCGCGGTCGCCGGGGTCTGGGTCGTCGGGACGTACCGCCTCGCCCGCGAGCTCTTCGACCATGCCTGGAGCGCGGTGGCCGCCGCTGTGGGCGTCGCGCTCTCGCCGCTGGTCCTCCTGCATACGGCACTGCCACTCGCCTACGCCCCGGGTGCAGCCGTGCTCGTCCTGGCCAGCGCGGAGCTGTTGCGCGGTGCGCGGACGGGGGCGCGGGCCGCCCTTGCCGGCGGCGGAGCGGGCCTGGGGCTGGTGCTGTTGATCCGGCCGTTCGACGTCGTGCTCGTGGTCCTTCCCGTGATCGTGCTCGCGGCTGTGCGGCGACGGCGGGAGCTCGGGACGCTGCTGCGGCGTTCGGGCTGGGCGGTGATCGGCGCGCTACCGCTGGTCGTCGCCCTGCTCGCCTACTGCTGGCGGGTCACCGGATCGCCCCTGCGTATGCCGCTGTCGGCCTCGGACCCACTGGACCGGTTCGGTTTCGGCCCGCGCCGGATCCTGCCGTCCGAGTCGAGTTTCCTGTTCACCCGCCGGCTGGCGCTCGACGCCCTCCAGGAGACGCTCGAGGTGGCGCCGAGCTGGTTCTTCGGCGGTGCCGCGCTGATCGCGCTGGCCGCCGTCGGCCTGGTGGCGCCGCGGCGGCGGCTCGAGCGCCTGTTCCTGCTCGCGACGACGGGCGTGGTGCTGGCCGGCTACACGTTCTGGTGGGGGTCCGCTTTTGCCATGCCGGGCCTGCGCAACGGCCTTGGCCCGCACTACCATCTGGCCGCGTTCACCCCGGTCGTCATCCTCGCGGCCGACGGCGCCCGATGGCTGTGGACGTTCCTCCCGGCGCAGTCGCCGCTGTCCCGCCGCCCGGGCTCATCCGCCTCGGGCACCGCGCGCGGCCTGGCCGGGCGCATGGTCCGTCCGGGCGCTGTGGCCGTGGCCGTGGCCGGGCTCGTCGCGATCACGGTGCCGACCCTGCAGCCCCGGATCGACGTGCAGCGCGGGGTCAACGAGGGCAACGACTTCCTGGCCGCGCTGCTCCCGGACGACCTGGGCGGGCCGGCCGTGGTGCTGGTGACGCCGACGGTCCCGAGCCGCTACACGCAGGTCCCCTACCACTCGCTGCGGAACTCCCCCGACCTCGACGGACCCGTCGTCTTCGCGGCGGACATCGGGCCGGGCTCGGCCGCGCTGCCTGACCGGATGCCGGACCGGGCGATGTTCCGCCTGCGGCCGGACGAGATCGCCGACCCGGCGGTCCCGGGCAGCTTCCGGGGGTCCTTCGTGCCGCTGAGGCAGGTCACCGGGAGCCGCGTCGAGATCCGTGTACAGGTACGGATTCCCGGTGACGCTGGGACGGCACCCGTCCGGTCGGGGGATGCGCGGCTGCACGTCCGCCTCGGCGGGGAGGTCCGCACCCTGCGAACAGCCGTCCCGGTGGACGCAGCCGGTGGCGCGGCGACGGCGGGGAGACCGGCCGCGGCCGCTGGGTCGGGCGTGGTCGCTGGGTCAGGCCCGGCCGGGCACGGGGAGCAGCCAGGCATCCGCCGGGGCGTCCCCGTGACGATCACGCACACGTTCGTGCTCACCACCGGTCCCGGCACCGGCCCGGACGAGATCGGGACCGCCGGCGCGTCGCTGCCCGCCGAGCTCGTCGTCGGGTTCACCGATGGCACCGGCCCGGCGAGCGGGACCTGGGAGGAGCGGTTTCCCCTGGTGCGCAGCCCCGGTGGCGACCTCTCCCTGCTCGCTCCCGGGCTGGGCTGGCGCCGACTGCCCACGGTGGCCGGCAGCGGCACGGCCGGCGGCGACGGCCAGTGGCTCCCGGCCAACGCGAAACCCACCTTGGACGTCTCGCTGACCGGCGCCGCTGCCCGCTGACGCCATCCGTTGACGGCCGCCGGCATTCGCTGACGGCCGCCGGCATTCGCTGACGGCCGCCGGTGTCCGGTGACGGCCGCTACGACGGGCTGGCCAGCCGGCCTGCCGCCGCGGCGGCGGCGGATCTTTCCGCGTAAACCGGTGGCATTCCGCGCGCAACGAAGATTAGTGGCGGCCGGTACCGAAATTTGGATGGTGGTTACTGACGATTAATGTGTGGTG